>NZ_JBSFOK010000001.1:0-421693 GCF_053587635.1 Streptomyces sp. NPDC003635 | reverse complement strand
CCGCTGAACGCGGGCGGCGTCGGGTACGTCAGCGGCATCTACCTCAAGGGCGACGAGACCGGCGGCGTCACCACCAAGTGCTCCTGATCAGCCGGTGCCCTGGACGGGGCGCGCGAGTCCGCAGGTGCCGGAGCTCGTCGCCCCGTCGGATCCGGTCAGTTCCACGACCAGCCGGCCGTCGGCGTCCTCGCCGTAGGCGATGGTGCAGATCAGCTGGCGGCGAGCGGTGTCGCTCAGGCCCTTCACGGCCAGGGGAAGACGCGCGACGACCTTGCCGCTCGGGGCGCGGTCGACCTCGATGGACGGGTGGCGGCCGGCGACCGGAAGGTCGGTGCGCAGGCCCGCGGCCAGATCCTCGTCGCGGGGACCGACGAACAGCGCGGAGATGACCTTCTCCGTCGGCACCGGGCCGGTCGGCTCGTCGGAGACCTCCACCTCGTCGCCCTCCGTGAGGACGGTGGAGGGCCCGGTCGACCGGATCACCGGGACCACTCTCCCGTCCGGGGACCGGAAGAAGAGCAGCATGTCGCGGTCGCGGTCGAGGAAGGCCTGGAAGCTCGCGGGACCGCCCGCCTCGACGACGTCGGTGTCCTGGATGCCGCAGCCGCCGAGCAGCGGTACGGCCGCCGCGACGGCGAGGGCCGCCACCGCGCGTCGGCGCGTCCACCCAACGCTCATGCCCCGGCCTCCTCCGCGTGGACGTGAAGGGGTGCCCCCTCCGCCCGCTGCGGTGCCTCCCCCGCGTGAAGGGATGCCTCCCCCGCGGGCGCTCGCTCCACGTGCAGCGGTATGTCCACGGTGAAGACGGCGCCGCCCCCGGGCAGGTTCCCCGCGCGGACCGTTCCGCCGTGGAGCTTCACGTTCTCCAGGGTGATCGCCAGGCCCAGGCCGCTGCCCGCCGAGCGGGTGCGGGCCGCGTCGGCCTTGTAGAAACGGTCGAAGATGTGCGGCAGCGCCTCGGGCCGGATGCCGGGCCCGCTGTCCGCGACCTCGGTGATCAGCACCGGCGTGCCCGCGGAGGACGCCTCGGTGCGCAGCCGTACCGTGACGGGCGCGCTGCCGTGCCGCAGGGCGTTGCCCACGAGGTTGGCGATCACCAGGTCGAAGCGGCGCGGGTCGAGCCGGGCGCGGATGCCCTCGGGGAGTTCGACCCGGACCCGGTCGTCGGTCCAGTGCCGGTTCTGGAGGGTCTTGCGGATGGCCTCGGCGACGTCGACCTCGTCGGCGTTCAGCTCGGCCGCGCGGGCGTCGAAGCGGGAGATCTCCATCAGGTCCTCGACGAGCACGGCGAGCTTCCCGGTCTCCGCGCTGACCAGCCGGACCGCCCGGGCGGTGTCGGCGTCCAGCCGGTCGGCGTCCTCGTCGAGGACCTCGGTGACGGCGAGCATTCCGGCGAGCGGGGTGCGCAGTTCGTGCGAGACGTCGGAGGCGAAGCGGCGGGCACGGGCCTCGGCCTCGCGCAATTCGCGTACCGAGTGCTCCAGTTGGCCCGCGGACTCGTTGAAGGTGCGGGCCAGGTCCGCCAGTTCGTCGCTGCCGCGCACCGGGATCCGGGTGTCGAGTCTGCCGCTGCCCATGTGCTGGGCCGCCTGGCTCAGTTCCCGTACCGGGCGCAGCACGCTGCGGGCGGCGATCAGGGCGGGGATCAGCGCGATGGCGAGGCCGGGCAGGGCGCCGTCCCGGGCGGCCACGAGAAGGGCGTCGACGTTGACCTGCTCGTCGGTCATCCGCATGACGGCGTACAGGACGAGTCCGCTGGTCACCTCGCTGTCCGGGCTGGTCCTGAAGACCATGGGCATGGCGATGGTCAGGTAGGGGACGCCGTCCTTGACGACCCGCTCGAAGGTGCCGTGCGGCTTGGCCCGCGCGGCGCGCCGCAGTTCGGGGGTGATGACGGTGGAGACGGGGTTCTCGCCCGAGGAGGCGCGCAGCGAGCCGTACTCGGCGAACACCACCCACGGGTGCGGCTTGCCCTTGCGGGCGATGTCCCGCAGGACCGCCTCCAGGTCCTCGCCGCCGCGCAGGGGCAGCCCGAAGCCGGTCTGCTGCACCTGGTCCCGGAACGAGGAGACCGCCGTGTCCTGGGCGGCCTGGAGCACCGCGTTGCGGGCCTCCCGGTAGGTCAGCGCGGCCGTCGTGCCGGCGCTGACGGCGGCGACCAGCAGGAAGGCGAGCAGCAGCCGCGTCCGCAGCCCGAACGCCCGGACCCGGCGGGTGGGACGGCCCGTGGTCACAGGGGTCCGAAGCGGTAGCCGAAGCCCCGCAGGGTCTGGACGTAGCGGGGGCTGCCGGCCTCGTCCTCGATCTTGCCGCGCAGCCGGGCGACGCAGGCGTCCACCAGCCGGGCGTCGGCGTGGTAACTGTGCTCCCAGACGTGCTCCAGCAACTGCTGTCTGCTGAAGACCTGTTCGGGGGCGGCGGACAGGTGCAGCAGGAGCTTGAGCTCCGAGGGGGCGAGCGTGAGCGGTCGGCCCGCCTTGGTGACGGTCAGCCCGACGCGGTCGATGGTGAGTGCGCCGTAGACCTCGATGGCCGGGCGGCCGGGGCCGCTGTCGTCGAGGCGGCGCAGCACGGCACGGATCCGGGCCTCGATCACCTCGGGGCGGGCGGGTTTGACGATGTAGTCGTCGGCGCCGGCCTCCAGGCCGATGACCACGTCGAAGTCGTCGCCGCGCGCGGTGAGCATGATGATCGGCAGCTGGCTGTGGTCGCGGACCTGGCGGCAGACCTGGACGCCGTTCATGCCGGGCAGCATCAGGTCCAGCAGCAACAGGTCGGGGCGGAACTCGGCCAGCGCGGCGAGGCCGGCCTCGCCGGTCGCCGCCGCCCGTACCTCGTGGCCGCGGCGGCGCAGACCGAGTTCGACCCCCTCGCGTACGGAGGGGTCGTCCTCGATGAGGAGCACGCGGGGCATCGGCAGTTCTCCCTCGGTGTGGTCAGGTCCGGGCCCGTCCGCGGCGCAGACCGGAGAGCAGCGCCTGGAGTTCGGCGAGGCGCAGCGGACGGGCGAGCAGGGCGAAGGTGAGCACGACGGCGGCGGCCCCCGCGGTTGCGGCGGCGAGCGAACCCGCGGGTGCGGTCGCGCGGACCGCGAGGTGGCCGAGCCCGGTGGCGGGGACGGCGGCGAGCAGCAGCCGGGCGTGCGCGCCGACGGAGGAGGAGCGAAGCGGGCGTTCCACCGCGAGCCGGCGGCTCAGCACCCGGCCGGTCAGCGCCCAGCCCGCGCACAGCGCCAGCGCGTACGCCGCCGCCATGCCCGTCACGGCCCAGCGGGCCGGCAGCAGGTGGGCGGCGGCCAGGGACAGCCCCGCGTTGAGGGCGACGATCACCAGGTTGAGCAGGAACGGCGTACGGGTGTCGGAGAGCGCGTAGAAGGCGCGGGACAGGACGTACTGGCCGGACAGGGCGACGAGGCCGGGCGCGAAGGCCATCAGGATCCCCGCCATGGCGGCCGTGTCGTCGGCGCTGGTCCTGCCGTATCCGAAGACGAGGGCCATCACCGGCTGGGCGAGGGCGAACAGCGCGCAGGCGGCGGGTACGACGGCCGAGGCGCTGACGCGCAGGGCGTGCGAGACGTCACGGCGTACGGCGGCGGTGTCGCCGTCGGCGGCGGACGCGCTCATCCGGGGCATCAGCGCGGTGACCACGGAGACGGTGATGATGCCGTGCGGGACGACCCACAGCGCGTAGGCGTTGTTGTAGGCGCCGAAGCCGGGGCCGCCGTCCTGGCCCGCGGTCGTGGCCAGCCGGGTGGTGGCCCAGTAGGCGGCCTGGTTGGCGAGGACCAGCAGCACCAGCCAGCCGGCCGAGCGCAGGGGGCGGGTCAGTCCGCTGCCGCGCCAGTCGAAGCGGGGCCGCCAGCGGAAGCGGGCCGCGCGCAGGGCGGGGACGAGGACGAGGGCCTGGGCGGCGATCCCGGCGGTCGTGCCCCAGCCGAGCACGGCGGTCTCGGTCGCGGTGAGCGTGTCCCCGCCGCCCAGGGCGAGGGCCAGGTACAGGCCGAAGACCGCCATGACGACGAGGTTGTTGAGCACCGGCGCCCACATCATCGCGCCGAACCGGCCGCGGGCGTTGAGCACCTGCCCGAGCAGGGTGAACAGGCCGAGGAAGAAGATCTGGGGCAGGCAGTAGCGGGCGAAGGCGGTGGTCATGGCCGCCTGCTCGCCGGTGTAGCCGGTGTAGGCGTCGACGATCGCCGGGGCCAGCCACACGGCGGTCGCGGTGATCGCCAGCAGGGCCACGACGCAGACCGTGACGAGCCGGTCGGTGTACGCCGCTCCCCCGTCGGTGTGCTCCTTGGCGGCCCTGACCAGCTCGGGCACGAACACGGCGTTGAGCGCGCCGCCGAGGAGCAGCATGTAGACGATGGTGGGCAGGGCGTTGCCGACCGCGTAGCCGTCGGCGACCGGCCCGATGGTGCCGACCGCCGCCGCCACCACGGCGGAGCGGGCGAAGCCGGTGGCCCGGGAGACGAGGGACCCGGCGGCCATGACGGCGCTGCCGCGCGCCGGGGCGGCCGCCGCGGGTTTGGTCGCGGTCTGGCTCATCGACGGTTCAGGTACGCCTGGAAGGCGCGGTAGAGCGTGTGGTTGGCGCTGCCGCCCAAGGGCCTCTCCCATTCCCCCAACGTCTCGACGACCTGTCCCCCGGTGCCGAGCTTCCACCGCAGCAGTCCGTACGCACGTTCGCCTGGATCGAGAGTGGAGGGTACCCCGCGCATGTCGTAGACGTCGGCGCCGAGGGCGTGGGCGTCCAGCAGCATCCGCCACTGCAGGGCGTTGGAGGGCCGGACCTCGCGGCGGTGGTCGGCCGAGGCGCCGGTCTGGTACCAGGCCCGGCGGCCCACCGTGATCAGCGTGTGGGCGGCGAGGATCTCCCCGCGGTGCCGGGCGAGGTACAGCTTCATCCGGCCCGGTTCCTCGGCGTTGAGGGCCGCGTACTGCCGCTCGTAGTAGGCGAGCGAGCGGCCGAGCCGGAAGCCGTCGCGGCGCTCGGTGATGCCGAGCAGCCGGTAGAACTCGGGGAGTTCGGCCGCGCTGCCCACCACGACCTCCACGCCCTCCTTCTGCGCCCGGCGGACATTGCGCCGCCACTCCTGGTTGAGCCCGGACCACAGGTCCCGCTCGGTGCGTCCGGCGAGCGGCACCTGGAAGACGTGCCGGGGCTGGGCGTCCCCGTCCTCCCCGGTCCCGTCCCCGCCGCAGCGGCGCCAGCCCCGGGCCCGCAGCCGCTCGGCGACGGCGGTGCCGAGCGGGTCGACCTCGCTGGCGAGGACGTCGCCGAGGCGCCGTCCGGGGCCGGAGAGCGGCTTGAGGCGGGCGGCGTCCCAGCGCCGGTAGGCGGGCGAGGGGCCGATGCGTACGGCGAAGACGCCCGCGCGGCGCAGGTGTTCCAGCAGGGGGGTGAGCCAGCCGTCGAGGTCGGGGTCGGCCCAGTCGGCGACGGGCCCTTCGGGGAGGTAGGCGAAGTATCGGCGGGTGCCGGGGAACTGCCGCAGCAGCACGAGGGCGACGCCCGCCAGCCCGCCAGCCTCCGGATCCGGCCCCCAGCCGAGGAGTTGGGAGCGCCAGCCCTCCTTGACGTCGGCCCAGGACGGGCACTGGAGGAACCCGGCGCCCAGCGCGGTGCCTTCGGGGGACGCGAGGAAGGCGCGGTAGGTTCCCGGGGTGACGGTGCGCAGGGTGAAGTCCCGGTGGTGTGCCGGGGACACGCGGCTGGGCGGCACGAGCAGCGCTGACACGGTCTGAGCCTCTCCTTCTCCCCGGTCCTGTGGCGGGGACACACAGGAGGCTCACAGCGGTCCATGACGGCGCCGTCCGGCGAATGTGACCGGACCATGACCGTTGCGCACCAGACGCCGTCACGTTGCTCCACAGCGGCTGACCTCGGGTTCTTCGGCTCTACAGTCACGACATCGCCCCTTTTCGCCTCTCCCGGAGGTCCCGTTGTCGCGCATTCGTGTACGCACCTACGGCTACGTGCTGGCCGCCCTGCTGGCCCCGCTCACCGCCTGCTCCTCCTCCGGCTCCGGCGGCTCCGCAGGCGCCCCGGACGACAAGGCGCGGCCGAAGGGCGAGGTGACCGTCACCGTCACGCCCGAGGGGGAACGGGTCCCGGCGGGCGAGCCCGTGCGGGTCAGGGCCGCGGGCGGCAGGCTCACCTCGGTGACGGTCACCGACGCCGAGGGCCACCGGCTGCCCGGCCGGACGGCCTCCGACGGCGCGTCATGGACCTCCACGCGCAAGGCCGTCCCCGGCGCGGAGTACCAGGTGACGGCGGCGGCCGAGGCAGCGGGCGGCGGGCCGGCGAGGACGACGAAGTCCACCTTCACCACGGCCCCCGCGGACAAGGTCAACAAGGTGGACTGGCGACCGGGCGCCGACAGCACCGTCGGCGTCGCCCAGCCGATCTCCCTGGTCTTCGACCACCCCGTCGAGAACAAGGCCGAGGTGGAGAAGCAGCTCAAGCTGACCACCTCGAACGGCACCGAGGGCTCCTGGGGCTGGATCCGCGACTGGTCGGGCCGGGACCGGGTGGACTGGCGGCCCAAGGAGTACTGGAAGCCCGGCACCGAGGTCACGCTGAAGGCCGAGCTGAACGGCACCGACTCGGGCACGGACGGCGGCTGGTTCGTACGCGACTACACGACCACGTTCACGATCGGCGCCCGGCAGATCGTCAAGGTCGACCTGGACAGCCACCGGCTGACCCTCGAACGCGACGGCGAAACCGTCCGCCGCATCCCGGTCTCCGGCGGCACCCCGGGCGGCGACAAGCGCTCCTGGCGCGGAACCGCGGTGCTCATGGCCAAGGAGGGCACGATCAACATGAACTCCGAGACGGTGGGCCTCGGCAACGCCTACGACAAGATGGTCGACTACTCGATGCGGCTCACCTGGTCGGGCATGTACGCCCACGCCGCGCCCTGGAACGCCGCCTGGTTCGGCAACGCGAACCGGAGTTCCGGCTGCATAGGCATGAGCACCGCCGACGCGTCCTGGTTCTACGCCCAGGTCCGCCCCGGCGACCCCTTCGAGATCACCGGCAACGACACCAAGGGCGTGGTCGCCCCGGGGAACGGCTTCGGCGCGTGGAACCTCTCCTGGGAGGAGTGGCGGGAGCTGAGCGCGCTGCGGTGAGGTGCGTGCGGCCCGCCTGGGCCGCTGCTCGCCGTCTCAGCGGTCCTGGCACCGCGGGCACCACACCGTCCCGCGCCCTCCGACCCGGGTCCGGTTCAGGGGGGTGCCGCAGCGGGGGCAGGTGGGGGTGGGGTCGTCGCGGTGGCCGGTGAGCCAGGAGTCGCGGGGCGGGACACGGCCGGTGGGGACCGCGGAGCGCAGGGTTCGGCGCATCTGCGTGTACAGGCGACGGCGGTCGGTCTCGGTGAGGGCGCTCGTGGGGCTGGTGGGGCGCAGACCCGAGCGCCAGAGGATCTCGTCGGCCAGGAGGTTGCCGAGGCCGGCCAGGACGGACTGGTCGGTGAGGGCGGTCTTGACGCTGCCGCGCCGGGCGGCGAGCGCGCTGTCGAACTCCCCGCGGCCGACCGTCAGCGCGTCGGGCCCCTGCCCCTCCAGGAGCGCCCCGACCTCCGACTCGTCGTGCGCCAGCCACAGGCCCTGGAGCTTGCGCTGGTCGCGGTAGCGCAGCTGGCGGTCGCGGGACAGGGTGAACAGGACCCGGTCGTGCGGGGCGACCTCGTCGTCGGGGTGGGCGCACAGCAGTTGCCCGGTCATGCCGAAGTGCAGCAGGACGGTGGGGCCGCCGGTGCGGGCCAGCAGCCACTTCCCGTGCCGCTGCGCCGCGGTGAACCGTCGCCCCTGAAGCGCCTCCCGCAGACCCCGCGCGCTCGTGCCGTGCAGGACGCCCGCGTCCCGCACCTCGACCCGGCGGACGGCCCTGCCCTTCGCGCACTCCTCGAGCACCCTCCGGAACCCCTCCACGTCGGGCAGCTCGGGCATGGGCACCTCCTCACACCATGGTCCTCCCGGGCGGGTGGCGCGGCACCTGCCCGGAAGGATCACGAGGGCGCAAGGGATCAAGAGGATCGAAAGGAGCGCTCAGATGGCGTCGAGGTCCCGGTCCCTCGTCTCGGGCAGGGCCGGCGCGCACAGCAGGGCGGGCTCGTGCGCCGGACCGGCCGGGACGACGTCCTCAGATGCGCAGCACTCCGCGGAACGCCCCGTGCCCCGCTCCCCGGGCCGTCAGGGCCAGCCAGCCGTGGCCGGTCACCCGGGTGTCCGGGCCGACCTGGGCGGGGTCCACGGAGAGATGGCCGCAGGCGGTCTCGGCCGTGGTCGTGCCCGCGTTGGGCGAGTCGTCCTCGAACTCCGGCTCGTAGTCGGGGTCGTCGGCCGCGAGGGTCTCCCACGGGAGCGGGTCGCCCTCCCAGGCCGGGTCGTCGTAGGCGGTGTAGCGGCGCACGACCCGGCCGTCCTTGGCGACGATCCAGATGTCGGAGCCGCCCGCCTCGTCCAGGTAGAAGAAGTGGGCCTCGCCGCAGTGGGCGCTGACCTTCTCGATGCCCTCGATCATGCCTTCCCACGGTTCGCCGACGAGGAGGTCGAGCGGGCCGTACAGGAGCCGCCAGCCGTCCAGTTCGGGGGTGACGAAGGCGCGGCCCACGCTGTGGAAGGTGCCGTCGGGCCCCTCGACACGGACCCGCTCGTCGACCTGCGTCGCGTGGATGCCGCCCTGGACCGTGATCGGGCGCCGATCGTGCAGGCCCAGGGCCTCGAAGAGGTTCTCGTACGTGGCCCCGGGGACCGCGATCCACCAGCCGCACATGCTCAGGGAGGGCAGCCGCGGGGTCTCGTGCGGGATCTTCGTCCGTATCAGGCGGTCCAGCACGGCACGGTCCCGCTCGTCGAGCGCGTCGGCGCCGCCGGTCGCGGCCAGCGCGGCCATCGCTCCGCGCCGGATCGTCGGCGACTCGGCCGGGTCACGGCGGAGCGTGCGCAGGCGGGAGGCGAAGGAGTCGCCGAAGAGGCGGGCGTACTCGGGCGCCTTGTAGGGGAGGGGGCTGCCCTGGGCGTACGTCTCCACCAGGGCCCTGAAGCCGGCCTCGGAGTCCACGCGGAGCCTGACGAGGCCGGCGAACCCCTTGCCCCTGACCCGCCGGCTCGGATCGGCCGCCAGGGCCGTGTACTGCTCGGCGGATCGCTCGTCGAACACCTCCAGGAACCGTCCCGCCTGCCACTCCGGGATCTCCTCCCGCCGCCATGCCGCCACGACCAGGTCGAAGGCGGGCGGGCCGATCCGCTTCAACACGCGTATGACCGGTTCGAGTTGCCGGGTGCTCTTGGTGCCGGCGACGCTCTGGAGCAGCGCGGGAACCAGGACGTCCGCCTGCATCGCCAGCCGCTCGACGTCCTGCGCGTCCGGGTCCTGGAGCAGGGCTTCGATATCGATCTTCATGCCGGACGAGGCTAGGGCATCACGACGCTGGGGCAGTTGTCGTACGTCACCGGCACCCGCCCCCCTAAACAGTCGAAGCAAACTTCGAAATCTTTCGAAATTCAGAGGAGCGAGCATGATCCGATATCCGCGCCAAAGAAATTCATGAACGCAAATAGCTCTCCTGAGCTGCTCACATTACCAGTTCAAGCTACCCGAATGTTTCGTAACAGATGCCGAAACTATTGACACTTGACGTGCTCGCACCAACACTCCTGCCGCATGAAGAACTCACTCGCACGGTTCCGACTACTCATCAGCGGCGCCTGTGCCGTCCTGCTGATGGCCTTCGGCGCGGTCACCGCGCACGCCGACACCGTGGTCACCACGAACCAGACCGGGACCAACAACGGCTACTACTACTCGTTCTGGACCGACGCCCAGGGCACGGTCTCGATGAACCTCGCCGCCGGGGGCAGCTACAGCACCCAGTGGAGCAACACCGGGAACTTCGTCGCGGGCAAGGGCTGGGCCAACGGAGCCCGCCGTACCGTGACCTACTCCGGCACGTTCAACCCGTCCGGCAACGCCTACCTGACGCTGTACGGCTGGACCGCGAACCCGCTCGTCGAGTACTACATCGTCGACAACTGGGGCACCTACCGGCCCACCGGCACCTTCAAGGGCACGGTCACCACTGACGGCGGCACGTACGACATCTACAAGACGACCCGGTACAACGCCCCCTCCGTCGAGGGCACCAAGACCTTCGACCAGTACTGGAGCGTCCGGCAGTCCAAGCGCACGGGCGGCACCATCACCACCGGCAACCACTTCGACGCCTGGGCCCGGGCCGGGATGCCCCTCGGCAGCTTCAACTACTACATGATCATGGCGACCGAGGGCTACCAGAGCAGCGGCAGCTCCAACATCACCGTCGGCGGCACCGGTTCGGGCGGCGGAGGCGGTGGCGGTGGCGGTGGGACCGGCTGTTCGGCGACCCTGTCCGCCGGTCAGCAGTGGAGCGACCGGTACAACCTCAACGTCTCCGTCAGCGGCTCCAGCAACTGGACCGTCACCATGAACGTGCCGAGCCCGGCGAAGATCCTCTCCACCTGGAACGTCGCCGCCAGTTACCCCAGCTCACAAGGCCTCACCGCCAAACCCAACGGCAGCGGCAACAACTGGGGCGTCACCATCCAGCACAACGGCAACCACACCTGGCCCACCGTCTCCTGCACGGCGACCTGACCAGCGAGGGAGGCCCGAGACCATGCGTCCCCTACTCGCGAGACTGGCGGTCGCCGTCATGGCCGTGGCAGGAACACTCACCGTCCACTCGTCCGCTCCGGCGCAGGCCGCGACCTGCAACGGGTACGTCGCCCTCACCTTCGACGACGGCCCGTCCAGCAGCACCCCGGCCCTGCTCACCGCGCTCACCCAAAACGGCCTGCGGGCCACGATGTTCAACCAGGGCCAGTACGCCGCCGCCAACCCGGCCCAGGTCAGGGCCCAGGTGAACGCCGGTATGTGGGTGGCCAACCACAGCTACACGCACCCGCATCTGACCCAGCTGAGCCAGGCGCAGATCGACTCGGAGATCTCCCGCACCCAGCAGGCCATCGCGAACGCGGGCGGCGGTACGCCGGTGCTGTTCCGGCCGCCGTACGGCGAGACCAACGCCACCGTGAAGGCCGTGCTCGCCAAGTACGGGCTGACCGAGGTCATCTGGGACGTCGACTCGCAGGACTGGAACGGCGCGAGCACGGACGCGATCGTGGCGGCGGCGGGCCGGCTCACCAACGGCCAGGTCATGCTGATGCACGACTGGTCCGCCAACACCCTGGCCGCGATCCCGCGCATCGCGCAAGGCCTGTCCGCGCGAGGTCTGTGCGCCGGGATGATCTCCCCGCAGACGGGCCGCGCAGTGGCCCCGAGCGGTTCGGGCGGCGGAGGCGGTGGCGGTGGCGGTGGGACCGGCTGTTCGGCGACCCTGTCCGCCGGTCAGCAATGGAGCGACCGGTACAACCTCAACGTCTCGGTCAGCGGCTCCAGCAACTGGACCGTCACCATGAACGTGCCGAGCCCGGCGAAGATCCTCTCCACCTGGAACGTCGCCGCCAGTTACCCCAGTTCACAAGTCCTCACCGCCAAACCCAACGGCAGCGGCAACAACTGGGGCGTCACCATCCAGCACAACGGCAACCACACCTGGCCGACGGTCACTTGCAGCGCGAGCTGACCGGCCGAGAGCGTGTCGCGGCGGGGGCGTCGTCGGTTCCCCGCCGCGTCACCAGGTGGGGCCGAGCCGCAGCAGGAGGTCCCGCACGCGGGGGACGTCCGGGTTTCCCGACGTGCCCGGTCGCTGGACCACGTACGCCGTGTTGATCGGCGGGTCCTCCGGCTCGTGCAGCGGGACCAGGGCGCCCGCGGCCAGCTCGGCCTCGCACAGGTAGCGCGGCAGCACCGAGAACCCCGCCCCGCCCGTCACCGCCGTCAGGACGCCCCGCAGATCGGGCATGGTGACGGCGGCCCGGCAGTTCAGGCGCTGCTCGAACACGTGCCGCCAGTAGCGGCGGACGATCGGCAGGTCCTCGGCGTACGCGACCAGCGGCACGGTGTGCAGGACCCCGGGCCCCTCCGTCGTGACCCGGTCACCGATCCGGGACGCCCATTCCCGCCCGGCCACCAGCACGAACTCCTCGTCCAGCAGGGGGGTCGCGAGGAGGGTGCGGCCGCGCGGGCGGGTGGTGGACAGCACCAGGTCGTGGCGGCCCGCCCGCAGTTCCTCCAGCAGCGGGTCGGTCAGGCCGGGTGTGACCCGCAGCCGTACGCCCTCCGCGACCAGGGGGGCCAGCGCGGGCAGCACCCGCAGGCAGAGCACCTCGGCGGGGCCCGCCAGATGGACCGGCGCCGGCGGGCCCTGCTCGGCCGGGTCCTGGCCGGTGGCCGCGAGGAGGGCGTCCAGCGGGGCGGCGACCCGCGCGGCCAGGTCATGGGCGTACGGCGTGGGCGTGACGCCCCTTGGCAGCCGGGCGAACAGCTCCCGGCCCGACTGCCGCTCCAGGGCCTTCACCTGGGTCGTCACCGTGGGCTGGGAGATGCCGAGCAGCTGGGCGGCGGCCGTGAAGGAGCCGGAGCGGTAGACCGCGAGGAACGTACGGATCAGGTTGAGGTCCTGCGCTGCCGCTCCCGGGAGCGGGTTCAGGCCAGCTTCTTCAGGAGTTCGGCCGCGAGGGGGGCCGAGGAGGACGGGTTCTGGCCGGTCACGAGGTTGCGGTCGACCACGACGTGCGGCGCCCACGGCTCGCCCACCTGGACGTCCGCCCCGGCCTCGACCAGCCGCGTCTCCAGCAGCCACTTCGCCCGGTCGGCGAAGCCGGACTGGGTCTCCTCGGCGTTGGTGAAGGCGGTGATCCGGTAACCGGCGAAGGCGTTGCCGCCGTCCTCGCGGGTGGCGGCGAGCATCGCGGCGGGCCCGTGGCAGACCACGCCCAGCGGCTTGCCCGAGTCGAGCGCGTCGACGAGCAGCCGGCCGGAGGTCGCGTCGACGGACAGGTCCTCCATGGGGCCGTGGCCGCCGGGGTAGAAGACGGCCGCGTAGTCGTCGAGGTTCACGTCCTCCAGGCTGATCGGGTGGTTCAGCTCGGTCATCTCGTTGATGGCCCGGGCCATCTGCTCGGCGCCCTCCTGCCCGCCCGCGAACTCGGGCGAGAGGCTGGCCTTGTCGGGGGTCGGCACGACTCCGCCGGGCGTGGCGACGACGATCTCGTGGCCCTCGGCCTTGAACCGCTCGTAGGGGGCGACGGCCTCCTCGGCCCAGAAGCCGGTGGGGTGCGGGGTGCCGTCGGCGAGGGTCCAGGTGTTGGCGCCGGTCAGGACGAAGAGGATCTTCGACATGGTGTGAACTCCAGGGGGGTCGGGAGGTCCGAGGCTTCGAACGTACGCCCGTCGACCCATAGGCTTCCAATGAGGAATCCGATCCCGGCCATTGGGATTCCAATGGGTTCGGGGGAATACGCCGGTCGTTCCCGAATCTACGTCCGCTCGCGCCCGTACGCCGCTCGGAGGGCCGCCGCTCAGCCCTGCGGGCCAGCCTGCACCAAGCCCGTCTGATACGCGATGACGACCAGTTGCGCCCGGTCGCGGGCGTTCAGTTTCGTCATCGCGCGGTGGATGTGGGTCCGTACCGTCAAAGGGCTGAGCGTGAGCAGCTCGGCGATCTCCGCGTTGGACCGGCCCTCCGCCGCCAGTGCCATCACCTCCCGCTCCCGGCCGGTGAGTTCGGCCAGCCGCTCCGGGGAAGCCAGCTGGGTGCCCGGCGCGGGGGAGGTGAGGAAGCGGGTGATGAGGGTGCGGGTCGCGCCCGGCGAGAGCAGCGCCTCGCCGGACGCCACCGTCCGGATGCCGGTCAGCAGGGCGTCCGCGGTGACGTCCTTGCCGAGGAAGCCGCTCGCCCCGGCCCGCAGCGCCTGGGCGACGTAGTCCTCCGTCTCGAAGGTGGTGAGGATCAGCACCCGGGTGTCGGCGAGGTCCGGGTCGGCGCAGATCGCGGAGGTGCCCGCGAGGCCGTCCGTGCCGGGCATCCGGATGTCCATCAGCACGACGTCCGGGCGGTGGGCGCGGGCCATTTCCAGCGCCTCGGCGCCGTCGGAGGCCTCCCCGACGACCTCCATGTCCTCGCTGGAGTCGATGAGGATGCGGAACGTGGCCCGCAGCAGCGCCTGGTCGTCGGCGAGCAGGATCCGGACGGTCACGAGGACTCCCCCTCCCGGGCTTCCACGGCGGTCGGCTGGAGCGGCAGCGCGGTGGTGACCTCGAAGCCACCCTCGGGGCGCGGGCCCGCGCACAGCTCGCCGCCGATGGAGTGGGCGCGTTCCCGCATCCCCGTCAGACCGAAGCCGCCGGTTCCCTGGGCGGTCGAGGGCGGTCCGTCGTTGCTGACGCTGATGAGCAGCCGGGCGTCGGCATAGGTGAAGCGGACGTGGGCGGTCTGGCCGGTGGCGTGCTTGGAGACGTTGGTGAGGGCCTCCTGCACGATCCGGTACGCGGTCAGGTCCACCCCCGGCGACAGCGGCCGGGCCACGCCCTCGGTGAGGACGGTGACGTCGAGGCCCGCCGACGCGCACGCCGAGATCAGCTCGGGCAGCCGGGCGAGCCCGGGGGCGGGCTCCAGCTTCTCGCGGTCCGGGACGTCGTCCTGACGCAGCAGTCCCAGGGTGGCCTTCAGCTCGCGCAGCGCGGAGGAGGTGGTGCCGGTGAGGTCGGTGAGGATCTTCTCCGCCTGCCGTGGGTGACTGCGCGCGAGGTGGGCGGCGGTACCGGCCTGGGCGTTGGCCAGCGCCAGATGGTGCGCGACGACGTCGTGCAGCTCACGGGCGATGCGCATCCGCTCCTCGGTGACCCGCAGCCGCGCCTCCTCCTCCCGGGTGCGCTCGGCGTGCTCGGCGCGGGCCTGGACGGCCTCCAGGTAGGCGCGCCGGAACTGGGCCATGCTGCCCGCCGCGAGCGGCAGCGCCAGCCAGAAGACGGGCCCGATCACCCTGAGGACCAGCGACAGACCGTCCCAGGAGTCCATGACCACGTTCATCGTCACCAGCATGACCATGATGACGGCCCCGTAGATCCGGGTCGTCTTGCGGTCGCACAGCGCGGCCAGCCAGTACATCGCCGCCAGCAGCGGGGCCAGCAGCAGCGGGGTGAGCAGATAGCCGCGCACGACGGCGGCCGTGGTGACGACGGCGGTCACGACGACGACCGTGCGCGGGTAGGTGCGGTACTTCAGCAGGACCAGACAGCCCAGGCCGAGCAGGGCCTCGGTGGCCTTGCCCGAGTCCGGCGGGGCGGTGCCGGGCATGCTGAGCTGGGTGCCGAGGACCGCGCAGCCGATCAGTGCCAGGACCGTCACCACGTCGATGGCACGGGGATAGCGCGCCGCGTACTGCTCGAAGCGGTCGGCGTAGCGCTCCAGACTTCTGCTCATGGGGCTCTCTCGGTCAGATGCTGATGTCCATGGTGGCCGACGGACGGGCCGCCCGTGGTCCGGGCGGCCCTCGGGAAGCCTCCGCTCAGGCGCGGGCGACCTCCTTCTCCACCGGCGCCCGCTCCCCGGCCGGGGCCGGGCGGCCGAGCGCCTCGCCCTCGACGTCGACCCGGGGCAGGATGCGGTCCAGCCACTTCGGCAGCCACCAGGCCTTGTCGCCGAGCAGGGCGAGCACGGCCGGCACGATCGCCATACGGACGACGAAGGCGTCGAACAGGACCGCCGCGGCGAGCCCGAACCCGATCATCTTGATCATGGAGTCGCTCTCGCCGATGAACCCGGCGAACACCGCGATCATGATCAGCGCGGCGGCCACGACCACCCGGGCGCTGTGCCGGAAACCCGAGGTCACGGCCTGGGCGGGGCTCTCGCCGTGGACGTGGGCCTCCCGCATCCGCGAGACCAGGAAGACCTCGTAGTCCATCGCGAGTCCGAAGACGATGCCCACCAGGAAGATCGGCATCAGGCTCATGATCGGGCCGGTCTGCTCGACGCCGAAGATCTCCGCGCCGTGCCCCTGCTGGAAGACCACCACGACCGCGCCGAGCGAGGCGAGGACGGAGAGCAGGAAGCCGAGGGCCGCCTTCAGCGGGACGAGGACGGACCGGAAGACCACCAGCAGCAGGATGACCGCGAGCCCGACCACGACGATCAGATACGGCACCAGCGCGGACTGCACCTTGTCGGAGATGTCGATGTTCAGCGCCGTGGTGCCGGTGACCTCGAAGGTCGCCCCGGTCTCCGACTCGGCCCCCGCCCGCTCCCCGCGGATCGTGTTGACCAGGTCCTTGGTCTTCTCGTCGGTCGGCGCGGTGGCCGGTACGACGGAGAAGACGGCCGTGTCACCGGCCTCGTTGAAGCGGGCGGGCGACACCGACACCACGCCCTCCGTGGCGCCGATCTCCCGGGAGATCGCGGACGCGGCGGCCTTCGGATCGTCGTTCCCCCGCGCGTCCACGACGACGGTCAGCGGCCCGTTGAAGCCGGGCCCGAAGCCCTCGGCGAGGGCGTCGTAGGCCCGCCGCTCGGTCGTCGAGGTCGACTTGGCCTCGTCGCCGGGCATCCCGAGCTGGAGGTCGGTCATCGGTATCGCGAGGGCGCCGAGGCCGACGACCCCGAGCAGCAGCACGGGCAGCGGGCGGCGCAGCACGAAGCGGGCCCAGCGGGTGCCGCCGTTGTCCTTGGCGGCTTCCTCGGTACGGCCGCGGCGGCGGGCCTTGCGGGCCAGGACGGCGTTCGGCCAGAAGCCGAGGAAGGCCGGGACGAGCGTCAGCGCGATCAGTACGGCGATCACCACCGCCCCCGCGGCGGCCAGACCCATCTTGGTCAGCATCGGGATGCCGACGACCGACAGACCGGCCAGCGCGATGACGACGGTGAGCCCGGCGAAGACCACCGCCGATCCGGCGGTGCCGGTGGCGAGGGCGACGGCCTCCTGGGGCGCCCGCCCCTTGGCGCGCTCCTCGCGGTAGCGGGAGACGACGAACAGGGCGTAGTCGATGCCGACGGCGAGGCCCAGCATCATGGCCAGGGTGCCGGTGGTGGTGGACAGGCCGAGGGCGCTGGACAGCGCCGTGATCGCGGCCATGCTCACGCCGACGCCGATGAGGGCGGTCAGCAGCGGCAGTCCGGCGGCGACCAGCGAACCGAAGGTGACGAGCAGGACCACGGCGGCGATGGCCACGCCGATGATCTCGGCCGCCCCGCCCGGCCCTCCGGTGTCCTCCAGGGCGGTGCCGCCCGCCTCGACGGTGAGCCCGGAGTCCCGGGCCTCCTCCAGCGCGTCCTCGAGATGGGTCAGGCTGGCGTCGGTGAGGTCGTTGACGCCGACCTGGTAGGTGACGGTGGTGTACGCCGTGGTGCCGTCCTCGCTGACCGCGCCGGCCTGGAAGGGGTCGACGGCGCTCGCCACCTGCGAGCCGTCCCCGAGTTCGGTGACGGCGGCCGCGACGGCTTCCTTGTTCTCGGCGGCGGTTACCTTCTGGCCGTCCGGCGCGACGAAGACGACCCGGGCGGTCGCGCCGTCGGCGGTCGTGCCGGGGAACCGCTCCTCCATCAGGTCGAACGCCTTCTGCGACTCGATCCCCGGCATGGAGAACTCCTCGTCCACGGCGCCCGGGGCCTTCATGGCGCCGAGCCCGACGGCGGCCAGTACGGCCGCCCACACCAGGGCGACGTACCAGCGCCGCCGGAAGGCCAGGCGGCCCAGTCGATACAGGAAAGTAGCCACGGGGGGAGGTCTCCACATCTGGACGGCTGGACGTCGAAGGTCCCTCCAGGCTCCCGGGGAGAGACCCCCTGTGTCGTCGTGCGGCTGCCGACACTGCGCGGTACTGAGAACGCAGTACGTCCCGGTTCGCGGCTCCCTCCCGGGGACGAGTACGGATCAGCCCCAGGTCGTGACCGGCGCACGCCGTCCCCACCCTGTGAACCCCTCACGCCTCCTCCGGCGCGCCCCCCAACTCCCCTAGGTTTCCTCCTGGTTGGGCATCACAGCCCTTCGAACACAGGAGCGGCCATGAGCATGAGGACAGGACCCCAGAGATACCCGGGCGCGAGCCGGGCCAACTGGTACCAGGACGACTTCGGCGGCGACGCCATGCAGGTCAACGCCGTCGTCCTGCACACCACCGAGGGCCGCTCGCTGCCCGGCTACGGGGGCGGGTCCTCCGCGCCGAACCTGACCGCGGTGCCGGATCCCGGGGAGCGGAAGCTGAGGTGGTACCAGCACTTCGACATCGAGACCTCCTCCCGCGCGCTGGTCAATCTGCGCGGCGGCGTCGACACCAACACGCTGAACGTCTGCCAGGTCGAACTGGTCGGCACCTGCGACCCCAAGACGCACGCCAAGTGGAAGAAGGCCGGCAACGCCCACGTCTACTGGCCGGAGGCCCCCGAGTGGGCGCTGCTCGGCGTCGCCCGGTTCCTGGCCTGGATGCACGAGGAACACGGCGTGCCCCTGTCCGGCCCGCGCGCGTGGCCGGCGTATCCGTCGTCGTACGCCAACGGCGGCGGCCAGCGGATGTCCGGGACGAAGTGGCTGGGGTTCAAGGGCGTGTGCGGCCACATGCACGTACCGGAGAACACCCACGGCGATCCCGGCGCGATCGACTTCGGTCGGCTGGTGAAGCTCGCCAAGGCCGATCTGGACCTCGGGGGCGAGGGGGAGGAGTCGGCGGAGAGCAGGCCGGGGACCGAGGCCGAGGTGCCGGCCTTTCCCGGCCGTAAGTTCTTCCGGGAGGGCGCGTCCAACGAGCATGTTCTCCGGCTCGGGAAGCAACTGGTCAAGCGCGGTTTCGGCGACCACTACAAGGTCGGGCCCAGCAGGACCTGGGGCGCGGCGGACCGGCTGAACGTGCGCGACTTCCAGAAGTCGCGGGCGGAGCTGCGCGGGGACGCCGACGGGCACCCCGGGCCCCTCACGTGGCGGCTTCTCTTCTCGTGAGAACGATCTCGTGAGCATTTAAATTACTGAACCGTAACCTACCGACCAGTACCGCGGGTAACTCCCCGGTAGGTACGTTCCTGGCGAGCCTTGACGCGGCCCCCGCCGCGCGCATCCGGACGACTGCGCGCGCGGGGGCCGTCGTACCACCGCACCTTCCTGACCAGCCGCTTCAACAGGAGGTTCGCCATGCCCGTACGCAGACGGCTCCTGGCCGGGGGCGTCATCACCGCCGCCTGTCTCGCCACCCAGACCCTCACCGGCACCGCCGCCACGGCTGCCGACGAGGTCGTGTCCCGGGGCGTCACCATCCCGGCCTTCTACACCCCGCCCACGACCCTGCCCGCCGCCGACGGCACCCTGGTCCGCACCGAACCGCTCAAGCTGGCCCTGAGCCTGCCGAGCCTGAACGGTCCCCTGCCGGGTAAGGCGACCCGGCTCATGTACAAGTCGACGGATTCCAACGGCCGGCCGATGGCCGTCACCGGCGCCTACATCGAGCCCTCGGCCACCTGGCAGGGCGCGGGCCCGCGCCCGCTGGTCGCGCTCGCCCCCGGCACCATGGGCCAGGGCGACCAGTGCGCCGCGTCGATGGGCCTGGAGCACCCGCTCCGGTTCAACGGCGAGACGGTCTCCGTCGGTTACGAGGACCTGGCGATCTACCGCCTCCTCGCCAAGGGCGCGGCCGTCGTCGTCACCGACTACGCGGGCCTCGGCACGACCGACCGGCTGCACACCTACGTCAACCGCGTCGACGAGGCGCACGCCCTGCTCGACGCCGCCCGTGCCGCCCGGGCGGTCACCGGCGCCTCGGTGACCGCCGACTCCCGGGTGGGCCTCTTCGGCTACAGCCAGGGCGGCGGAGCGAGCGCGGCGGCGGCCGAGCTGCAGCCGTCGTACGCCCCCGACGTCCGCCTCGCGGGCGCTTACTCCGGTGCCCCGCCGGCCGACCTGACCGAGGTCACCCGGGCCATCGACGGCAGCGAACTGGCGGGCGCCCTCGGCTGGTCGCTCAACGGATTCCTCCAGTCGGACCCGAGGCTGAGGCCCATCGCGGACGCCCATCTGAACGCGACGGGCAAGGCGGCGCTCGCCGATCTGTCGACGAGGTGCGTCGGGGACGCCCTGTTCGCGTACGGCAAGGTGAAGAGCACGGCGTGGACGACCGACGGCCGCTCGGTCAGCGACATCATCGCCGCCACGCCCGCCCTGACGTCCTTCCTGGACAGCCAGCGCATCGGCACCCTGAAGCCGTCGGCACCGGTCCGGGTGGCCACCGGCGTCAGCGACGACCTGGTCCCGCACGGCCAGGCCCGCGAGCTGGCGAAGCAGTGGTGCGCCAAGGGCGTGAACGTGACCTACGAGGCAGAGATCCTGCCGAACACCGGCAGCCCGCTCCTCAACCACGTCACGCCGCTCCTCACGGACCAGGGCGAGGCGGTCGACTGGCTGACGGACCGGCTCAGCGGCAGGTCCGCCCACTCCAACTGCTGGAGCATGCCGCTTCAGCCGTGAAGGTCGAGCAGTTCACCGAGTCCGGCCTCGGTGAACGCGCTCACCAAATCCTCGCGCCCCTCGGTGAAGTGGTCCCAGCTGTCGTAGTGCACCGGGACCACCCGGCGGGCGCCGAGGAGGCGGGCCGCCTCGGCCGCCTGTGAACTGTCCAGCACCAGCGGGGCGTTGTCGAAGAGCACCGGGAACCGCGGGGCGCCCGCGAAGAGGACGGCGGTGTCGACCGGGCCGAAGCGGTCCGCGATCTCCTTCACCGCGTCCAGCGAGGCGTTGTCGCCGCTGACGTAGACGGACGGCAGACCCTCGCCCGTCAGTACGAATCCGACCACCTCGCCGGTGAACGGCTCCACGGCCTCCTTCGGGCCCGGGCCGTGGATCGCCGGCACGGCCGTGATCACGACCTTTCCCCGGCCGTCCGGGCGGTCCAGTTCGAGGGTCTCCCAGTCGGCCATCCCCCTGGCGGTGCCGCCGAGGCGTCCGCCGCCGCCGGGCGTGGTCAGGGTGAGCGGGACGTCGGCGAGCAGGGCGCGGCCCGAGTGGTCGAGGTTGTCGGCGTGCTCGTCGTGGGAGAGCAGGACGACGTCGATGCGGCCCAGTTCCTCGGGCGTGGCCCGGGTCGGGGCGTTCTTGCGCAGGGTCGGGCGGCCCGGGCGTCCGTACTCGCCGGGAGCGTCGAAGGTCGGGTCGGTCAGGAAGCGCAGACCGCCGTACTCGAAGAACGCGGTGGGGCCGCCGAGGACGCGTACGGGCAGGGGTGTGGGCATGGAACAGGGCTCCTCACGGATGACAGATTGATTATCCGTGAGAGAAGGTAGCCCGTTCTCACGGATGGACGCAATAGATCCGTGAGAAGTGGGAATCTCATGGATGACGGCAGGCCGTACCATGAGGTTCATGACTGAGACCGTGGCCGTCGACGGCAGCACCCCGCCGCCCGCCCCGGGGGCGGAGCAGTACCCGGCGCTCGACTTCGCCAACAGCGCCGTCGCCCTGCCCGGCGGCCACTACATCGACTTCCTCGGCACTCCCGAGGGCGCCGGCCAGTGGCTTGAGCGGCACGGGCTCGCCCCCGCCGACGCCGGTGTCCGGGAGATGTGCGCGGCTCAGTTGCGGTCGCTGCGCGAACAGATCCGCGCGCTGCTCGCCGCCCGCCTCGACGGGGTCCCCGCACCGACGGGGGCGCTGGCCGCCGTGAACGACGCGCTGACCCGCGCCCCGGCCGCGTCCCTCCTGCACTGGGACGCCACCCGCGGGCTGCACCGCGCCCCGGTCCATCCCACCGACCAGATCCTCGAACACGCCCTGGCCGCCCTCGCCGCCGACGCCGCCGACCTCCTGACCGGCCCCGACGCCGACCGCCTCACGGCCTGCGGCTCCCCACCCTGCAACCGCTACCTGCTCCGGCACGGCCGCCGCCACTGGTGCTCCACCCGCTGCGGCGACCGGGCCAGGGCGGCCCGCGCGTACGCCCGACGCAGCGGCTCGGCCGGCCAGTAGCGCACGCCCCGGCAAACCGGTCGGCTCATGGCACTCGGTCAGTAGCGCACCGCCCGCTCCACCTCCGCCCTGACGTCTCCGGTCAGGTCGCGCTTGCCGGTGGCGGTGGCCTTCTTCGACTGGTTCGCCGGGACGTCGGAGACGGTGACGACGACCGGTTCCAGCAGATTGCCGTTCGAGTCGGAGAGGTTGACCTGCACCACGAAGGACTTGGTGGAGTCCGTGGTGTTCTCGGCGGTGACCTCGACGCTCACCCGGCCGTCGGACCCGATGGCCGGGTCGCCCAGGGAGACCGCGTCCTTGGCGTTCACGCCGTTCTTGATGTCGCCGAACCTGCGTTCCGCCTCGGACGCCAGCGACTGGGCGGCCGACGCCGCCTCGCTGACCGCGTTCGAGGGGGTGTCGTCGTCGGAGCAGCCGGTCAGCACGGCGGAACCGGCCAGCGCGAGGGCCGCCACCGCCGTCAGACAGCGAAGCCGGGAGCGGGGCATGACGCCTCCAGGTGTGCGCGTGAGTTCAGGTCTTCGGTTCCTTCATTGAAGGTCCGCGCCCGTCCTCCCGCACGCCGGAGCCTCACCCGGACGGCTCAGCCCCCGTGGTGGTGGCGTGCGGCCGACCGGAGGGTGGTCGCAACGACCAAACGAGGAAGCGGAGTAGGTCCATGACCCAGCAGCCGCACGCGACACAGCCGCCGACCGGGGAAGGACAGAAGTTCCCCCACGACCCCCAGGCCCCCGTGTGGGGCGAGGGCCACCGCGCGGCCGGCCCCGCCCCCGGCCAGGCGGGCCCCACCGGCACCGACTGGCAGACCGGCGGCCTGGTCTTCGCCGGTGTCCTGATGATGGTCTACGGCGTCGTGGCCATCCTCCAGGGCATCTCCGCGATCGCCACGGACGGCGTGTACGAGGCGATCAACGACTACGTCTACGAGATCAGCCTGACCGGCTGGGGCGTCATCCTGCTCTGCCTCGGCGTCCTCGCCACGGCCGTCGGCTACGGCATCCTCAAGGGCTACTGGTGGGCGCGGATCACCGGTATTTTCCTGGCCTCGCTCAGCATGGTGGCGCACTTCATGTTCCTGCCCTACCAGCCGGTCTGGTCGGTCCTCATGGTCGCGCTGGACTTCTTCGTGATCTGGGCCCTCGCCACCGCCCCGGGCAAGCCGAAGACGTCCGCGCCGACAGCGCCGTAACAAGAGGAGGGGCTGCCCCCGGTGGTGGGGCAGCCCCTGGTCGGTCTCCGGGCCGACGGGCCCCCGGAGCTCACACGCGCCCGAGGCCTCCGCTGCCGAAGGATCCGCTCGATCCCGGCAGCCACCGCTTTCGGCTCTGGTCCTCGCCGGTCTTGCTGCCCGCGTGCCGGAGTTCGTGGGGCAGGACGCGCTCGTCCCCCTCCGACCGCGGCAGCTCGTTCGGCTCCCGCATTTCCCTGACCTCGTGCACCGGCCCACCCTCCGGCAGCTTCGGCTGCTCCTCGGGGCTGGGGTGCGGTAGCTCGCGGTCCATGACCCGCATCCCGAACTGCACCGCCCACACCAGTGCACCGGCGATGATCAGGCCGCCGACAAACGCCGCGGCCACGTTGAGCACGTCGCTCCCCGAGGCCGCCAGAACAACCGTCGTAGCACTCATGCCCCAATTATCACCTAATCGGCCGAATAGGCTCCTTGTGTGTACTGGGAGGCGGAAGCCATGACCGAGGCACCCGGGGCCTTCACCGAGCAGGATCACGCCGAGCGCATGGAACGGGCCACCCGCGACGCCATCGCCGCCGGGCTCGCCGGGCTGCTGGTCACGCCGGGGCCCGATCTGACCTGGCTGTGCGGCTACCGGCCCACCGCCATCACCGAGCGGCTCACCCTTCTCGTCCTCACCCCCGAGTCCGAGCCCCGCATGCTGGTCCCGGCCCTGGAACGCCCCGACGCCGAGGCCGCCCCCGGCGCGGGCGCGCTGCGCCTGTCGGACTGGCGGGACGGTCAGGACCCGTACGCGGCGGCGGCCGGCCTGCTGCGCCCGCACGGCCGCTACGGCGTCTCCGACTCCACCTGGGCCCTGCACCTGCTGGGCCTGCAGGAGGCACTGCCGCTCACCACCTACCGCGCCCTGACGACCGTGCTGCCGATGCTCCGGGCGGTGAAGGACGAGCACGAGGTGGCCCGCCTCGCGGCGGCGGGCGCGGCGGCGGACACCGTGTACGAGGAGATCCTCTCCGTCCGCTTCTCCGGCCGCCGCGAGCGAGACGTGGCCGCCGACCTGGCCCGTCTCCTGCGCGAGCACGGACACTCCCAGGTCGACTTCACGGTGGTCGGATCCGGCCCGAACGGCGCCGACCCGCACCACGAGGCCGGCGCCCGGGTCATCCAGCGGGGCGACATGGTCGTCCTGGACTTCGGCGGCCTGCGCGACGGCTACGGCTCCGACACCACCCGCACGGTCCACGTCGGCACCCCCACGGACGAGGAACGCCGGGTCCACGACCTCGTGCGGGCGGCCCAGCAGGCCGCTTTCGAGGCGGTGCGCCCCGGAGTGGCCTGCCAGGAGATCGACCGGACGGCCCGGACGGTGATCGAGGCCGCCGGGTACGGCGAGTACTTCGTGCACCGCACGGGCCACGGCATCGGCGTGACCACGCACGAGCCGCCGTACCTGGTGGCGGGCGAGGAGCTGCCGCTGGTCCCGGGGATGTGCTTCTCGATCGAGCCGGGGGTCTATCTGCCGGGCCGGTTCGGGGTCCGGATCGAGGACATCGTGACGTGCACGGAGGACGGCGGCAGGCGCCTGAACAACACGGCCCGGGAGATGGCGCTGGTGGAATGAGGCTCAGGGCCCGTTGATGCCGTCCGGCGGTGGGACAGACGTCGCGGTGCTGTCGGCGGCGGTGGCGGGCGGCGGCCCGTCGACCGTCACGACGATCTGCTCGCTCATGGCGGAGACACCGTTCAGGGTGGCCGTCGCCCGGAGCAGGCCGGGGCCCGGCGTGAGGGGGAGGGCCGGAACGCAGGACCAGGTTCCGTCGGCGGCGGCGGTCGTGGAACAGACCTCGTTCTCCAGGGCGTCCCGCACGCTGACCTGCGCGCCGGGGTAGGCGGTCCCGGACGACTCCGGGCGCGTGCCGAGCGGTACGCCCGCCGGGGGCCGCAGCAGCGTCGGCGCGGGCAGGCCGACGGTGACCTCGCAGGTGCCCCGGTCCCGGGGCGCGCCCTCGGCGTCCGCGAGCACCGTCGCGCATCCGCTCAGCCGGGTGCCGGGCACGGCGTCCACGGGCACCGCCAGCACGAACGGGAAGCCCCGCCCGCTCCACGACTGCTTCTCGGAACCCCCGAGAAAGGTGTACGACCCAAGGCGCCCGCCGTCCGGAACGGCACCGCGATACCCCTCACCGTCGAGGGGCGTGCCGGTGACGCGGGCGGACCGAGGGGCCACCAGGATGAGGGTGGACCCGTTGCCGAGCCCGGGTCCCTCGTACCCGGCGATCTCGACGACCCCCTCCCGCCCCGGCTCGATGACGGCGGCGCCCCACAGCTCGCCCTCACTTCGTGCCGAGGCCGTCGTCCCCGAGAGCACAAGCACGAGCCCACAGAGGGCGATGCCTCCACCGACCCACCTCGTCACCGGCACAGCGCCTCCCGGACCCAGGGGTTCGAACACCCACCCGCGATTCTCCCGGCCCCCCGCTCCTGAGACCTCCCGGTTCGGCCGTACGGCTCAGGTGAGCCACACGGTCGTGTCCGGCCCGAGCCGGCCGTCCGCCGCCAACGGCCCGCTGCTGATGACGACTTCGCCGGCGGGCAGCGGCACCGGACCGCCGGACAGGTTGGACACGCACCGCCAGCCGTCCGAGCGGGTGAAGTGCAGCACGCCCTCCGGGGCTTCGTCGGCCCAGGTCAGGCTCTCCCCCTCCAGCAGCTTCCGGCGCAGCCGCAGCGCGCGGCGGTACAGCTCCAGAGTGGACCCCTCGACCCCGTCCTGCGCCTCGACGGACAGGCCGCCGAACCACTCCGGCTGGGGCAGCCATGCCCCGCCCACGCCGAAGCCGTACGAGGGACCGCCCACCGTCCACGGCAGCGGCACCCGGCAGCCGTCGCGCCCCTTGCGCACCCGTCCCGTCTGTTCCCAGATCGGATCCTGGAGCACCTGTACGGGGAGGTCGGCGACCTCGGGGAGGCCCAGTTCCTCGCCCTGGTAGACGTACGAGGAGCCGGGCAGCGCGAGCATCAGCAGCGTGGCGGCCCGGGCCCGCCGCAGCCCCGCCTCCCGGTCCACCCGGGGAGCCCGACCGCCGGAGAGCAGCCAGGCGTTCTCGTCCGTCCCCGGCGGCAGCATCAGCCGGGACGCGTGCCGGACGACGTCGTGGTTGGAGAGCACCCAGGTCGCGGAGGCACCGGCGGCGTGGGCCTGGGTGAGGGACGCGCTGATGACGTTCCGCAGCTGCGCCGCGTCCCAGTGGGCTTGCAGGTACTCGAAGTTGAAGGCCTGGCCCAGCTCGTCGGGGCGGGCGTAGAGGACCCGGCGGGCGCCCGGGACCCAGGCCTCGGCGACGGCCATGCGGGGCGGGGAGTAGGAGTCGAGGATCTTGCGCCAGTCGCGGTAGATCTCGTGGACCTCGTCGCGGTCGTAGAAGGGGTGCGTGCCGGGGGCCGTGCCGGCCAGGGCGTCCTCCCCGCTCAACGCCGACTCACCCAGGTCGCGCAGCGGTTCGTCGAGGTCCTTGGCGAGGGCGTGGGCGACGTCCACGCGGAAACCGTCCACGCCTCGGTCGGCCCAGAAGCGCAGGGTGGCGCGGAAGTCGGCGCGGACCTCGTCGTGGGCCCAGTTCAGGTCGGGCTGCTCGGGTGCGAACAGGTGCAGGTACCACTGGCCGTCGGGCACCCGCCGCCAGGCGCTGCCGCCGAACACGGACTGCCAGTCGGTGGGCGGGAGTTCACCGTGCGCCCCGCGCCCGTCCCGGAACACGTACCGCTCCCGGGCCGCCGAACCCGGCCCGGCCGCGAGGGCCTCCTGGAACCAGGCGTGCCGGTGGGAGGTGTGGTTGGGCACGATGTCGACCATGACCTTGAGCCCGAGGCGGTGGGCCTCGGTCACCATGGCGTCGAAGTCGGCGAGGGTGCCGAGGCGCGGGTCGACGTCCCGGTAGTCGGCGACGTCGTACCCGCCGTCGGCCAGTTCGGAGGGGTAGAAGGGGCTGAGCCACAGGGCGTCGACGCCCAGCGCGGCCAGGTGCGCCAGCCGCTCGGTGACCCCCCGGATGTCCCCGAGCCCGTCACCGTCGGCATCGGCGAAGCTGCGGGGATAGACCTGGTAGACGACGGCCTGCCGCCACCAGTTCGGGTCCTTGCTGGAGAGGTCGGGCGCGGTGGGGCGAGCGGTCACGCGGGCTCCTCTGCGATACGGATCTGCCCGGATCTTCCCTACGAACCGGGACGACACAGGAGAACCTGTCCAGAATGCCCGGTGGGTGAACGCGGAACCACCGAGCGCTCGCGGCTCGCGCCCCCGCGTCCCTCATACCTGCGCGCGCCCCTGCTTGCGCACCTCGACCAGCCGCTGGGCCCCCAGATCCGTCGCCGCCCAGGTCCATTCGGCCGGTACGTCGCCGAGGCCGCCATTGGTGAGGACGATCGCGTCGGCACCGACCCGGACCGCGGCGAGGTCCACGGTGAGCGTGTTCTCCTCGCCGTCGGACAGCGCGATGCGCAGGCCCTGGCGGGCGTCCCCCACCTCCGGCAGTTCCGTCTCCCAGACCGCGGCGCGCTCCAGCGTCCCGGTCGCCGTCACCGCCGTGAACTCGCCGCACTTCTCCGGCAGCGACCGCAGCCAGTCCAGGGTGCGGTCCACCTCCTTCGGCGGATGCGTCACGACCTGATAGCGCATCTGCGCTCCGTCCCAGTCGTCGTCGAGGCCGGTCACGGCGCGCGTGCGGGCATCCGGGCCGAAGAACTCCTCGGTGTAGAGCGCGTCGAGGAGCCGTCGGCAGTCCGGCTTCTCCGTGCTCGCCTTGAGCATGCCGTCCCGCCAGGTGGCGGCGCCCTGGGTGGCCGACCAGGGTTCGCCCAGGTCGGTCTCGGTGATCAGGGCCGCCTGGGCCTGGGCCTCGGTGAGCGCCGGGGCGGCGGCCGGGGAGGGGGCGGCGCTGGTCCGTGCCGGGGAGGGGGAGGCGCTGGAGGAGGACTTGGCCGCCGCTCCCGTATCGCCCGCGCCGCAGGCGGTCGCCGTCAGCAGGGCGCCCAGGGCGAGCGCCGGGGCGGCGAGGAGACGAACCGGGGGTCGGGGCATCGGGAGACCTCCTGCGAGAGCGCTCATGATCGAACCTGCGTCCTCCCAAGGCACCACCGCCCAGGCCCGTCCACCAGCGCGCCGGTCCGTCCGGGTGAGCGGACCGCCCCGGTGGAAAGTCGGTGGACCCGCCGCCCGCCTGCTGGCTACCGTCGCCCCATGCAGCGCGCCCCGATGTCCCTGACGACGACGCCGGACCGAGTCCCGGCGCGCTGACACCTGACCAGCGATCGACAAGCCCCGGGGCGAGCGGCCCCGGGGCTTTTGTCATCCCTCCCCCGTTCCCTCGCCCCCACAGCGAGGGAGTACGCCATGCACGACCACCGCCGCCTCGGCCGCGAGCTCGGCCTCTTCGACACCGACCCCCTGATGGGCGCCGGCCTGCCGTACTGGCTGCCCGACGGCGCCGTCGTCCGGCACGAGCTGGAGGAGTACGTCCGGGAGGCGGAGCGCGCCGCCGGGTACCGGCACGTGTACTCGCCCGCCCTCGGCAAACGGGAGCTGTACGAGATCTCCGGGCACTGGTCCCACTACAGCGAGGACATGTTCCCGCCCATGAAGCTGGGCGCGGAGGAGGTCGTCCTGCGCCCCAGCCTCTGCCCGCACCACGCCCTCATCTACCGCTCCCGCTCCCACAGTTACCGAGAACTGCCCTTGCGGATGGCCGAGTTGGGCGGCATGTACCGCTCGGAGCCGTCCGGGGTGCTCGGCGGGCTCACCCGGGTGCGGGCCATCCAGCTCAACGACGCGCACATCTTCTGCACCCTGGAACAGGCGGCCGAGGAGGCCCGCGCGGCGCTCGGCATGATCCGGAAGGCCTACGCCGACCTCGGCATCCGCGCCGCCCGGTACCGGCTCTCGCTCCCCGGCGAGGGCGGCAAGTACGTGGCCGACCCGGACCTGTGGCGCCGGGCGACCGCACTGCTCGAGAAGGTGCTGGACGGCGTCGCGTACGAGGCCGTCGAGGGCGAGGCCGCCTTCTACGGCCCCAAGATCGACGTGCAGATCGCCGACCCGGCGGGCCGCGAGTCCACCCTGTCCACCGTCCAGATCGACTTCCACCAGCCCGAGCGCTTCGATCTGCACTACATCGGCCCCGACGGCGCCGAGCACCGCCCGGTCATGGTCCACCGCAGCGTCATCGGCAGCGTGGAGCGAGCGGTCGCGCACCTCGTCGAACAGCACGGCGGCGCCTTCCCCGCCTGGCTCGCCCCCGTGCAGCTCGCGGTGCTGCCGGTGGCGGATGCCCAGGTGGAGCAGGCCGCCGAGGTCGTACGACGGGCCCGGGCGGCCGGGCTCCGGGCCGAGCTGGCCGCCGACGGCAGCCTGGGTGCCCGGATCCGGGCGGCGCGGCTGGTGCCGTACCAGGCGGTGATCGGCGGGCGGGAGGCCGCGGGCGACCTGGTGGCCGTACGTCTGCGGGACGGCCGCCGACCCACCGCGGTGGCCGTGAACGAGCTGCTGGAGCGGATCGGCGCGTGTGTGCGGGCTCGTGGGGCCGAACTGTGGGCGGCTGCGTAAGGTCGGTCCCACAGAGACGACGCGACGTCCGAGGAGTGCTCGTGAGCGGTCAGCCCATTCCGGTGATCATCGACTGCGACACCGGCGTCGACGACGCCCTGGCCCTGCTCTTCGCCGTACGGCATCCCGGGCTCGACGTGCGCGCGGTGACCTGTGTCGCCGGGAACACCGATGTCGAGGGCGTCGTCCGCAACACGCTCACCGTGCTGGAGGTGGCCGGGGCCGGGGACATCCCGGTCGCCCGGGGTGCCGAGCGGCCGCTGATCGAGCCGGTGCGTACCGCCTCCCATGTCCACGGCCGGGACGGGATGGGAGACCTGGGGCTGCCCGCGCCGACCCGGCGCCCGGTGGACGTGGACGCGGTGACGCTGCTGCGCCGCGAGATCCTGGCCTCGCCACGGCCGGTCACCCTCGTCCCGACCGCGCCGCTGACGAACATCGCGCTGCTGCTGCGGACGCACCCCGAGGTGGTCCCGAACATCGAGCGGATCGTGTTCATGGGCGGGGCGGTGGAGACCGGGAACGCGACTCCGGTGGCCGAGTTCAACGTGTGGCACGACCCCGAGGCCGCGGCGATCCTGCTCACCGCCGGGGTGCCGATCACGATGTACGGCCTCGACGTGTTCCAGCGGGTGCTGGTCCCGGCGGCGGACGTGCAGCGGCTGCGGGCGAGTTCGGAGTCGCGGCTGCGGCTGGCCGGTGAACTCCTCGCCCACCGGCCCTCCGCGCCCGACCCCGACGGCGACGACCCGTCCGGCGGACTCGGCGACGCGGGCGCGGTCTGCGCGGTCGTCGACCCCGGCGGCATCACCACCCGCCTCCTCCCGGTCGAGGTCTCCCTCGCCCCCGGCCCCACTCGGGGCCAGACGGTCGTCGACCGGCGAGCGCGGCCCGGGGAGGCGGAGATCCACCACGGCGAGCGCGAACTGCAGCTGGTGGACGTGGCGTTGGACGTCGACGTCGAGCGCTACGTGAAGCTGTGGCTGTCGGCCGTGGAGGGCGACTAGACCACCGCGTCCACCTGCTCCCGGGTCCCGGTCCCGCGCGGTACGACCCGGCGGCGCCGGGTCGGCAGGCCCACCGTCGGGTTGGCCACGCTCCAGGCCGCGCCCTTGCAGATCAGCTCCTTGTAGCGGGCGGCCAGACGGCCCGTCAGGGCGCGCTCGACCGCCTGGTCGTCGGCGGTGACGAACTGGATCAGGCCCTCCTTGCGGCCGAGCGAGACGCACTGCTGGTAGTAGCGGATGGAGCCGCCCGGGACCTTGGTGCCGGTGAGGCGGGCGGCGAGGGCGTCGGCGGCCTGCCAGGCCATGGGAACGCCCGAGGCGCAGGACATGCGCAGGGGCTTGTCGCCGGGGCCCATGGCCATCGCCGCGTCGCCCACGGCGTACACGTCCGGGTGCAAGACCGAGCGCATGGTGGCGTCGACGACGATCTGGCCGCGGTCGGTGACCTCCAGGGTGGTGGCCCGCGCGATCGGGTGGACGGCGAAGCCGGTGGTCCAGACGGTGACGTCGGCGGGCACCGCCCGGCCGTCCGCCGTCGTCACCCCGTCCGCCGCCACGTCGGTGACCGCCGTGTGCTCGTGGACCGTGATGCCGAGCCGGTCCGTCACCGTCAGCAGGTGGGCGCGGCCCTTCTCGGAGAGCCAGTCGCCGAAGGAGCCGCGGGCGGCGAGGGAGACGTCGAGGTCCGGGCGGGCCTCGGCGATCTCGGTCGCGGCCTCGACGCCCGTCAGGCCGCCGCCGACCACCAGCACCGACTGTCCGGCGCCCAGCGCGGCCAGGCGCTCGCGCAGGCGGAGGGCGCCCGGGCGGCTCGCGATCTCGTGGGCGTGCTCGCGGACGCCGGGGACGGCCTGGTCGTTCCAGCCGCTGCCGAGGGCGTAGACGAGGGTGTCGTACGCCAGGGTCTCCCCGGTGTCGACCGCGACCGTCCTGCGGTCGACGTCCACCGAGGCGACCCGCGCGAGCCTCAGTTCCACGCCGGTGCCCGCGAACATCTCGTCGAGCGGCCGGGCCTTGAGGTCCTGGCCGGTCGCGAGCTGGTGCATCCGGACGCGCTCGACGAAGTCGGGCTCGGCGTTGACGAGGGTGATGGTGGCGTCCTCGCGGCGCAGCCGCCGGGCGAGGCGGCCGGCCACGACGGCTCCGGTGTAGCCGGCTCCGAGGACGACGATGCGGTGCTGCATGGGCCTGCTCCTGTCTGCGCGGGATCCGCCGCTGCGTTCTGCGCGGTGTCGTCCCTTGAACCGGGCAGCCCGACGTTTCCTGACAGGAGCGGAGTGTGTCCTGCGTCACATGGTCATCACGGGGGTCAGACGGTGCACAGCGGGATCAGATGGTGCACAGCGGGGCGCCCTCGTGGCCCGCGGCGGCCCACCGCTCGGTCGCGCGGACGAGCTTGTCCGGGTTGACCTGACTGCGGACCGCCACGATGCCCTCCGCCGTGACCTCCAGGCAGGTGATGGCGACGACCCGGCCGTCCACCACCGCCACGAAGGCGGGCTCGCCGTTGGCGGTCGTGGCGTAGATCTCGGACGTGCCGCCGACGATGGCCCGCTTGGCCGCGCTGGGCTTGAACAGGCCGCGCAGGAACGTGGCGACCGCTTGCGCGCCCTCGAACGCCCTCGCCCGCGCCGGGACCTTGCCGCCGCCGTCGCCGACCGCGACGGCGCCCTCGGTGAGCAGCCGGACGAGCGGTTCGGTACGGCCGCTGGTCGCCGCGGCCAGGAACTCCTCGACGACGGCGCGGGCGGCGGCCTCGTCGATCTCGGTGCGCGCCTTCCCCGCGGCCACGTGCTTCTTGGCCCGGTGGAAGGTCTGCTGGCTGGCGGCCTCGGAGATCTCCAGGATCTCGGCGATCTCCCGGTGCGGGTAGTCGAAGGCCTCCCGCAACACGTACACCGCCCGCTCGCCCGGCGACAGCCGCTCCAGCAGGACGAGGACGGCGTACGACACCGACTCGCGCTGTTCGGCCGTGTCGGCCGGGCCGAGCATCCGGTCCCCGGCGAGCAGCGGCTCGGGGAGCCATTGGCCCACGTAGGTCTCACGGCGGGCGCGAGCCGAAGTGAGCTGGTTGAGGCAGAAGTTGGTGAGGACCTTGGTCAGCCAGGCCTCGGGCACCTCGATCCGCTCGACGTCGGCCGCCTGCCAGCGCAGATACGTCTCCTGCACGGCGTCCTCCGCCTCGCTCGCCGAGCCGAGCAGCCGGTAGGCGATGGCCTCCAGCCGCGGCCGGGCGGCCTCGAAGCGGTCCACGTCCGTGATGATCAGGGCCATGCCCGCGAGCCTAACCGCCCGCAGCGGGAAAAGGGCGGGCCGGGCCCGCCCTTCCGCCGCGAACTACCGCACGCTACGCGCGGGTCGAGCGCCGCCTGCGGGTGGCCAGCACGATCGCGGCGCCGCCGCCGAGGAGTACCGCCGCGCCGATGGTGATCGGCAGGGTGCTGCTGTCGGCGCCGGTCTCCGCGAGGTCGTCACCGCCTCCGCCGTTCGGGGAGGGGGCCGGCGGAGTGGTGGAGTCCGGGGTCGGGGTGGGGGCGGACTCCGAGGGGGGCTCCGTGGCCGGGGTCTGGCTCGCCGGGGGCTCCGAAGCCGGGGCGGACTCGGTGGGCGCGGAGGGGCTCGGCGTGGCCGGGGGCGTCGACTCGGGGACGGTCGTGCAGTCCTTCGCGCCGCCGTTCCAGGCCGCGATCAGCTTGTCCTTGATCACCGGACGGTCCGGGCCGATGGGCACCTCACCGTGCTCGAAGCCGTCATTGGCGTCGAGCTTGCCGTCGAACTTCACCGCGCCGCGGTAGAGGTCGACCTGCGCGAAGCAGCCGGCGTCCGGCACCGCGATGTCGAGGGTGTCCGTCTGGCCGGGCTTGACCGTGACCGTGTCGAAGTCGACGAAGACCTGCTCGCCCGAGGTGGCGAAGGTCGGGCCGTGGGCCAGGTAGGAGGCGAGCGAGGCGGTGCAGGTCGTGGCGTCGGCGGCGGCGCGGACCGTGAGGTGGACCTTGCCGTCGTCGGTGACCTTCAGGCTCTGGTCGTCGACCTTGACGGAGTCGTAGAAGTGCGCGCCGTCGAGCGAGAACTGGCACCGGTCGGTGGCGGTCTCGGTGCCGGCCCCGGTGCCCGGCTGGTACTGGCCGCCCGACTTCCAGCCGTCGCCGCCCGGAGTACCGGTGGCGTGGGCGCCGGAGGCGGCGGCGACGGTGGCGGCGCACAGGGCGAGCGACGCGGCGCCCGTCCCCAGCAGGCGTCGCGCGATGACACGTCTCGCTATGGACATGCGGTTCCCCATCTTGACGTGAGCAGAACCCGGGCGACGGCAGGCGGGCAGCGCGCAGCGACGGCGGGGCCGTGCCGGGCCGGGGTGGTGGTCGAAGAAGCACTGGGCTCATTGGTCACATGTGCCACAGCGCGAGGCCCATGGTGGTCGCGCTCCGGATGCCGTGTCAACCTGCGGGAACGCACGCGGAGTTCACGCCTCCACACCATTTCGCCACACAGGGAACCATTGGGTCCGGATCACTGAACACCCGCCTCCCGGTGAGCCCCCGGGTGCGTCAGGTCCCCGAGATGCGCAGCCGGTGTTCCACCACGTCCCGCGCCACCTCCGCCGCGGTGCGGCTCTGGGCGAAGGCGCGGGCGCGGAGGAGCGCCAGCGCCTCGTGCGCGCCGACACCGAGCTGGGCCATGATCATGCCGATGGCCTGGTAGACGGTGTCCTGTTCGGTGGCCAGGCCGCCCAGCCAGCCGGTCTGGTCCAGCGCCGCGTCCCCGGCCCCGTGGGTCAGTTCCGCCAGCGCTATCGTCAGCGCTCCGGCCAGCGCCCGTGCCGTCCGCAGTTCGTCGGCGGTCAGCTCACCCGGGGTGTCCCGGTAGAGGTCGAGCGTGCCCACGCACACCACGTCGTCGCCGAGCGGCAGCGAGTACGTCGCCCGCACCCCGATCTCGGCGGCCTCCTCGGCGAAGACCGGCCAGCGTTCCGCGTCCCGCCCCTCCGTGAGGTCGCAGGCGAGCACGGGCCGTCTGCTGCGCGCCGCGCTCTGACAGGGCCCGTCGCCCAGCGTGGCCTGGATGTCCGTCGCGTACGCGGCCCGCGCGTCGCTCGCGCACAACTGGACCGGCATGTCGTCGTCGTGCAACGAGACACTCGCCCCGGTCACCGGCAGCAGTTCGACCGCGACGGCGCACAACCGGCGCGGGATCTCACCGGGACCCGTGCCCGGACCGTCGGCGGCACCACGGTGGTCGTCCCCGGGCCGCACATCACCCGCCTCCTCACACCTTCCGTGTGGTGCTCAGGTTCCCCGGGTTCCGCGACTCTGCGATGCCTCCGTTCCCCGGACCGCCCGACTACCCGTGCCCCAGGGTGCGAAACCGCCCTCCCCCGGCCCTCACCGCTTCTCGTACGGGTTCGCCGGCTGCCCCACCCGCCGCACCGACTCCGCTTCCAGGACCGGCGGCCAGGCTTCGTCGGAGCCGAGCGTGCCCTCGGGGTGCCAGGTGCCGGTGACCGTGACCCAGGTGTCGTCGGGCGGGGCGTCCGCGCCCCGGATCTCGACCCTGGCGGTCGTGGCGTCGGCGGCGCAGCACGACACCAGCAGCCGGGTGAGGTACCAGCTCCCGTCGGCGTCGTGCGTGACGAACCCCGTCATCCGGACCGTCCGGCCCTTCAGTGAGCGCTCGCTGTCGTAGATCGCCCGGGAGGTGAACTCCCCGAGCGTCAGCTCCACCGGGTCCGCCGAGGGCAGCGCCGGGAAGGTCCCGACGCCCTGGGCCGCCCGCTCGGCGGCCTCCCGTCCGGCGCTGTAGGAGCCGAGGGCGGGTGGTGGGAACAGCAGCAGGGCGAGGGCGGGGAGGGTGAGCAGCCAGGCCACCCGGGGATGGTGGCCCGGACCGCCCCGGCTCCCCACCGCCGCCACCAGCCCCAGCACCACCAGCACCGCACCCGACACGACCAGATACGGCCGCAACCCGGGTTGCACGTACCGCAGATACAGCTCGCTGAAGAGCGAGATCCGCAGGATCGCGCCCCCGACGAGCAGCAACAGGACAGCGGGTCCGTACCGCCTCACAGCAGCCACCACCCCACCAGCACGCTGGAGACCACCGCGACCACCCAGGTCGCCGCCGAGAACCGGACCGCGAAGGCCCGCCCGAAGGTCCCGGTCTGCAGGGCGATCAGTTTCAGGTCGACCATCGGCCCCACCACCATGAACGCGAGCCGCGCGGTGGGCGAGAAGCCGCTGAGCGAGGCGGCCACGAAGGCGTCCGCCTCGCTGCACACGCACAGCACCACGGCGAGCAGCGCGAGGAGCAGCACGGACGCCCAGCCGGGGACGTCGAGCAGCGAGCGCGGTACGACGATGTCGAAGGTGGCCGCCGCTGCCGCGCCCACCACCAGGAATCCGCCCGCGTGCAGGAAGTCGTGCTGGAGCCCGGCGGTGAAGGCGCGCAGCCCGGAAGCGGACTCGGGGGCGCGGCGCGCGGGCCGCCGCAGCCACTCCTCGCGGCCGAACCGGACCCACAGCCAGCCCATCACGACCGCCGTGACCAGCGAGGCGAGCAGCCGCCCGAACACCATCTGGGGCTGCCCGGGAAAGGCGACGGAGGTGGCGATCAGGACCACCGGGTTGATCGCGGGCGCGGAGAGCAGGAAGGCCAGCGCCGCCGCCGGGGCGACACCCCGCCGCATCAGGCTGTCGGCCACCGGCACGGACGCGCACTCGCAGCCGGGCAGGACGACCCCGGCCGCTCCGGCGACGGGCACGGCGAGCGCCGGGTTGCGCGGGAGCAGCTTGGTGAACACCCGCTGCGGCACGAAGGCGCCGATCGCCGCCGACACGATCGTGCCGAGCAGCAGGAACGGCACGGCCTGGACGGCGATGGCGGTGAACACCGTCCACCAGGCGGCCACGGGCGGGGTGTACAGGTCGAGCGCGAGGACCGGCCCGAGCACGGCCGCGACCGTCGCGACGGCGAGCAGCGCGGCACCGCCGACCACGAGGTACACGAGGGCGCGCAGGCCGCCGTAGACCACTGTCCGTTGATTCGCCACGCGCCTGTCCCGGTTCTCGATGTGCTCGGCGAGAAGCTAACCGCACCGGCTGTGGATGATCACAGCGGGGGCTGTGCGGGTGCGGGTCCGAGGGTGGTGGTGCCGGGGGCCGTACGGTGGCCGAGACCCGTCCGGTACGCGTCGAGGGCGGCTTCCACCCTCCCCGTACGGCGCAGCAGATCGCCCAGCAGCCGGCACAGGTCGGCCAGGTCACCGGCGGCCCCGGCCCGCTCCAGCAGGCTCAGGGCGCGGACGTAGTGCTCCTCGGCGGCCTCGGTGTCCCGGGCGTCCTCGGCGATGATGCCGAGCAGCCGGTGGGCGGCGGCGGCGTGCAGGGCGCCGCGTTCGGGGCTGAGGTCGGTCAGTACCTCGCGCAGGAGGGCGGCGGCCTCCTCGGACTTGCCGCGCCGGTGCAGCACGTCGGCCAGTTCGACGGCGACCTGGCTGGTGTACAGGGCGGCCCGCTTGGCGGAGAGCATGGCCCTCGCCTCCCGCAGCTCGGCCTCGGCCCGGTCCAGCTCGCCGTTCTGCGCGCAGACATAGCCGCGCATCCAGTGGCAGTGGGCGAGCTCGGTCCGGATCTGAAGGCCCCGGTACAGCTCGGCGGCCTTCGCCAGGGAGGCGTCGGCCTCGGCGATCCGGCCCTCGGCGAGCAGGGTGCGGGCGACGGACCGGTGCATCCGGGCCACCAGCGCCGGATCCCCCGCCTGCGGGGCGAGCGCGAGGGCCAGCTCGGCGGCCTGGGCGGCACGGGCGTGGGCGCCCAGGTCCATGTACGGCCCGATGACACTCGCGTAGAGCAGCAGCAGCGCGTCCGGATCGTGCAGCCCGCCACGGTTCAGCTCGTCGAGGGTGGACTCCAGCAGGTAGACCGCGTACCGGAGTTCACCGGCCAGGTAGTGGGCGAGGGCACGACCGCGCAGGGCCGGGACCCGTACGGGCAGCGGCTGACCCGCGAGGGCCGCCTCGGCCTGCTCGAAGGAGCTCAGGGCGGCGGCCAGGTCCCCGGTGTCGATCCCGCACTCCCCGAGCCCGAGCAGCGCGGCGACCCGCTCCTCGACCAGCCCGTAAGTGTCGGCCTCCGCGAGGACGGCCGTGAAGGCCTCGGCCGCGGCCTCGGTGGCACCGGTCGCCAACGTCCTTTGCGCGCCGGTGAGTTGCAGTCGCAGCTCGGTCGCGAGCCGGGCCGAACGGCCGGTGATCAGCTCGTCGTACGCCACGCCGAGCCGTTCGGCGATGTGCCGGAGCGCCTCGTCGGAGGCCCGGACGCGGCCGGCCTCCAGGGTGGAGATGTAGGCGGGCGTGTAGGCGGGCTCGGCCAGCTGTTTCTGCGTCAGCCCACGCTCGAACCGCCACTGCTGCACCCTGCGCCCGATGGTCACCGGGTCGTCGCGCTCCGACATGGCCCAACTCCCCTAGTGCCTCTTGCCGTTCGACTCCGACAGCCCCTAGGTTAAACCGGGAATTAAGCCTGATTACCGAGCCCGCTTAATACATCGCGTCAACAGACCGGTTGCGAGGTAGCCGTGCTCGACCGCACCAGCACAGCCGAGCGTTACGTCCGAGGAATCGCCGCCGCGGTGGTGGCGGTGGCCGCGCTGATCCTGGCAGCGAACGCGGGCCCGGCGAGGGCGACGGAGACGGTTCAGGACCCCAGGGCGACGTGCCTGATGAAGGCGGAGTAGGACGCGGGGGAGAGGGCGAGCATTCCGGCGCTGGGGTTCTTGGAGTCGCGGACGGCTATGCGGGGGGAGAGGTCGGCGACCTCGACGCAATCACCGCCGGTGTTGCCGCTGTACGAGGACTTACGCCACCGCGTGCTGTTCGGGTCCAGGTCCATACTGCTCCTCCATCACGCGAGTGATCAGTGCCGCCGACTGCTCCACGGAGAGAGCCGACGCCTGCAAATGAGCGTAACGAAGGGACGCTTCCTTCACAGTGGCGGGGTTGGCCGTCATGTGCCCGGAGATCAGGTCCTCGGTGTACACGATGTCGGGGTGGTCGTCGAAGCGCAGGGTGTTGAACGAGCCGATCAGGCTGGCGTGTTCACCCGCCTCGAACGCCAGCATCTGGATGCGCACCCACCTGCAGTCGCGGAAGCTCAGCAGGTGGCCGAGCTGTTCCCGCATGATCTGGCGGCTGCCGATGGGCCTGCGCAGGGCCGCCTCGTCCAGAATCACCCAGGCCAGCGGTGGCTGTTCCCGTGCCAGGAGGCGCTGCCGCTCCAGCCTCGCGCCGACCAGCTCGTCGAGCTTCTCCGGCATACCGGTGGCCAGCACGGCACGCGCGTAAGCCTTGGTCTGGAGAAGGCCGTACACCATCTGCGCCTGGTACGTGCTGATGTACGTCGCTTTCGCCTCCATCTCGGCGTACGGCTGGAACCAGGTCGGCAACTGGCACCGTAGGACCAGGCCGATCAGGCGCGAAAAGTGCCCGTCCGTCATCAGCGCCGCGTCCGCCCGTTCCGCGAACTCCCGCGTCGGCACCTTCAGCGTCGTCTCGATCTGACCGATCAAGGAACCCGTGCAGAAGATGACGTCGCCGAGTTCCTTCTGGGTCAGGCCCGCCTCCTCCCTCTTCCTGCGCAACTCGTAGCCGAAATAGTCCAGTGGGGAGGCACTCGGATCCAGTTCGCGAATGTGCACCATGTAGCCGAGAGTAACGACGCCATTACAGTGCCGTGGGGGAAATCTCCAAATACCCTGACCGCATGACCTCCGACCTCGAGGACTTCTACCGGGATCTGCACCAGCACCCCGAACTCTCCTTCCAGGAACACCGCACGGCGACCCGGCTCGCGGCGCGGCTGGCGGCGGCCGGGTTCGAGACCACGGAAGGCATCGGCCGTACCGGAGTCGTCGGGCTGCTGCGCAACGGTGACGGGCCGACCGTCCTGCTCAGGGCCGACATGGACGCACTGCCGGTGCAGGAGGAGACCGGGCTGCCGTACGCCTCCACCGTGCCCGGCGTCATGCACGCGTGCGGGCACGACATGCATGTCACCTGGCTGGTGGGCGCCGCCGAGGAGCTGGCCGCCCGGCGGGCCGACTGGTCGGGGACGCTGCTGGTGGTGGGGCAGCCCGCCGAGGAGGTCGGCGGCGGCGCGGCGGCCATGGTCGCGGACGGGCTCTACGACCGGTTCCCCCGGCCGGACGTCCTGCTCGGGCAGCACGTGGCGCCGGGGCCGGTGGGGCGCGTCGCCCATGTACCAGGGCTGATCATGTCGGCTACGACGGATGTCGAGATCACGGTGTACGGGCGGGGCGGGCACGGCTCGCGGCCCGAGGCGACCGTGGATCCCGTGGTGACGGCCGCCTTCCTCGTCACGCGGTTGCAGACGGTCGTCAGCAGGGAGCTGGCCGCGCGGGAGCAGGCCGTCCTGACCGTGGGGCGGATCGAGGCGGGGACGGCGGCCAACGTCATCCCCTCCACGGCCCGGATGTCGCTGAACCTGCGCACGCAGTCGGAGGGTGTGCGGGACCGGATGATCGCCGCGATCCGGCGGATGGCGGCCGGGGAGTGCATGGCCGCGGGGTGTCCGCGAGAGCCGGAGGTGACGGTGGGGAGTTCCTTCCCGGTGACCGTCAACGACGGGGAGACGGACCGGCGGGTCGCCGCGGCGCACCGCGCGGAGTTCGGCGCCGACGCCGTCTTCGACCCGGGCCCGGCGATGGGCAGCGAGGACTTCTCGCACCTTGCCGACGGCAAGGTGCCGTACTCCTACTGGTTCGTGACGAGCACCCCGCCCGCGGCCTGGGAGGCGGCGCAGGGAGACGATCTGCTGGGGCGGTCGGAGTCGGTGCCGAGCAACCACAGCCCGCACTTCGCGCCCGACCTGGCCACCGTGCCGACCGGGGTGCGGACGCTGGTGTCGGGGGCCCTCTCCTTTTTGTCAGTGGCATGACTTAGTCTTCGCTCACCCGCCACACGCGGCGCACCAGCCCCACACATCGGGGCCCGGCCCCCCTGCCGAGGGCCCGCCCGTGGCGGCCCACATCCTTTTCGTTCCGGGGGGTTCGAATCAGCGTGCGCAGACGCACTCTCACCACGGCCGCCACCACCCTCGCGGTCCTCATCAGCTCGGCCGCGCTGGCCGCCGTACCGGCCGCCGCCGACTCCAGCCGTCCCCTCGGCGTGCTCGAGGACGCGACCGACATGGTCGTGGACGGCACCCACCAGCGGGTGTTCATCAGCGACCGGTCCACCGACCGGATCGCCGTCACCGACACCACGGGCAGGACCCTCGGCACGCTCGCCGGGCTGCCCCAGGTCCGGGACATCGCGCTCAGCCCGGACGACAGCACGCTGTACGCGGCGGTGTACGGCGCCGACAAGATCGTCGCCTTCGACACGGCGACGCTGACGCAGACGGCCGAGTACCCCACCGGCGCGAACACCATCCCGTCGCAACTCGTCGTCGCCGACGGACGGCTGTGGTTCGGCTACGGCGACCAGTGGGACTCCGGGCTCGGCATGGTCGACCTGACCGCCGAGACGCCGACGGTGACGCTGGACCTCGCGGGCCACAACTTCTCCGGCCCGCCGCTGCTCCTCGCCGACCCCGACAACCCGGGCACGCTGCTCGCCCTGGACCACCACATCAGCTCCGCGCCGGTTGTCGTCTACGACATCTCCTCCGGCACCCCGGTGATCCGCCTCTCCGCCGAGAAGGGCGGCTTCTACAACGACGCCGCCCTCACGCCGGACGGGCAGAACGTCGTCGTCGCCGGGCCCGGCACCCGCGCGCTCACCGAGTACCGGCTCTCCGACCTGGCGCAGGTCCGCACCTACCCGGTCCCCTCCGAGCCGCAGACGGTCACCGTCGCCCCGGACGGCACGGTCGCGGCCACGGTCCTCGACACCGACGACGTCGGCGACACCTACGTCTTCCCCACCGACCCGAGCCTGCCGGTCAACGTGCGCAACCTGTCGCACGACTGGATGCCCTGGGGCGGCCACACCACGAACTGGTCGGCCGACGGCGCCAAGCTGCTCGTCATCACCGACACGTACTACACGCCCGAGTTCCGGGTGGTCGACGAGCCGCGCAAGTACGCCTCGACGCTGAAGGTCGACGCCCCGGCGACCGCCACCCGCGCCAAGTCCCTCACCGTGAACGGCACCCTCACCTCCGGCCTGGCCCTGCCCGCCGGCACCCCGGTCACCGTCACGCGCACCGACATGGAGTCGCCGGACGGCAAGTCGCTGGGCACCAAGTCCCTCGGCAGCGGAGGCAGGTTCAGCTTCACCGACACCCCGCCGGCCGGCGGCAAGGTCACGTACACGGTGAAGTACGCGGGCGACGCGGACCACACGGCCGCGAGCACCTCGGACTCGGTCGAGGTCTCCCGCGCCACGCCCACCCTGACGCTGAACAACAACGGCAAGGTGTACTCGTACGGCGCCGACGTGAAGTTCACCGCGCACCTGGGCACGACGTACAAGAACCGCAAGGTCGAGATCTGGGCCAACCCCTACGGCTCGGACAAGCCCAACACGCTGGTGAAGAGCGGCACCGTCAACTCCGACGGCAACCTGTCGGTCGTCGTGGACCTCAAGCGCAAGACGAAGCTCACGGCCAAGTTCGCGGGTGACTCGCGCTACAAGCCGCGGTCGGTGGAGAGCTCGGTCGGCGCCAAGGTGTCGATCTCCACGACGGTCAGCGGCCACTACAAGACGAAGTACAACTGGGGCCACACCTACCACTACTTCAACGTGGCCAAGGACCCGGTGATCACGGCGGCCCTGCCGCCGTACGGGGGCCGCACACAGAAGCTCCAGATCCAGGTCTACTCCGGTGGCGTCTGGCAGACCACCTACGCCGAGTACTTCAAGCTCGACGCCTCCGGGCGGTCCGCCGTCAAGCTCACCGGCACCCCGCCGACCGGCTACCGCTTCCGGGTGCGCAACTCCTACATCAGCGGCTCGGGCGACAGCGTGAACACCACCACCTACGGGACCTGGAAGTACTTCACCTTCACGAGCTGAGCGAGGTCAGGGAGCTGAGGCGCTGCTGGACGTGGTCCAGCGCGCCGTCCCGGCGCCCCGGCACCCGGGCCCTCAACTCGGCCAGCGCCGGTCCCAGTTCACGGGCCCGCGCCGGGTCACTGACGCACCCCCACTGGTGGTGCGCCCGGTCCACCGCGGACTCCACGTCCGGATCGGCCGCCGACTGCCCGGCGGCCAGCCGCGCGGTCGCCACGTGCAGCCAGCCCCGGCAGCTGCGCTCGGCGTCCCCGGCGAACATCGCCAGATCGGCCCGGACCTCGGCCCAGTGCAGCGCCTGCGCCGAGCCCGGGCCGTATGCCTGTGCGGCGGCCTGCTCGTGCCGGGCGGCGAGCGCGTCGGCGTCACCGTGCCGACCGGCCTGGACGGCGGCGGTGATGGCCGAGTGCGGATCCGTGTGCGCGGTCCCGAGCACGAGGTCGCGGTGACCCTCGCTCCCGAGCCGCGCGAGCGCCTGCTGATGCAACTCCCCCAACTCCGGCCGCCGTCCGCTGCGCAGGATCGTCGCCACCGCCTTCATGTACGACGGCACCGCCACCGCCCGCCGCCCCGGCGGCGGGGCGATGCGACCGTAAACGGCGATGTTGTGCCCCGACTCCAGCGGTCGGGTGCGCAGCAGCTCCCAGGTCTCCGGGTCCGCGTGCAGGTCCAGCAGCAGCGTCGTCGTGCCCGGTGCGCGCAGCCGCAGCTCCTCCCGGACCCAGTGCCACGGCAGGGCCGTGTAGCGGACCGTGGCCGGGGTCGTGCGGGCCAGCGCCAGGTGCGCCAGCCGTTGTCTGCGGTCCAGTTGGAGCTGGCCGGTGACGAAGACGGTGAGCGGTCCCGGGGCCGCCGCGGCGGCGCGCAGCCGGGTCAGGACGGCCTGGGGTTCGAGGGGGTCGGCGAGTTCGACGACGTTCGCCGTGTCCGCCCCGGCCAGCACCGCGGGCGGTACCGCGGCGAGGACGGGGAGCACGGACGCCGCGTCCACCAGACAGCCCTTGCCCGCCGGTGAGGCGGCGAGCAGCAGCACGGTTCCGGGCATCGGTCCCTCCCCATCCCCCGTCGATCACGTACGGCAGCACCGTAACCGCTGCGGCTGCAAAGGGGGGCCTCAGGAGCGCAAAGGTCCGATTCACCCCGCTCGGGGGCCGTCATCGGCTCACTCCGCCCGGCGCACCGCGTACACCGTCGTGTCGTCGGCGAGCCGTCCGCCGCAGTGGCGCAGGGTGCCGTCCCGGACGTAGTCGACCAGGCGGCGCGGCTCGGCCAGTCGGGGGTCCTCGGCGACGGCCTCGGCGACCTCCTCGGTGAGCGGGTAGAAGGCGCCGGCGCCGTCGCGGGCCTCGGTCACGCCGTCGGTGGTCAGCAGCACCGTCTCACCGGGGCCGAGGGGAGCGCAGCACCCTGGGCGGGCCCGAGCTGCCGGTGAGTTCGCCGAGGCCCAGGGGGAGCGCTTCGCCGGGCGGCAGCTGCCGTACCCCCGCGGGGCCGATCACCAGGGGCGGCTCGTGGCCGAAGACGACCGACTCCAGGGTGCCGGGGTCGTCGGCGGGGAAGCCCAGCAGGACGGCGGTGGCGAAGCGGTCGCCGTCGTCGCGGCCGAGGGCGGTGGTGTGGGCCGCGTGCCGGGTCATGCGGATCTCCAGGTGCGCGGCCACCGTGGCGAGATCCGGCTCGTGGTATCCGCACTCACGGAACGTGCCGAGCAGCGCGGCGGCGGCCTCCACCGCTCCGAGGCCCTTGCCCTGGACGTCGCCGACGAGGACCCGGGTGCCGTGCGGGCCCGGCTGGATGTCGTAGAAGTCGCCGCCGACGGCCGCCTCGACGTCGGCGGTGAGATACACGCCGGCGTGGTCGAGACCGCCCCAGTGTGTGGGCAGCGGCCGCAGCACGGTACGGCGGATGGTGTCGGTGACGTCCCGCATGTGCAGCATGCGCCGCTCGCCGCGCACCCGGACCGCGCAGGCCAGCGTGGCGAGGGCCCCGCCGATCGCGGAGAGCAGCAGGTCGGGCAGGCCGACCTGGAACTCGCCGGGCCAGGTGCTGTCCGCCACGGAGTAGACGGACGTCGACAGCACCGCGAACGCGGCCGTCCCCCACACCCCGCACAGCGCGGCCGCGATACCGGGGACGAGCACCAGCCAGGAGATGATCCGGAAGTCCTGCGCCGTGTTCCAGTCGGTCACCACGATCCCGATGAGCAGCAGCAGCGGCGGCACCCAGGCCACGCTCCGGCCCCCCACCCGCAGCATCTGATGGCGCTGGACCACGTCACCGGGGGCCCGGACCGTCAGGCGCCGGGCGGGGCGGCCGCTCACCGGTGTCAGTCCGCGCCCACCGCTCATGTCGCCAGCGAAACACGGCGGCATGAGCCCCGCATCTTCGACTTGCCAGGCCCCCCGCCCCGGGTGTGCCCTTGATGTCGGGGGCGTCAGAGACCTGAAGGAGGAGGTGCTCCCATGGCTCACGCGGCACCCAAACCCGGCAGCCGGATGCCCAAGGTGACCGTTTCACCCGACATCTTCAGCGAGCGCACGCACCGAAGGGGACGGATCGTGATCCCGGTCGTCCTCGGACTCGTGTACGGCTACTGGGCCGCGGCCAACCGGCGCGACGGCGGCGAGATCACCGGCTGGAACATCCTGTTCGGCTTCGTCACCGCGATCGTGTTCATGGTGCTGTGCATCGCCGTGGCCCAACTGGCACCCAAGCTGAAGCGGGAACTGCACTCGCTGACGAAGTCCGCCTTCGCCGGCGCCGCCTTCGGCTTCCTCTACAGCCAGTCCGGCGCGAGCGTCCTGCGCTCGGTGACGATGAGCCTGCTGATCACGGCGGCCATCTTCGCGGTGTTCTTCTACCGCTACTACACCCACGAGGACGCCGAGGGGAATCCCCTTCCCCGCTGACCCCTCCTCCGTCCGGCACACACGCGTGGGCCCCGGCAGCGATGCCGGGGCCCACGCGCTCCCTCACCTTCCCCTCACCAGCCGCCCAGCCAGCTCCACGCGCCGGCCGACGACACGGACGCGGACCCGCTGGACGACGATCCGGAGGCGCTCCAGCTCCACGAGCCGGACGCGCTCCACGAACCGGAACCGGACATGCTCCAGGAGTCGTTGGTGAACGGCTCGTCCCAGTTGGTCCAGGACCCGTTCTTCCACTCCGGACAGGGGTCCGAGCAGTTCGGCACATGGGCCCCGCCGGTGTCGACGAAGGCGGCGGCCGCCCAGCCCTGGGCGCCCTTCAGCCAGTACCAGTGCGGATTGCCGTTGACGCTCTGGCCGCGGACCTTGCAGTCCACGCGGTCCTGGCTGCCCGGCGCGAGCCAGGTGACGACGGGCGAGTGCGTGGTCGGCGCCGCCCTGACGTTGAGTTTCGTGTGGGAAATGACCGTGCCCCAGATCGGATGGCCGCCGCGTCCCGCGGAGAACGTCGACGGGGCGCTCTCGGGCGCGAGGGTCGGTGCGGTCGCCGTGGCGGTGGCTGTGGCGGCGATCAGGGAGCCGCCGGTGAGCAGGGCCAAGGCCAGGGTCCGCAGAGCCGGAGTGGTGCGCATGATCGCCTCCTTCTCCCCAGCACCAGGAAACACCCGTTCGGGTGAACCCTCCACCGGAGAGCCGGGAGGCCAGTTCCCCCAAGGGGTGCGGGCCTGTCGGCCATCCGGCCGTGAGCGGTGGCCCGCCGGACCGGGCCCGTCTTGCCTGGAGGGGTGCCCTCCCGCCTGCGGAACGCCCTCTCGGCCGCGCTGATCGCGCTGGCCTGCCTCCTGGTGCCGTTCGGCGCCCTGGCGGCCTGGGCGTCGTACGGCCTCGCCGACACCGGCCGCTACGTCACCGCGATGGCACCGCTGGCCGCCGACCCGGCCGTGCGGGACGCGGTCGCGGACACGGTGGGTGACGGAATCGTGCGGGAGACGGACGCGGACGAACCGCTGCGGTCCTTCGTGCGCGAGGCGGTGCGGTCCTTCACCGGCACCGACGCCTTCCGCACCGCCTGGGACGCGGGCAACCGGGCCGTCCACGACGCGGTCCTGCGGGCCGTGCGGGACGGCGACGGAGGCGAGGTACGGGTGGACCTGGCCCCGGTCGCCGCCGAGGTGAAGGCCCGCCTGGAGGCCGACCACATGCCGCTCGCGAGCCGGATCCCCGTCGAGCACACGGAGGTTGCGGTGCTGCCCGCCGGTGAACTGGAGGAACTGCGGCGCGGGTTCCACGCCCTGGAGATCGCCGGGTTCTGGCTGCCCGTCACGGCCGCCGTGCTCGCCGCCGCCGGGATCGCCGTCGCCGCCTGCCGCGGGCGGGCGGTCACCGCGACCGCGCTGGGCACGGCACTGGGCGGTGCCTTCCTGGGCCTCGCGGTCGCCGCCGGACGCCGACTGACCCTCGCCGACCTGCCCGACGACGTCCACCGTCCGGCGGCGGGCGCGGTCTACGACGCCCTGACCGCGACCCTGCGCACGGTGTCGTGGCTGCTGGTGGCGGTCGGCCTCCTGGTGGCCCTGGGAACCTGGCTGCTCACGCGGCGACGGCAACCTTCCGTCGCGGCGTCCCGTCCTTAGGGGCGAAGGGGGCGGGGAGTTGGGGGAGGGCGTGCGACGGTTTCCGGCCTGGTGCGCGGGGTTGTTGTGCGCCGGGGCGAGCGTGGTGATCGGGTGCCGGATCGCGAACACGGACGGGATCACGCCGGTGCCCCAACTGCTGGCGTTCCTGCCGTGGCTGGTGGCACCGGTGGGCCTCGCCCTGGCGTGCGCGCTGCTCGCGCGGTGGTGGGCCGGGCTGGTGTGGGGGGTGCTGGTGCTCGGCCTGCTGGCGTGGTTCCTGGAGCCGTACGGCAGGACGGGCGGGCCCTCGGGTCCCCCCGTGGCGTCCTTGCGGGTGCTGACGTCGAACGTCGAGTTCGGGCAGGGGACGGAGGCGCTGGTGGCCGCCGTACGCCGGGAGAGGCCGGACGTCGTGTTCGTCTCCGAGTGCGAGCACACCTGCGTGCGGCGGTTGACGGAAGCGCTGGATCTCCCCCACCGGTCGGCGGTCCCGGGGTCCGGCTCCAAGGGTTCGCTGATCCTCAGCCGCTTTCGGCTCCGGGGCACCGCCGGCGTCCCCGGCACGATGGGCATGCCCGGCGCGGTGGCGGACGTGCGGGGTCACGCCGTACGACTCCAGCTGGCACACCCCATGCCGCCGCTGCCGGGCCAGGTGGACGTCTGGCGCGAGGAGCTGGCGGCGCTGCGGACCTACGCGAGGGCCTCCGCCGCGGCCCCGACCATCCTCGCGGGCGACTTCAACGCCTCCCAGGATCACGCGTCCTTCCGCCGCATCCTGGACACGGGCCTGCGGGACGCGGCCCGCCTCACGGACCACGCCCGCACCCCGACCTGGCCGTCCCGCACCACCCCGACCCCGGGCGTCCAGATCGACCACGTCCTGCTGTCGAGGCACTTCTCGGCCCGCGAGACCCGCTTCCTGGACCTGTCGGACACCGACCACAGAGCGGTCGTCGCGGACGTCACACTCCACGGATCCCGCTGATCCGGCCGCCCATAATGGCGGCATGTCCCGCGAGTTCCCCATCGGCCTCACCCCTCCCGACTGGCTGGTCCGGAACCTCCGGGCGCAGGCCGCCCCGGTCAACTGGGCGGCCGTGGCGCGGGCCGCCGTCGCGATGGCACTGCCGCTCGCCGTGGGGCTCGCGGTCGACGAGCCCGAGTACGGGGCGCTCGCCTCCATGGGAGCCCTGTCCGGCGTGATCGGGGACACCGCCGACGCCTACCGGATGCGGATCCTCAACATCGCCGTACCGCAGCTCTTCGGCGCCGTCGGGATCACGCTCGGCTCGCTGGTGTTCGGGCACGGATGGGTCGCGGTCGCCGTGGTGACCGGCGTCGCGCTGGTCTCCGGGATGATCTCGACGATCGGCGCGGTGGCCTCCGTGTCCGGCCTGCTCCTGCTGCTGAACAGCGTGGTCGGCGCGGGCCTGCCGATGCCCGGCGCGTGGTGGGTGGCCCCGCTGCTGGTGTCCGGCGGCGGGCTGCTCGTCCTGCTCCTCGCCCTGCTGGCCTGGCCCCTGCGCGGAGGGGTCCCCGAACGCACGGCGGTGGCCGACACCTACCGCGCGGTCGCCGATCTGCTGGCGGCGACCGGACGCCCCGAGACCTACGACGACGTCCGCCACACGGTCACGCAGTCCCTGAACCAGTCGTACGACCTCGTCCTCGCCCGCCGCACCCGCCACCACGGCCGCAGCCCCGAACTGACCCGGCTGCTCGCCCAGTTGAACGCGGTCATCCCGGTCGTCGAGGCCGCCCCCGCCGCCCACCTGAGCGGCCGGCCCCTGCCGCCCGAACTCCCGGTCGCGGTACGGCATCTCGCGCAGGCCGTGGAGACCGGGTACACCGGCCCGACCGGCCTGAAGCTCCCCGTCCCGACCACCGAGACCGCCCGCGCCGTCGACCACGCCCTGCGGCACGCCGCCGATGTCGTCGCCGCCCCGGACGTCGACCCGCGCGGCATCGACGACCGCCTCGGCCGACCCGCCGCCCTCGGCGTCCGCGCCGCGCGCGCCGCCCGCAACGTCACCCTCTCCGCCGCCTCCTGGCGCTACGGCCTGCGCCTCGCCCTGTGCATCGGCGTGGCCCAGGTCCTGGTGTCGATCATCCCGGTCCCCCGCTCCTACTGGGTCGCCCTGACCATCACCTTCGTGATGAAGCCCGACTTCGGCTCGGTCTTCTCCCGCGCCCTGCTGCGCGCGCTCGGCACGGTCGCGGGCCTGGTCGTCGCGGCGGCGGTCCTCTCCCAGGTGCCGCGCGGCTGGTGGGACGTGCCGGTGATGCTGCTGCTCGCCCCGCTGATCCCGGCCCTCACCCCGCGCGGGTACGGCTACCAGACCGCCGCCATCACCCCGGTGATCCTGCTCCTGTCCGACGTACTGAACCACCAGGGCACCGACCTGCTCCTGCCCCGGCTGGTGGACTCGCTGATGGGCTGCGCGATCGCGCTGATCGCCGGGTATCTGCTGTGGCCGGAGAGCTGGCACACGAGGGTCGGCGACCGACTGTCCGACGCGGTGCGGGACACCGCGCGCTATGTGGAGGGCGCGTTCGGCGCGCACGCGGTGGATCCCCCGGCCCGCGCGCGGATGCGCCGCCGCCTGTACCGCGACCTGTCCGTCATCCGCACGGAATTCCAGCGCGCGCTGACCGAGCCGCCGCCCACGGGCCGCCGAGCGGCGGCGTGGTGGCCGCTGGTCGTGGCGGTCGAACGCATCGTGGACGCGACGACGGCGGCGAGGGTCCGCGTCAAACACGGCTCGGCACCGCCCACCCAGGCCGAGATCGACCAGGTGGCCCTCCAACTGAGGGAGCTGTCGGACGGCCTGCGCCAGGTGGACGTCCTGTACGCGGTCCGCACGGACCTGACGGGCCCGTCGGGAAGCGTCCTGGAGCCTCTGCGCCAGGAGGTGGCGGCGGCGAGGGCCATAACCTCCCCCCGCTGAACCCACTGCCGACCCACCCGAGCTCGAAGGCGAACTCGGGTGGGTCGGGTCACAGCAGTGCTCAGACGCCGATGTCGCGGCCGTCCTTGCGCCACACGGCGACCACGGCCGGCCGGACGTACGTGCCGGGCCCGTCGGGCCACGTGCTCTCCGGCTTCTCCACCGTCGCACCCGTGATCTCACCCGGGTGCTGCACGGCGACCAGCACCCGCCGGTCCTGGACGATCGGGCCGCAGGTCTCCGCGCCCCGCGGCACGGTCAGGAACTGCTTCAGCTCACCGCGCCGGTCACCGCGCGTAGCGACACCGAAGAGACCGTCGTGCGAACCGAGCTGCGCGCCGTCCGTGGAGATCCACAGGTTGCCGTGCGGGTCGAAGGCCACGTTGTCGGGGCAGGAGATCGGGCTGACCTGGTCCTTCGGGAAGCCCGCGAAGTAGGTGGCCGGGTCGTTCGGGTCACCGGCGACCAGGAACAGGCTCCAGGCGAACCTGGTGCTGTCGGCGCAGTTCCAGCGCTCGGTCAGCTCCAGGACCTGGCCGTGCTTGTTGGCGTTGCGCGGGTTGGCCTCGTCCGCCTTGGCGTTGGTGCCGATGCCGCGGTTGGAGTTGTTGGTGAGGGCGACGTACACCTTGCCGGTGTGCGGGTTGGGCTCGACGTCCTCGGGACGGTCCATCTTGGTGGCGCCCACCTTGTCACCGGCGAGACGCGTGAAGACGAAGACCTCCTCGGCGGTCATGCCCTCGACATGGCTGACCGCGCCCTTGGCGGTGGCGGTGGCCAGCGGGATCCACTCACCGGAGCCGTCGAACTCACCGTCGGCGGGGAGCTTGCCCGTGCCGTCGATCTCGATCGCGGGGGAGTCGCCGGTGAGCTTGGCGACGTAGAGGGTGCCCTCGTCGAGCAGCGAGAGGTTGTGCTCGCGCACGGCCCGGGACGACCCCTTCTTCATCCGCTTGCTGCCGACGAACTTGTAGAAGTAGTCGAAGCGCTCGTCGTCACCGGAGTAGACGACGGGACGGCCGTCGCCGGTGAGCCGCACGGTCGCGCCCTCGTGCTTGAAGCGGCCGAGCGCGGTGTGCTTGCGGGGCGTGGAGTGCGGGTCGTACGGGTCGAGCTCGACGACGTAGCCGAAGCGGTGCACCTCGTTGGGCTCCTGGGCGACGTCGAAGCGCTTGTCGAAGAGCTCCCACTTGCGCTCGGTGGCGCCGGTGCCGATGCCGTACCGCTTGTCCGTGGCGCGGCTGGAGTTGGCGAAGTACTGGTTGAAGTTCTCCTCGCCGTGCAGCGTGGTGCCCCACGGGGTGGTGCCGCCGGCGCAGTTGTTGAGGGTGCCGAGCGCCTTGGTCCCGGTCGGGTCGGCGGAGGTCTTCAGCAGGTCGGAACCGGCGGCCGGGCCGGTGATCCGGAACTCGGTGGTGGCGGTGACGCGGCGGTTGAGCGGGTGCCGCGGCACGGGCCGGAGCTGGCCGTTCTTCTTGTTCCCCTCCACCACGACGGCGGAGAGCCCGTGGGCGGCCCAGGCGATCTCGACCTGCTCGCGGGTGGGGTTGGCGGCGTCGTAGCCGCGGAACATCAGGATCTCGTCGGTGTACTCGTGGTTGGCGACGAGGATCTGCCGGTTGTACTCACCGGGGAGGGGCAGCAGGGCGAGGAAGTCGCAGTTGTAGCCGAACTGCAGGGCCTGCGCCTTCGCCGTCTGGTTCTCCGGGTCGAAGGCGGGGGCGCCGCGCAGGATGGGCTCACCCCAGCGGATGACGACGTTCTGGCCGTAGCCCTCGGGCACGGTGACGGCGTCGGTGGTGTTGGGGGCCACGGCCGTGAAGCGCAGACCGCGGGCACCGCGGCTGGAGTGCTTGGTCGAGGTGGCGGGCGCGGCCTGGGCCTGCGGGGCGGCGGCGACGGTGGCGGCGGTGCCGGCGGCGGCCGCGGCGGTCACCACGGCGGCGGCGCGCATCACGCTACGGCGGCTCAGGGCGCCGGCGATGATGTCGCCGACGTACGGGTTGGTGGTGGTATTGGGCACCTCGTGGAAACAGGCGTCGCCACACCGGAAACGGCAGGTCATGGCGGAACGCCCACCGGGATGCGAATCGTTCGACGTTCTGATGAGCGGCAGCGGAATGCGCACTTTGTTCTCCCCTTGCTTCCCCTTGGATCCAGCCTGACGGACGGTAGGGGGGCGTCTGTGCGAAAACGGGGACGCGTCATGAACGAAGGGTGAACTGGAGGTATCGGAAACCGAGTTGAGCGGAGGGCCGACCGTCAGGGCATCCCTGCCGAAGATCACGGCCGGGGGCGGCTAACCTTACGTGTCCGTCCTGGCCAGGGATTGACGGGCTACAACTCATGCGAAGGGTTGCGCACATGGGCATTCTCACTCTCCTGCGGAACGCGTTCGGCCGCGGCCGTAAGGGCCGCACGCCCGAGGCAGAGGGTGCGGACACGACGCCCAGGGCAGAGGTCACGACCACGCCCGAGGCCCAGACCGACCGCCCCCAGGTCCCGGAACCCCGTCAGTCGACGGACTCCGAACACGAACTGGTATCAGCAGCCTTCGACAACGTAACGGTCCCGAAGCAGTCGGAACCGGACCCGGTGACGGAGGAGAAGACCGAGCCGGTCGCGAAGGCGGAGGCTGAGCCGGTCGCGAAGGCGGAGGCTGAGCCGGTCGCTGAGGCCGAGGCTGAGCCGGTCGCTGAGGCCGAGGCTGAGCCGATCGTGGAGGCCGAGGTCGAGCCCGTCGCTAAGGCGAAGGCCGAGCCCGTCGCGAAGGCGGAGGCAGAGCCGGTCGTGGAGGCCGAGCCCGTCGCTGAGGCCGAGGCAGAGCCCGTCGCAAAGGCGGAGGCAGAGCCGGTCGTGGAGGCCGAGCCCGTCACTAAGGCCGAGGCAGAGCCGGTCGCTAAGACCGAGGCTGAGCCGATCGTGGAGGCTGAGGTCGAGCCCGTCGCTAAGGCGAAGGCCGAGCCCGTCGCGAAGGCCGAGGCCGAGCCGGTGAGCGAGTCCGAGTCGGCGCTGGAGGAGAAGGCTGAGCCGGATTCGGAGCCGGAGCCGGTCGCGGAGGCTGAGCCGGAGCCGGTCGCTGCGGTGGAGGCCGAGCCGGTCGTGGAGCCCGAGGCCGAGCCCGTCGTAGAGGCGGAGACGGCGCCCGAGGCGGCGGCTGAACCTGCCGCGGAACCGGTGGTGGAGGAGCCGGAGCCCGTGGTGGCGGCGGAGTCTGAGCCGGTGGCCGAGGCCGAGCCGGTCGTGGAGCCCGAGCCGGTGACCGAAGAGCCCGCGGCCGCCGACGGTGAGGACGCCCCGCAGGTCGCTGCCGCAGCCGACGACGAGGACGCCGCCCCCGCCTCCCCCGAGCCCGCGGCCTCCGACGGTGAGGACGCCCCGCAGGTCGCTGCCGCAGCCGACCACGAAAGCGGCACGGGTGGTGCGGGTGGGAGCGACTCGGCCGAAGGCGAAGCCGACACCGATACCGACGCCGACGCCGAAACCCGTACGCCCGCCACGACCCTCGCCCGACTGAAGAGCCGGGCCCCCGGCCTGGCCACCGCCTACCGCGCGGCCGCCGGCCCGCTCAAGAAGAACAACCTCACCGGCACCCGCGCCAAGACCTACCTCGTGCTCGACCGCTCCGCGAGCATGCGCCCGTACTACAAGGACGGCTCCGCCCAGGCCCTCGCCGAGCAGACCCTCGCCCTCGCGGCCCACCTCGACGACGACGCCACCGTCCACGTCACCTTCTTCTCCACCGAGCTCGACGGCACCACCGAGCTCACCCTCACCGACCACGAGAACAAGATCGACGACACCCACGCGAGCCTCGGCCGCATGGGCCGTACCAGCTACCACGTAGCCGTCGAGGAAGTCGTCACACAGCACCACAAGAACACCCCCGCCGGCACCCCCGCCCTCGTGATCTTCCAGACCGACGGCGCCCCGGACGCGAAGACCCCCGCCACCCAGGCCCTCACCGACGCCGCGAAGAACCACCCGAACATCCACTTCGCCTTCGTCGCCTTCGGCGAGCACGACAACAAGGCCTTCGACTACCTCCGCAAACTGAAGACCGACAACACGTCCTTCTTCCACGCCGGCCCCACCCCCCGCGAGCTCACCGACACCGAGCTCTACACGGGCGTACTGGAGAACTGGCGCCCGTAGCCGGTAGCCCGTCACCCAGAAGCATCCGCACCGCCGAGGCCGCCCCTTCCCACCCCTTAAAACGGGAAGCGGGCGGCCCACCCATGTCGGCTACGATTTCAAGGTTCGAAAAACAACCGACCCGGGAGCAGCCAAGCCATGGCTCGACACCTCATCACCAGCGCCCTTCCGTACATCAACGGGATCAAGCACCTGGGCAACATGGTGGGGTCCATGCTCCCGGCGGACGTGTACTCCCGGTACCTCCGCCAGCGCGGCCACGACGTCCTCTACATCTGCGCCACCGACGAGCACGGCACCCCCGCCGAGCTGGCCGCGAAGGAGCGGGGCATCCCGGTGGCGGAGTTCTGCGCCCAGGCGCACGACGCCCAGAAGGCGGTCTACGACGGCTTCGCGCTGGCCTTCGACTACTTCGGCCGCAGCTCCAGCGAGCAGAACGTCGAGATCACCCAGCACTTCGCCCGCAAGCTCCAGGAGAACGGCTTCATCGAGGAGCGGGCCATCCGCCAGGTGTACAGCCCGGCCGACGGCCGTTTCCTGCCGGACCGCTACGTCGAGGGCACCTGCCCCCACTGCGGCTACGACAAGGCCCGCGGCGACCAGTGCGAGAACTGCACCCGGGTGCTCGACCCCACCGACCTGATCAACCCGCGCTCGGCGATCTCCGGCTCCACCGACCTCGAGGTCCGTGAGACCAAGCACCTCTTCCTCCTCCAGTCCAAGCTGGAGAACGAGGTCCGCGAATGGGTCGCCCGCCACGACCAGCAGTGGCCGCACCTGGCCTCCTCCATCGCCCACAAGTGGCTCACCGAGGGCCTGCACGACCGCGCCATCACCCGTGACCTCGACTGGGGCGTCCCGGTCCCGGCCGACACCTGGCCGGAGCTGGCGGCGGAGGGCAAGGTCTTCTACGTCTGGTTCGACGCCCCGATCGAGTACATCGGCGCGACGAAGGAGTGGTCGGACCAGGACCCGGAGAACCGGGACTGGAAGGCGTGGTGGTACGACGTCGACCAGGACGTCCGCTACACGGAGTTCATGGCGAAGGACAACGTCCCCTTCCACACCGTCATGTTCCCCGCGACCCAGCTCGGCGTGCGCGAGCCGTGGAAGAAGGTCGACTACGTCAAGGCCTTCAACTGGCTGACGTACTACGGCGGCAAGTTCTCCACCTCGCAGAAGCGGGGCGTCTTCACCGACCAGGCCCTGGAGATCCTCCCGGCGGACTACTGGCGCTACTTCCTGATCGCCAACGCCCCCGAGTCGGACGACTCCTCCTTCACCTGGGAGCACTTCACGGCGACGGTGAACAAGGATCTGGCCGACACCCTGGGCAACTTCGTCAATCGCGTCCTGTCCTTCTCCAAGAAGCGCTTCGGCGAGGAGGTCCCGGCGGGCGGCGAGCCCGGCGAGGCGGAGGCCCGTCTGGGCGAGGAGATCGCGCGCCTCCTCGCCGAGTACGAGGAGCACATGGAGGCCCTCCAGTTCCGCAAGGCCGCGGCGGCCCTGCGCGCGCTGTGGTCCGCGGGCAACTCCTACCTGGAGGAGAAGGCCCCCTGGCTGGAGATCAAGACGAACCAGGAGGGCGCCGCCCTGACCCTCCGTACGGCGATGAACCTGATCCACCTGTACGCGGTCGTCTCGGAGCCGTTCATCCCGTCGACCTCCGCCGCCATGCGCCAGTCCTTCGCGCTCACCGACGACACCGCGACCTGGGTCTCGGCGGACGAGGCGAGGTCCCTGACCTCCGTCCCGGCCGGCACCGCCTTCACCGTCCCGCCGGTCCTGTTCGCCAAGCTGACGGACGAGGACCTGGAGACGTACAAGGAGCGCTTCGGCGGGGACACAGCCGCGTAACAGCCCTTCTCGGACCCCCCGTTCACCAGATATATCTGGCCATGATCACGCGGCCGGCTCAGGCCGCGTGACATTCGAGTGGGGGGTCCTCTCATGGCTCTTTTCGGCAACGCACACCCGATCGACCCGGCGCAGGCCGCGCAGGACTACGCCAAGCTGCTCGGTCAGGGGGAGACCGTGCACACCGCCTACCTGCTGATCCGCGACACCATCCTGTTCACCGACCGCCGCCTGATCCTGGTCGACAAGCAGGGCATCACCGGCAAGAAGACGGAGTACCACTCCATCCCCTACCGCAGCATCACCCACTTCGCGGTGGAGACGGCGGGCACCTTCGACCTCGACGCCGAACTGAAGATCTGGGTCTCCGGCACGCAGCTGCCGATCACCAAGACCTTCACCAAGGGCGTCGACATCTACGAGGTCCAGGCGATCCTGACGCAGTACGTGGCGCGCTAGCGGTCCGCTGTTCAGCGGGCGGTGACAACTCCTTCACTATTCATTTACTTGCATATAGTGTGCGCTTACTCCTGTCACCGCTCGCGGAACGCGCGACGCATCAGCACCGAGGACTGCCGTGAAGCGCATCCTGATCAGATCCGGGAAGAGCCCCTTCCGCGTCGCCACTCCGACCGAGTTCATCCACCAGGACCTCATCGGGACGAACACCGGCAACCTGCTCTTCAGCGACTCCGCCCACAAGATGCTGACCACCCCGGACACCGAGGTGACGTCAAACGGCATCCGCACCAACCACTCCGCGGAACGGGCGGCGGAGATCAACGAGCAGTACGACGTCTTCGTCGTCCCCCTCGCCAACGCCTTCCGCCCGCAGTTCCAGGCCTCGCTGGACCGGCTCTCCACGCTGATCGAGCAGCTGACCATCCCGGTGGTCGTCTTCGGCTGCGGCGCCCAGACCACCGACGACTACGCCACCGCCGAGCTCAAGCCGATGGAAGCCTCCGTCAAGCGCTTCCTGAAGGCCGTCCTCGACCGGTCGGCCTCCATCGGCGTCCGCGGCGAGCTCACCGCCCGCTATCTGCGGGACCACGGCGCCCCGGCCGACAGCGTCGACATCATGGGCTGCCCGTCGATGTTCCTGTACGGCGACACCTTCCCGGCGATCCGCGCCACGGAGATCACCGCCGACTCGCGCCTCGCGATCAACCTGTCGCCGAACGCCATACCCGTCGGCCCCATATCCGGCATCGCCCAGTACGCCCACGCGCACTACCCGAACCTGACCTACTACGCGCAGAACCTCGTCGACGCCGAGCTGCTGCTGTGGGGCGACACCACGCCCGAGTCCGGCTTCGAGGACGCCTTCCCGCTCCAGCTCAGCCACCCCCTGCTGCGCGAGAACAAGGTGCGCATGCCGCTGGACCCGGCGACCTGGATCGACGAGCTGCGCGGCTACGACTTCGCCTATGGCACCCGCATCCACGGCAACATCGCCGCCCTGCTGGCCGGCACCCCCGCCGTCGTCCTCACCCACGACTCGCGCACCCTGGAGCTGTGCCGCTACTTCGACATCCCGCACCGCCAGCTCTCCGGACTGTCCGCCGAGACCGACCCGCGTGACCTGTACGAGGCCGCCGACTGGTCGGCGATGATCAAGGGCCACGGCGAGCGGTTCGAGCGCATCACCGCGTTCCTCACCCGCAACGGCCTGGACAACGCCTACCAGCACGGCGACGGCGGTGCCGCCTACGAAGCCCGGGTCGCCTCCCTGGACCTGCCCGCCTCGATGCAGGTCTGGGACGGCACGGAGGACGGCCAGACGCGCTACCGGATGAGCCGGCTGCGGGAGCGGATCACCGTGTCCGAGACCAAGCTCACGACGAAGCTCGCGACGGTCACCAAGCAGAACAGCGACCTGCGCGCGAAGCTGACCGCCGCCGAGAAGCGCGCGGCGGGCACGGCCGAACGGCTCGACGCCGCGGTCAGGCAGCTGGAGGCCACGCGCAAGCAGCTCGCCGCCATGGAGCGGCGTCTGGCGGGCATCGAGAAGCGGGTCCTGGTCCGCCTCGGCCCGGCCCTGCGCCGCCGCAGCCGCAAGCTCTCCGGGGCCGGCGACAAGGGCTGACGCCCGATGCCTCGACGTTGATCAACCGCTGGTAGCATCCGGCCACTTGTGCGAGGGCGGGGGCCCTCGCTGGGGAGGGAACCTCACGTGGGCAGACACGCCCTGAGACGGGGCGGTCTGGCCGCCGCCGTCTCCTCACTCGTGGTCGCCGTCGCGGCCACGTCCGTGGTCGTCCTGGCGGACGGCGGCGACACCGCGGAGGCGGCCGAGGCCGCCACCACCAGGATCGCGCTCAGTGACCCCAGCTCCGCCACTCCGCGCGAGGACCGCCCGTTCGTCGCGGGCGAGAGCGGCTATCTGCACCAAGCGGCCGGCTTGGCGGGGCTGCTGTGGACGGACTACGCGACCGGTGACGCGGCCACCGTCAGGAAGGCCGACGGCGGTGTCTACACCCCGACCGACACCTGCGAGTGCCGCACGGCCTGGTACGGGTCGGACACCGACCTGGTCGCCCTGCCGTCGGCGCTGAGTGCCTCGTCCGTCAGCCTCTGGGACCCGGCGACGGCCACCTCCAAGGCCGTGACCTGGACCGGTTCCAGTCACGGCAACTACCGGGCCCTGGCCGGCGGCACGATCGTCACGAGCTACTCCCTGATCGACTTCGTCGACGGTGCCCAGCGCACCCGCAAGGTGACCGGTGAGACGACGAACATCCAGGACAAGGAGATCGTCGCCGCGGACTCCAAGGGCGTGCTGTGGACGCACAACGGCGGCATCGACTACATCGACGTCGACTCGGCCGTGAACACCGAGATCTTCGCCGCGGACGCCGACGACTACGTGATGAGCGCGGACCGGGTCGGCTGGTACGACGCCAGTACCCACGAACTGCACCTGAAGTCGCGTGCCGACCTCTCCGCCCCGGAGCAGGTCGTCACGCTGCCGTATCCCGACGAGATCAACGGCGATCCGGTCCTGGTCGGCGACTGGCTCGTGCTGCCGTCCGGCCTCGAGGTCGTCGCCCTGTCGCTCACCGACGGCTCCACGCGGACGCTGCTGTCGAAGGGTGACTACGCGCTCCCCGCCTCCGGCGGCGCCCTCGTCACCGGTGGCACCGGCGCCGACGACTGGTGGCTCCAGCGGGTGACCCAGGCCGCGGACGGCACCCCGGCTCTGGAGAAGCTGTCCCAGGTCCCGGGTACGGAGAAGGCCAAGCGGGGCATCTCGCTCAGCCGGGGCAGCCTGCGTGTCGTCGACTCCGGCCGGTACACGACCCTGCGTTCCCTGACCACGAACGGCTCCACCGAACTGAGCGCGTCCGCCGCCGTGGACAGCGCCCAGTTGTCGTCCACCGCGGTCTGCCCGACGGCGGGCAGCACCACCTGCATCCCGCTGTGGGGCAACACCGGCAGCGAGCCGGACGACGTCTACCTCAGCACGTTCTACGACGGCGACGAGGGCGGCAGCGGCCTGGAGAAGGCGGACCGGATCAACGCCGTCGTCGCCAGCGACCTGGAGTTCGGCACCGGAGGCGGCAGCATCGTCGACGTCTCCGACGACTACGCCGTCTACAACTCCGGCTCCACCCAGTACGTCGGCGAGTTCGGCCAGGGGCAGCAGCTGAAGCGGTCGGCGCGGGCCGCCGCCCTGAACGGCCCCACCCTGTGGAGCGCCACCACCACCGTCGGCAAGCTGACCTCGTACAGCCTCACCAGCCAGAAGACCCTCGCCACGGTGACCGTGCCGGGCCTCGCCTGTGTGCCGAGCGAGCTGCAGGCGGCGGGCCGCTGGGTGTACTGGGCCTGCGGATCGACCTCTGCGGGCGTGTACGACACCAAGGCCGGTACGGCGAAGGCGGTCGCCCCGGGTGACGTGCTGCTCGGCGACGGCTTCACGGTCCGCCACGACCACGAGGCCGCGACCCTGGTCCTGACCGAGGCGGCCACCGGCACCACCCGGGTGATCGCCTCCCACCTCCCCGACAGCGGCGTCGCCGTCGACCGCCGCCACCGCTGGACCGTGGACGAGTACACGGGCCTGGTCGCCTGGTTCGACGCCTACGAGCGCACCCAGGTCGTCACCACCGGCGTCACCCCGTCGGCCGTGACGGTGTTCCGGGCGGAGACCGAGAGCTACGCGGAACCCTCGACGTCGGCGCCCTGGCAGGGCACCTGGCAGGTGTCCCGCCCGGTCACCTCCTGGTCCCTGACCTTCACCTCCGTCCAGAGCGGCGCGAACGGCAAGGCCACCCGCACGATCACCGGCGGCGCGACCAGGACCGACGTGTCGGCGTCCTGGAACGGTCTGACGGCGGGCGGGGCACGCTTCCCCAACGGCTGGACGACCTGGACCCTCAAGGCGACCGGTCTCGGCGGCTCCGCGGCGACCACGGTGACCAGCGGCGAGGTCTTCCTGCAGCGCGGCGCCCCGGTCCGGCACGACTTCACCAGCCCCGACGGCACCGACGGCCGCGGCGACCTGCTCACCCTCAACTCCTCCGGCGGCCTCACCTGGCACTCCGGCACGGGCACGGGCAAGTTCGGCGAGAAGACCACCGGCACGGGCTGGTCGACCACCGTCAAGGCGATCCCGTTCGGAGACCTGAGCGGCGACCGCTGCAACGACGTCCTGGTCCGCTACAGCAGTGGCGCCCTGCGCCTGTACAAGCCGGGCTGCGGCGCGACGGTGAAGCCGTCGACGTCGTACACGACGCTGGCGTCGAGCGGCTGGACCCAGTACGACGTCCTGACCTCCCCGGGCGATCTGACCGGCGACGGCCGCCCGGACCTGCTGGTCCGCAACGCCTCGACCGGCACCGTCTACCTGTACACGGGCACCAGCACGGGCAAGCTCTCCGCCCGCGTGAAGCTCTACGACAACTGGAAGACGTACAAGAAGATCGTGGGCGTCGGCGACATCACCGGGGACGGCAGGCCCGACCTCCTCGCCCAGGACAAGGCGAACACCCTCTACCGCTACGACGGCAAGGGCGACGGCACCTTCGCGGCCCGGGTGAAGGTCTTCTCCGACTGGGGTGCCTCCTACAACACGGTCGTGGGCGTCGGCGACATCACCGACGACGGCAGGCCGGACCTCGTCTCCCGCGACACGAGCGGCTACCTGTGGCGCAACAGCGGAGACGGCAAGGGCTCGTTCGGCGGACGCGTGAAGATCGCGACCGGTTTCGGCGGCTACAAGCTCCTTTCCTAGAAGGGAAGTTCAGATGCGCAGATGGGGTATGGCCGCGTTGCTGGCGGCGGGGCTCACGATGGGCACGCTGAGCCCCGCGCAGGCCGTGCACGGCGCGGTGCCGGGGGACTTCAACGGCGACGGCTACAAGGACGCCGTGCTGCCCGCGCCGGGGGCGAACGTGTCGGGCAAGGCGGCCGCCGGCGCGGTGATCGTGCTGTACGGCTCGAAGTCGGGGCTGAGCGCGAGCAACCGCAGGACGATCACGCAGAACACCTCCGGGGTGCCGGGCACGGCGGAGGCGTACGACCGGTTCGGGGCCGCCACCGCCACGGCCGACCTGAACCGGGACGGCTACGCCGACCTGGTGGTGGGATCCCCGTACGAGGACACCTCCAAAGGGACGGACTCCGGCGCGGTGACCGTGCTGTGGGGCGGCAGCAGCGGGTTGACGAGCGGGACGGATCTGCCGTCGCCGTCCGGCTCCCCGCACCAGTACGGACAGGACATCGCGGCGCTGAGCCTCGGCGCGGCGTCCAAGACCTGGGTGGCGGCGGCCGGTTACGACGCCTCCGTGCACTTCACGGGCCCCTTCTCGCGCACCGGCACCTTCGGCGTCGCCATGCTGAACATGGACACCGGCTCCCTGGAGTCCGTCACCCTCGGCGACTTCGACGGCGACGGGCTGCCCGCCCCGGCCGTCGTCACGGCCCGGGACGGCGACCTGACCGGCGGCCGCCTCTACACGACGTTCGCGTCGGGTACGGAGCTCGCGGGCAACGGCCTGATCGCCGCCACCGGCGACGTCAACGGCGACGGCTACGACGACCTCGTGGCCGGCGACCCGGACGAGCCCGCGGTCGAGGGCACGGACGGCGCGAAGGGCGGCCGGGTCCTGGTCTGGTACGGCTCCGCCACCGGTATCTCCGGCGACACCAAGCCTGTCCAGCTCACCCAGGACACCGCGGGCGTGCCCGGCGCGAGCGAGAAGAACGACGCGTTCGGCGGTGGTCTGACGGTGGCGGACCTCAACCGGGACGGCCTCGCGGACATCGTGGTCGGCGCGCCCTACGAGGACGTCGGCAGCGTCCAGGGGGCCGGCGCGGTCACCGTGATCCCCGGCCGCTCCTCGGGCGCCCTGGGCACCGGCGCGTACACCTTCACCCAGGACAGCTCGGGCGTCCCGAGCACCTCCGAGCCCGGCGACTTCTTCGGCACCACGGTGTCCGCCGGGGACGTGAACAAGGACGGCAGGCCGGAGCTGTTCGTCGGGGCCCCCGAGGAGAACGACGCCACCGGCGCGGTCTTCGTCCTGCCCGGCGGAGCTTCCCGGCCCACCGGCACCGGCAGCCGCGTCTTCACCGGGCCCTCGGTCGGTCTCCCCCAGAGCAACGGCACACTGCTCGGCGGCGACGGGCTGCTCTGGGTGATCTGACGCCGGCGCCGAGGGGTGAGGTGCCACCTCGGCCGAGGCCAGGACCGACTCCTCGGCGACACCGAAGGGCCCGGAACCGAGGAGTTCGGTTCCGGGCCCTTCTGCTCAGCTGCTCACTACTTCGGCTGCGGCTTGCGCACCGTCAGGTGCAGCTCCTTCAGCCGCGCCTCGTCCAGCTCCGTCGGCGCGCCCATCATCAGGTCCTGGGCGTTGCCGTTGAGCGGGAAGGCGATCGTCTCGCGGATGTTCGGCTCGTCGGCGAGGAGCATCACGATGCGGTCCACGCCCGGGGCGATGCCGCCGTGCGGCGGGGCGCCGAAGCGGAAGGCGCGCAGCATGCCCGCGAACTGCTCCTCGACGGTGTCCCGGTCGTAGCCCGCGATCTCGAAGGCCTTGAGCATGATCTCCGGCTCGTGGTTCCGGATCGCGCCGGAGGACAGCTCGACGCCGTTGCAGACGATGTCGTACTGCCAGCCCAGGATGTCCAGCGGGTCCTGGGTCTCCAGGGCCTCCAGACCGCCCTGCGGCATCGAGAACGGGTTGTGCGAGAAGTCGATCTTCCCGGTGTCCTCGTCCTTCTCGTACATCGGGAAGTCGACGATCCAGCAGAACCGGAAGACGTTCTCCTCGAAGTGCCCGGCGCGCTTGGCGGCTTCCACCCGCACCGCGCCCATGATCTTCGAGACCTCTTCGAACTCGCCCGCGCCGAAGAACACGGCGTGACCGGCCGACAGCGACAGGCGCTTGGTCAGCTCGGCGACGTTCTCCTCGGTCAGGAACTTCGCGATCGGGCCGGTCAGCGAGCCGTCCTCGGCCACCCGCACCCACGCCAGGCCCTTCGCGCCCAGCGAGACGGCGAAGTCGCCGAGCTGGTCGAAGAACTTCCGGGGCTGCGCGGAGACGTCCGGCACCGCCAGCGCCCGCACGTGCTTGCCCGCGAAGGCCTTGAACTCCGAGCCCTCGAAGACGTCGGTGATGTCGACGAGCTCCAGCTGGGCCCGCAGGTCCGGCTTGTCGGAGCCGTACTTCAGCATCGCCTCGCGGAACGGGATCCGCGGGAAGGGGGACGTCACGTGACGGCCGCCTCCGAACTCCTCGAACAGCTCCGTCATGAGCTTCTCGATCGGCTGGAAGACGTCCTCCTGCTCGACGAAGCTCATCTCGACGTCGAGCTGGTAGAACTCGCCCGGCGAACGGTCGGCGCGGGCGTCCTCGTCGCGGAAGCAGGGCGCGATCTGGAAGTACCGGTCGAAGCCGGAGATCATCAGCAGCTGCTTGAACTGCTGCGGCGCCTGGGGGAGGGCGTAGAACTTGCCCGGGTTCAGGCGGGAGGGGACCACGAAGTCGCGGGCGCCCTCGGGGGAGGTCGCCGACAGGATCGGGGTCGCCATCTCGTTGAAGCCGAGGGCGACCATCTTCGAGCGGATCGAGGCGATCACCGCCGACCGCAGCATGATGTTCTTGTGCATCCGCTCGCGGCGCAGGTCCAGGAAGCGGTACTCGAGACGCCGCTCCTCGTTGACTCCGTCCTCGGTGTTGATCGTGAACGGCAGCGGGGCGGCCGCGCCGAGCAGCTCGACCTCGCCGACCTCGACCTCGATCTCGCCGGTGGGCAGGTCGGGGTTCACGTTCTCGGTCCCACGTGAAACAACCTTGCCGTCCACCCGGACCGTGGACTCCTTGGACAGCTTGTCCAGGGCCTCGTAGGCGGCGGTGCCGGGGCGGGCGACGAGCTGCGTGATGCCGTAGTGGTCGCGCAGATCGATGAAGAGGATGCCGCCCAGGTCGCGCCGATTGTGCAGCCAGCCACTCAGCCGGACGTCGCTCTCGACGTCAGAGGCGCGGAGCTCGCCGCAGGTGTGGGACCTGTACCGATGCATCGTCGTTCATCCAGTCTTCGCGGATCGGGAATCTCCGGGGCCCGGTGCCCGGACCTCCCAAGGGTACCGGCCACCTCACGCTCGGCTCCCCACCATTTGCCGGGGCGGACCGGTGGCGCTCTCGGTGGCAGCCCCCGATCACCTCTTCTTAGAGTGGGTCAATGCGCACTGGTGAGCCCCTGCCCGCCGCGGGGGAGGTTCTCGCCGCCCTGGCGACGGGCCAATGGCACTGGTCCACCGCCACCGGGCTGGTCACGGCCGACGCCGGGACCGCCCGGCTGCTCGGGCTGCCCGGGGAGCGGGCCACGCTCCGGGAGGCCCAGGTGCGCGCCCGGCTGCACCCCGTCGACTGGAACGAGATCACCGGTGTGATCCAGCTCGCCGTCGCCGAGGGCACGCTCGGCGAGGTACGGGTGCGGATCATGGACGAGCGGGGCGAGGTCGTCCGGGTCACCCGCGCCCGTTTCAAGCCCTCCTTCGACCCGGACAAACGGGCCTACGAGGTGATCGGCACCCTTCAGGAGGTCACCGAGCCCGAACCGGGCACCCCGGCCGGGCGGCGCGCGGTGACCGGGGACTGGCGGCGCTCGCGGGAGGCGTTCCTGCTGGACGCCGGCCGGGCGCTGGCGGAGGCGCGGTCCACGGCGGAGGTGCTGCGGGTCGCGGCCGGGCTGTCGATGCCGGGGTTCTCGCCGGACGGGCTCGCGGTGTTCGGGGTGGAGGCGGACCGGCTGACGATCATCGGCCACCACGGGCAGCAGCCCGGGGACGAGGCCCCCTTCACGCACATGTCCCTGCAGACCGACTATCCGGCCGCCGAGGTCGTCCGCACCGGCCGGGCCGTCTACATCTCCACCCCGGAGCAGTACCGCTCCCGCTACCCGGTGACCTGGCCGCTCGCGGAGCACTTCGGCCGCCGCTCGTGGGCGTTCCTGCCGCTGACGGTGGCCGGACGCACGATGGGCGCCTGGATGGCGGCCTTCACCTATCCGGTGGCGTTCACCCCGGACGAGCGCTCGGTGCTGACGACGGTGGCCCGGATGCTGGCGCAGGCGCTGTCCCGGGCCGGGGCCGCGGAGACGCAGCGGGAGCTCACCGACGGGCTCCAGCGCTCGATGCTGCCCACGCTCGGCAGGCGGGAGATACCCGGCATGAGCGTCGCCGCCCGCTATGTGCCGACCGGCGGCGGCCTCCAGGTCGGCGGTGACTGGTACGACATGATCCCGCTGCCGGGAGGCCGGTTCGCCCTGGTCATCGGGGACGTCCAGGGCCATGACGTGCGGGCCGCCGGGCTGATGGGCCAGCTGCGGATCGCCCTGCGCGCCTACGCCTCCGAGGGCCACCGCCCGGACGCCGTGCTCTCCCGGGCCTCCCGCTTCCTGCACGGCATGACCGACCACACCCCCGACGACCTGCGCTTCGCGACCTGCCTGTACGTCGAGGTCGACCCCGCCTCGGCGACCCTGGACATCGCCCGCGCCGGGCATCCGGACCCGGCGGTCCGGATGGCGGACGGGACGGTGCTGACCCGGCCGACGGCGGGCGGCCTGCCGCTCGGCATCGATCCGGACGCGGACTATCCGACGACCAGGATCACCATGGAGCCGGGCGAGACGATGCTGCTGTGCACCGACGGTCTGATCGAGACCGGCGGCCACGACCTGGAGACCGGCTGGAAGCGGCTCCGCTCGATCCTGGAGGACCACGAGGGCGAACTGGAGGAGCTGGCCGACGCCCTGGTCCAGGCGGTGCACGGGCCCTCCTCGCACCACACCACGGGCCCGCTGGCCGACCGGCGCGAGGACGACATAGCGGTACTGCTGCTGCGCCGAGAGGAAGAGGGCTGCGGCTGCGGGGAGCCGGTGGCCGTCCGGCCCGTCGTGCGCCGCTCGATGCTGACGGTGGCGCAGGACGAGCCCGAGCTGGTCGCGGTGGCCCGGCAGCAGCTGCGGGAGCTGCTGCACGACTGGTCCTCCGCCGACCAGGTCGACTCCGCGGTGCTGCTGCTCTCCGAGACCCTGACCAACGTCCTGGTCCACACCGACGCCGACGCCCTGCTGCTGACCGAGGTGCGCGGCGAGCCCGGCACCCGCCGGATGCGGGTGGAGGTCACCGACACCAGCGACGACCTCCCGCACAAGCGCCGCCCCGGCGAACTGGCCTCATCCGGCCGGGGCCTGATGCTGATCGAGCTGCTCGCGGACACCTGGGGGGTGGATCCGCGGGGCCGGGGCAAGAGCATCTGGTTCGAGCTGACGGAGTCGGACGGCGCGGGCCCGTAGATCTCAGGCCCGGCCGCCGAAGTACACCCGGACCTCCCGGATGAGGCCGTCGCGGACGGTGATCGCCTCGACGTTGCGGTACCGCTCACCGGTGGTCAGCACGTACTCGTAGTGCGCGAGGACGACCTCCGGGTCGGCCTGCGTCAGATGCAGCATCCGCTGCTCGCGCATCCGGTCGGCCGTGGGAAAGCACCGCTCGAAGAAGGCGGCCTTGTCGATGTGGTCGTCCTGGGGGCTGGTGAAGGTGAAGTCGTCGGCGTAGAGCGGGAACGCCGACTCACGGTCCTGCGACCGGTAGAAGCGGAACGCGGCCTCGACGGCGTCGGCCGGGCTGATGCTCATACGGCTTCCTTTCCGGAATCGGACGGCTCGGGTGGCGTGTAGCGCGTGCGCAGCTCCTGGACGACGCCGAAGGCCGCCGCCGTCAGCGGGACCGACAGCAGCATGCCGAGGATGCCGGCCACCGAGGCACCGGCGGTGATCGCCACCATCACCACCGCGGGATGCATCTGCACGGTGCGGCTCTGGATCATCGGCTGCAGGACGTGCCCCTCCAGGAGCTGGACCGCCAGGACGATTCCCAGTACCCACAGGGCGATCACGAAACCCCGGTCGGCGAGGGCGACCAGCACGGCGACCGCGCCGGAGATGAAGGCGCCGAGGTAGGGGATGTAGGCGGCGACGAAGACCAGGGCGCCGAGCCCGACGGCGCCCGGCACGTCCAGGATCAGCAGGCCGAGGGTGATGCAGAACGCGTCGATGAACGCGATGAAGGTGGTCCCCCGCATGAACCCCTCGACCGCCTCGAAGGCCCGACGCGCCATCGCCACCACGGTGTCGGCGGACCCGCGCGGCACCATCGAGCGCAGGGTGTCCGCGGCCCGGTCGGAGTCGCGCAGGAAGAAGAAGACGAGCAGCAGCGCCAGTACGGCCATGGCGATGGTCTCGCCGACGACGCTGACCCCGCTGATGACACCCGAGGCGGCGGTGCCGCCGAACTTGGTGAGCAACTCCTTGGAGTTGGAGGCGAGGTCGTCCAGCGAGGTGCCGGCCGCCCCGAAGTGGTCGGCGAGATCCTCGGCCGCGGTCCTGAGGGAGGCGACGATCTGGTCGCCGGTGTCGATCAGCGCGGCCACGACGATGTACACGGCCCCGCCGACCACGGCCACGACGGCGACGCAGGTGAGCGCGGCGGAGAGGGACCGGTGCATCCCGGCCTTGACCAGCCGCCGGTGGAAGGGGCCGAGCAGGGCGGTGCCGAGCAGCGCGAGCAGCACGGGCACGACGGCGGTGCGGAACTCGTCGGCGAGCCGGATGCCGACGTACACGACCCCCGCGGCCAGCAGGATCACGGCACACCAGGCACCGACCCGGCGCACGGGTTCGGGGAGCAGCTGTCGGGGGGCCTCCACCCTCCCACTCGATCACGCGCCGGGTGGGCCCACCCCTCGGCGGGCCCACCCGGGTGACGGAGTGTCAGCGCCACCTCGGGGCGCCGGTGCTCAGGCCTGCGGCCCGCTCTCGGTCATTCCGTGGACGGCCGGGATCGTGCCGAGCCGGCCCTTCTGGAAGTCCTCGAAGGCCTGCTGGAGCTCCTCGCGGGTGTTCATCACGAAGGGGCCGTAGTGCGCCATCGGCTCCCGGATCGGCCGGCCGCCCAGCAGGACGACCTCCAGGTCCGGGGTGTGGGAGTCCTGCTTCTCGTCCGCCCGGACGGTCAGCGAGCCCCCCGCGCCGAAGACGGCGGTCTGCCCGAGCTGGATCGGCCGCCGCTCCGCGCCGACGGAGCCGCGCCCCGCCAGGACGTAGGCGAGGCCGTTGAAGTCCTCGCGCCAGGGCAGGGTTACCTCGGCGCCCGGCGCCACGGTGGCGTGCACCATCGTGATCGGGGTGTGGGTGATGCCGGGACCGGCGTGTCCGTCCAGCTCACCGGCGATGACCCGCAGCAGGGCGCCGCCGTCGGGCGTGCTGAGCAGCTGCACGCTGCCGCCGCGGATGTCCTGGTAGCGCGGAGGCATCATCTTGTCCTTGGCCGGCAGGTTCACCCACAGCTGCAGGCCGTGGAAGAGGCCGCCGGACATGACCAGCGACTCCGGCGGCGCCTCGATGTGGAGCAGGCCCGAGCCGGCCGTCATCCACTGGGTGTCGCCGTTGGTGATGGTGCCACCGCCGCCGTTGGAGTCCTGGTGGTCGAAGATCCCGTCGATGATGTAGGTGACGGTCTCGAAGCCACGGTGGGGGTGCCAGGGGGTGCCCTTGGGCTCGCCCGGCGCGTACTCCACCTCGCCCATCTGGTCCATCATGATGAAGGGGTCCAGATGGCGGTAATTGATCCCGGCGAACGCCCGGCGCACCGGGAAGCCCTCGCCCTCGAAACCGCTCGGCGCGGTCGTGACGGCGAGCACGGGACGGGCCACGGCCTCCGCGGGCGCGGCGACACGGGGCAGCGTCAGCGGGTTCTCGACGGTCACTGCAGGCATGTCGGTACCTCCTTGTGCGTCCAGTTTAGTTGAGCATTGAACTTCCTGCCACCCCACAACGGAGAAAGCCCGAAGGGCATTCCCTCCGGGCTTCGTCCGAGTCGGCCGCTCAGTTGCTGAAGTACAGGTACTTCCAGGATCCGTACGTCGTCGAGTTCACGTTGTCACCGGACGAGCCGTTGATGTAGGCGGACCGCATCCGCACCCGGATGCCCGACTCGCCGGGCGCCTCCAGGGTCACGGCAGACTTGCCGCTGGTGCCGAGCGCGAAGTACTCCGAGTCCAGCGCGTACCACGAGCCCTGGTACCAGAACTGCAGGTCGAAGCGCTGCATGCGGCCCGGGTAGTAGCTCATCGAGGTGGTGAGCAGCGGGTCGGTGCTCTTGTGGAACCAGTAGTACGTGGTCGAGCCGATCTTCGCCGTCTTGTAGTGCTTGGCGACGGCGGTGGAGACCTTGACCCGGGCGCCCGCGGTGACCTTCACCGTCTTCGGCTTGTAGCGGGCGTCCCCCTTGAACACCGCCGTGACGGTGGTGTCCCGGGTCATGTCCACCCAGGCGGCGATGTTGCCGTCGGAGTTGACCGTGCCGCTCTTGATCAGCTTGTTGGGCTTGTCCGAGCCGTAGGGGTTGGCCCAGATCTCGACCGAGCGGTTCTTGTACGTCGTCCCCAGGTGCGCCGTGAACTTCACGTCGGCGCCGTACGAGTACACCTTGCCGTTGTTGTTCAGACTGAGCGAGGTGGAGGCACGGGAGACCTCGACGGTGTCCGAGGCGCTGACCGCGGTGTGCGTGGCGTCGCCCGCGTACCTCACCGTGTACTTCACCTTGCCGCCGGCCGGCGGGGTGTTGGTGAAGGAGTAGGTGCCGTCCGCCTTCACCGTGACGGAGGGCAGCGCCTTGCCGTTCGGGCTCTCCAGGTCGGTGCGGGTGACGGCGAGCGTCGTCCCGGCGGTGAAGGGCACGTTCGCCGTGAGCTTGCCGGTCACGGTGAGCGGCTTGGCACGGGTCGCCGAGGCGGGCGCGTTGACCGTGAGGGCCGGCACGCTGAGCGCGGGGCCGGTGAACGCCTTCAGCGTGTACGTGTTGTCCGAGTTGCCGGCCAGGGCGAACACCCGGGAGGAGTCCGGGGCCCAGGCCACCTCGCCCATGCTGGACGTTCCGGCGTCGAAGCGGCGCACCGGCTTGTCGGAGCCCGCCTTGTAGACGTTGACGTGCCGGTCGTAGGCCTGGGCGATCAGGCCGTCCGGGGAGACGTCGGCGGACCAGCCGGTCTCCGTGAGACCCGCGACCTCGGTGAAGGCGCCGTTGGCGTGGTTCAGCTTCCGGTAGCCGTTCCACAGCACCTGGGAGGCGCCGGGCATGAGGTCGAGGTCCATGGTCCAGCGGTCGCTGTCCGTCTTGGCGACCACCTGCGGGGCGGCTCCGGAGACGTCGAGGAGGTTGATCGCGCCCGAGCGGTCGCCGCTGTCGTGGAAGGCGAGCAGGCCGGGCGAGGACGGGTCGGCGTCGAGGACACCGGCGTTGTAGTACGGGGCGACACCCTCCGGGAGCTGCTCCAGGCTCACCGCCGTGGCCGCGTCGGCTGCGACGGGGTCGACGACACCCAGCTCGCCGTGGAAGAAGCCGTCGTCTCCCGTGACCCGGTAGGAGAACCACAGCCGGCCGCCGGCGAAGGCCGCCTCCCGCGGGTCGACTCCGGCGCCGAGGTCGTAGCGGGTCCGGACCTCGAGCGTGGCCGCGTCGACGGCGACGATCTCGTGGGTCGTCGGCAGCACCGCGTACAGGGTGAGCCCGTCGTCCGAGAGCGCGAGGTCGCTGGGGCGGCCGAAGCCGACGTTCACGTCGACCAGGGTGCCGCTGTAGTCGGTGGCCAGGATCCGTCCGTTGTCCTGGTCCGCCACGAAGACGCGCTGGAGCGCGCCGTCGGCGACCAGGCCCACGGGCTGGGTGAGCACGGCGGAAGCGGCCGACGCCGGGGCGGCCGTCACGACGGTGAGTGCCGCCGAGCTGAACAGGACCGCCAGCGCCGTCGCGGCCGAAGTGCTGCGCATGCGCACAGTGATGAACCCCCACAGAGAACCCGGCGGTGCCGGGGAGATGAGAGCGCCGCGCGGCGCCCGGACGCGGGTCGCGGGGACGCGATCGCGTGCGGGGCGCGGCTGCCAAGGGGCACCTTATGGCATGACTGTGACAACGAGGGAGGGGATATCTCCGTGCGGGCCTGCTCAGCCGTACCTCCGTGGAGGCCTGCTCAGCCGTACATGCGCCGCATCGCGAAGTCGACCATCTGCTCGACCGCCTTCGCGTCGAAGACCATGCGGTGCTCGCCCTCCATGTCCAGGACGAAGCCGTAGCCGGTGGGGAGCAGGTCGATCACCTCGGATCCGGTGATCACGAAGTACTTGGACTCCTTGCCCGCGTACCGGCGCAGCTCCTTGAGCGAGGTGAACATCGGGATCACCGGCTGCTGGGTGTTGTGCAGCGCCAGGAACCCGGGGTTGTCGCCGCGCGGGCAGTACACCTTCGAGGTCGCGAAGACCTGCTGGAAGTCCTCCGCCGACATCTGCCCGGTGGTGAAGGCCCGCACCGCGTCCGCGAGCGAGGGCGGGGACGGCTCGGGATAGAGCGGTGGCTGCTGGCCGTAGCCGCCGCCCATGGGCTGCTGCGGCGGGGCGTACCCCTGCTGTGCGGCGCCCCCGTCCATGGGCTGGCCGTATCCATACATGACCGCAAGCCTAGTACCGACGCTCCGGCGAACCGACAGCCACTTGACAAGCCCACGCCCTGGCTACGCCGCCCCCACCGCTCGTAGCGTCGTGTCATGCCGAGCCACCACCACGACGAGGTCCCCGAGCACGACCGGGGACTCTCCCACGACCTTCCCGTCCTCGCCCGCCGCCGGATGATCCGGCTGATGGCGGGAGCGGGGCTGATTCCGCTGGTGGGCTGCTCCGGCGACGACGACACCTCAGCCGCGTCGCCCTCCTCCGCCGCCTCCTCCGGCGCGTCCGCCGAGTGCGCCCCCGTCCCCGAGGAGACCGCCGGTCCCTTCCCCGGTGACGGTTCCAACGGCGTGAACGTCCTCGAGAGGAGCGGAGTCGTCCGCGGCGACATCACCCGGAGTTTCGGCGACTCGGCGGGCGGCACCGCCGAAGGCGTCCCACTGACCCTCCGGCTCACCGTCGTGGACGCCGCCTCGGGCTGCGATACGCCGAAGCGGGGCGCCGCCGTCTACGTCTGGCACGCCGACCGGGACGGCGGCTACTCCCTGTACACGGAAGGGATCACGGACGAGAACTATCTGCGGGGCGTGCAGGAGACGGACGACAGGGGCCGGGTCACCTTCCGGACCGTCTTCCCCGGCTGCTACCCGGGCCGCTGGCCGCACATCCACTTCGAGGTCTGGGACAGCCTCGCCGACGCCACGGCCGCCACCGCCGTCACAAGCACGTCGCAGCTCGCCTTCCCCCGGGATGTGTGCGAAACGGTGTACAGAACCGACGGCTACAGCGAGAGTGTGTCCAACCTCAGCCGACTCTCGATCGAGACGGACAACATTTTCAGCGATGGCCACGACCGGCAGCTGGCGGCCGTGAAGGGCGGCCCGGAGGCCGGATACACCGCCACGCTGGTGGTTCCGGTGTGACCCGTCACAGATGCCCGGAACGGGGTTGCGGCTTATTACCGACGGGTAGCATCATCGTAGCTACTTGTTGGTACGTGAACTAGCGCGAGGATCCAGTGCCTCGCCGATCTCTCTACGGAGCCGTCGCCATGGGGCACTACAAGTCGAATCTCCGCGACATCGAGTTCAACCTCTTCGAGGTGCTCGGCCGCGACAAGCTGTACGGCACCGGGCCCTTCGCCGAGATGGACACCGACACCGCGAAATCCATCCTCGATGAGATGACCCGCCTCGCGGAGAACGACCTCGCGGAGTCCTTCGCGGACGCCGACCGCAACCCTCCGGTCTTCGACCCGGAGACCAACACCGCGCCGGTCCCCGCGTCCTTCAAGAAGAGCTACAAGGCGTTCATGGACTCCGAGTACTGGCGGCTCGGCCTCCCGGAGGAGATCGGCGGCACGACCGCTCCCCCGTCGCTGATCTGGTCGTACGCGGAGCTGATCCTCGGCGCCAACCCGGCCGTGTGGATGTACTCCTCCGGTCCGGCCTTCGCCGGGATCCTCTTCGACGAGGGCAACGACGTCCAGAAGAAGATCGCCCAGATCGCCGTCGAGCGGACCTGGGGCTCCACCATGGTGCTGACCGAGCCCGACGCGGGCTCCGACGTCGGCGCCGGTCGCACCAAGGCGATCCAGCAGGAGGACGGCTCCTGGCACATCGAGGGCGTGAAGCGCTTCATCACCTCCGGTGAGCACGACATGGAGGAGAACATCCTTCACTACGTGCTGGCGCGTCCCGAGGGCGCCGGCCCCGGCACCAAGGGCCTGTCCCTGTTCATGGTCCCGAAGTACCTCTTCGACTTCGAGACCGGCGAGCTGGGCGAGCGCAACGGCGTCTACGCGACGAACGTCGAGCACAAGATGGGCCTGAAGGCCTCCAACACCTGCGAGATGACCTTCGGCGACCAGCACCCCGCCAAGGGCTGGCTGATCGGCGACAAGCACGACGGCATCCGCCAGATGTTCCGCATCATCGAGTTCGCCCGCATGATGGTCGGCACGAAGGCGATCTCCACGCTGTCCACGGGCTACCTGAACGCGCTGGAGTACGCCAAGGAGCGCGTCCAGGGTCCGGACCTCGCGAACTTCATGGACAAGACCGCGCCCAAGGTCACCATCACCCACCACCCGGACGTGCGCCGCTCGCTGATGACGCAGAAGGCGTACGCGGAGGGCATGCGCGCGCTGGTGCTGTACACGGCCTCGATCCAGGACGCGATCGCGGTCAAGGAGGCGGCCGGCGAGGACGCCAAGGCCGAGCACGCGCTCAACGACCTGCTCCTGCCGATCGTCAAGGGCTACGGCTCGGAGAAGGGCTACGAGCAGCTCGCCCAGTCGCTGCAGACCTTCGGCGGCTCCGGCTTCCTGCAGGAGTACCCGATCGAGCAGTACATCCGGGACGCCAAGATCGACACCCTCTACGAGGGCACCACGGCCATCCAGGGCCAGGACTTCTTCTTCCGGAAGATCGTCCGCAACCAGGGCGCGGCCCTGAACGGCCTGGCCGAGGACATCAAGAAGTTCCTGGCGCTCGGCACCGGCGGCGAGGAGCTGGCCGGCGCCCGTGAGCAGCTCGCCAAGGCGGCCGTCGAGCTCGAGGCCATCGTCGGCCTGATGCTCACCGACCTCGCCGCCACCGAGCAGGACGTCAAGAACATCTACAAGGTCGGCCTCAACACCACCCGCCTGCTGATGGCCTCCGGTGACGTCGTCGTCGGCTACCTGCTGCTCAAGGGCGCCGCCGTGGCCGCCGAGAAGCTGGAGACGGCCTCCGCCAAGGACCGGGCCTTCTACACCGGCAAGATCGCGGCGGCGAAGTTCTTCGCGGCCAACGTCCTGCCCGGCGTCACCGGCGCGCGCAAGCTCGCCCAGGGCGTCGACCTGGACCTCATGGAGCTGGACGAGGCCGCCTTCTAGTCCCGGATCCACTCGTCACCAGGGCCCGCCTCCTCATCAACGGGGGGCGGGCCCTGGTACGTCGTTAAGGTGAACCCCATGAGCGAACCCTCCCGCTTCGACCGCGGCCACACCGACGACCTCATGACCTTCCTGGCGGCCGGCCCGTCGCCGTACCACGCCGTGGCGAACACCGCCGAGCGGCTGGAGAAGGCCGGGTTCCGCCAGGTCGCCGAGACGGACGCCTGGGACGGGACGAGCGGCGGCAAGTACGTCGTCCGCGGCGGCGCGATCGTGGCCTGGTTCGTGCCCGAGGGCGCCGCTCCCCACACCCCGTTCCGCATCATCGGCGCGCACACCGACTCCCCCAACCTGCGCGTCAAGCCGCTGCCCGACTCCGGCGCCCACGGCTGGCGCCAGGTGGCCGTGGAGATCTACGGCGGACCCCTGCTCAACTCCTGGCTCGACCGCGACCTCGGCCTCGCGGGCCGGCTGACCCTGCGCGACGGCTCGACCCGGCTGGTGAACGTCGACCGCCCGCTGCTGCGCGTCCCCCAACTCGCCATCCACCTCGACCGCGCGGTCTCCTCCGAGGGCCTCAAGCTCGACAAGCAGCGCCACCTCCAGCCGGTCTGGGGACTCGGCGACGACGTACGCGACGGCGACCTGATCGCCTTCCTGGAGGAGGAGAGCGGACTCGCCGTCGGCGAGGTCACCGGCTGGGACCTGATGGTCCACTCCGTCGAACCGCCCGCCTACCTCGGCCGCGACCGCGAACTGCTGGCGGGCCCGCGCATGGACAACCTCCTGTCCGTGCACGCGGCGGTGGCGGCGCTGACAGCGGTCTCCGGCGGCGACCTTGACTTCATCCCGGTCCTCGCCGCCTTCGACCACGAGGAGAACGGCTCCCAGTCGGACACCGGTGCCGACGGACCGCTGCTCGGCGGCGTGCTGGAGCGCTCGGTGTTCGCGCGCGGAGGCTCGTACGAGGACAAGGCCCGGGCCTTCGCCGGGACCGTCTGCCTCTCCTCCGACACCGGGCACGCGGTGCACCCCAACTACGCGGAGCGGCACGACCCGACGCACCACCCCCGGATCAACGGCGGGCCCATCCTCAAGGTCAACGTCAACAACCGCTACGCGACCGACGGTTCGGGCCGGGCCGTGTTCGCCGCCGCCTGCGAGCGCGCCGGGGTGCCCTTCCAGTCCTTCGTCTCCCACAACGCCATGCCCTGCGGCACCACGATCGGCCCGATCACCGCGGCCCGCCACGGCATCCGGACCGTCGACATCGGCGTGGCGATCCTGTCCATGCACAGCGCTCGCGAACTGTGCGGCGCCGAGGACCCGTTCCTGCTGGCGAACACACTGGTGGCGTTCCTGGAGGGGTAGTTCGCGCGGGCCCGGGTACCCGCCTCCCACAGACACATCAACTGGGGAGGCGAGGTCATGGGCCTCGGCGGATGCATCATCCTCATCGCCGCGGGAGCCATTCTCACGTTCGCGACCGACTGGGAGATGGAAGGAATCAATCTCGACCTGGTCGGCGTCATCCTGATGATCGTCGGCCTGATCGGCGTCACCACGTTCAGCAGCATCGCCCGGCGCCGCCGGGTGGTCGTGCCGCCGCCGACGACGACTCAGGTCATCGACGAGACCGGCCACCACCGGCGGGACGGATACGGCGGCGGCTACGGCGCCTGAGGATCCATGCCGGCGAGCACGAGCGGCAGGCGGTCCGCGCCGCCCTCCGTGACCCGGACCGGCACGCCCCAGTCCTGCTGGTGGACATGGCAGGCCGGGTACGCGTTCTCGGGGTCGTCGTCGCAGGAGGCGGCCATCGCCGAGATGTGCAGAACGCCCTGCTCGACGCCCGGGGCGAGGCGCAGGACCCGGGACAGCTCCGGGTCGGCGCCCTCCCCCGACAGCAGCAGCTCGGGCGGGGTGGACGAGACCAGCAGCCGGGTCGAGGGGCCGTACCGGGTGTCCAGCTTCTGGCCGGGCGGTGCCTGGAAGATCACGTCCAGCTTCAGCTCGCCCGGCGCGACGTCGGTGGCGGCGCGCTGGGTGCGATGGGCGACGGCGGCCACCCGGACCGCCTCCTCGGGGAGCCGCAGTCGGGTCAGCCGATGCCGGGCCGACTCGACGACGACGATGTCGTCCCCGACGAGCACGGCGCCGCTGGGCTCGCGCAAGTCCGTGGCCAGGGTGGTCACTTCACCGGTCGCCGGGTCGTAGCGGCGCAGTGCGTGGTTGTAGGTGTCACTGACGGCGACCGAGCCGTCGGGTAGCGCGGTGACCCCCAACGGGTGCTGGAGCAGGGCCTGTTCGGCTGCTCCGTCGCGGTGCCCGAAGTCGAAGAGCCCGGTGCCGACGGCGGTGTGGACGGCGCCGTCGAGGTCGACCCAGCGCAGGGCGCTGGTCTCGGAGTCGGCGACCCAGAGCCGGTCCTCGGTCGCGGCGAGCCCGGAGGGCTGCGCGAACCAGGACTCGGGTGCGGGCCCGTCGACGAGGCCCTCGTTGGTGGTGCCGGCGACGACGGCGACGGTCCGGTCCTCCGGGTCGTACGTCCACAGCTGGTGGACGCCGGCCATGGCGATCCACACCTTGCCGTGCCAGTAGGCCACGTCCCAGGGCGAGGAGAGGTTCACCTCCCGGCCGGGCCCGCAGGTGGCGTCGCCCTGCATCCACTGGTGACCGGTGCCCGCCAGGGTGGTGGTCCGGCCCGACTCCGGGTCGAAGCGACGGAGCATGTGGTTCACCGTGTCGGCGACGACGACGGACCCGTCGGGCAGCAGCGCGAGCCCCTGCGGCTCGTTGAACCGCGAGCGGACCGAGGTGCTGTCCGTCGCCCCCCGGTGATCCCCCTGGCCGACCCGCCGCACGACGCTCTCGCCGTCGGGAGCCAGCTCCACCAGCTGATGCCGCGTGGTGTCACTGACCAGGATGTTCCCGGACGGCAGGACCACGGCCTTGCCGGGGAACCGCAGCGTGGTCGGCTCCGGCTCGGGCGCCACGTACGGGCCGTCCCCCCGCCGGAGCGTGCCCTTGGCCGCGTGCTCCTCCTCCAGCTCGGTGACGAGCCGCTCGATAGCGTGCACATGCCCCTCACCGGCGTGCTGAGCGACGACGTACCCCTCCGGATCGATCACGACGAGCGTCGGCCAGGCCCGCACGGCGTACTGCTTCCAGGTCGCCAGCTCCGGGTCGTCGAGCACCGGATGCTCCACCCCGTACCGCTCCACCGCGTCCACGACGGCCTGATGCTCGGCCTCGTGCACGAACTTCGGCGAGTGCACCCCGACGACCACGACGGTGTCGAGGTGCTGCTGCTCCAGGGAGCGCAGTTCGTCGATGACGTGCAGGCAGTTGATGCAGCAAAAGGTCCAAAAATCCACAACAACGCACTTACCTCGCAGGTCGGCGAGGGTGAGCTCTTTGCCTCCGGTGTTCAGCCAGCCGCCCTTGCCGACCAGCTCGGGGGCACGGACACGGGCACGGCGGGGTGCGGAATCGCTCATGGATCAAGGGTGCCACCCCGCGCCGGCCGTCACGTCAGCGCGTGGCCGGTCGTTTCGTCGACGTGGTCCGGGACGTCCTCGTGGCGGTCGCCGACCGTTGAGGTGCCGGTGGGCTCCAGGAGGAGGATGTCCGTGGGGACGGGGGCGTAGGGCTTGTGCTCGACACCCCGGGGGACCGTGAAGACGGAGAGCGGGGGGAGGACCACCGTGCGCTCGCCAGCCGGTTCCCGCAGGGAGATGTGGAGTTCGCCCTCCAGGACCAGGAAGAACTCGTCGGTGTGCTCGTGGACGTGCCAGAGGTGTTCGCCCTCCACATGGGTCACGCGGACGTCGTAGTCGTTGACCGTGGTGGCGATGCGGGGGCTCCACCGCTCGGTGAAGGAGGCGAGGGCCGCGGGCAGGGAGACGGGTTCGTTGGTCATGCCGTCATCGTGCGGGTGACGGGGAGCCCGGGCGAGTGCTAGGAATCGCACATGGCGCAAGGATCCTCTCAGCCGCAAGCGCGGCCGCACCGGGTGGCCGTCGTCGTCGACGAGGGCACCAATCCCTTCGAGGTGGGCGTCGCCACCGAGTTGTTCGGGCTGCCGCGGCCCGAACTGGCCTTGCCGGGACCGCTGTACGAGGTGGTGCTGTGCACGCCCGTGCCGGAGGTCCGGATGAACCACGGATTCTTCACGATGACGGGTACGGCGGGCCTCGACGCCGTCGATCGCGCCGACACGCTCGTCGTGCCCGGGCGGCCCGACAACGTCGTACCGCGTACCGCGCCGGTGCTCGACGCCATCCGGCGCACCCACGCGCGCGGGGCGCGGATCCTGAGCTTCTGCACCGGCAGCTTCGCGCTCGCCGAGGCCGGGCTGCTGGACGGGCGGCGGGCCACGACGCACTGGATGTGGGCCGAGGCGTTCCGGGAGCTGCATCCGCGGGTGCGGCTGGAGCCGGACGTGCTCTTCGTCGACGACGGCGACATCCTGACCGCCGCGGGCAGCGCGGCCGCGCTCGACCTGGGGCTGCACATCCTGCGCCGGGACCACGGCGCCGAGATCGCCAACGCCGTCTCCCGGCGCCTCGTGTTCGCCGCGCACCGGGACGGCGGGCAGCGGCAGTTCGTGGAGCGGCCGGTGCCCGAGGTGCCGGACGAGTCGCTGGGGCCGCTGCTGGCGTGGGCGCAGGAGCGGCTGGCCGAGCCGCTGACGGTGGCGGAGCTGGCGGCGCGGGCCGCGGTGTCGCCCGCCACGCTCCACCGGCGCTTCCGGACCCAGCTCGGCACGACCCCGCTGGCCTGGCTGACCGGGGAGCGGGTGGCGCTGGCGTGCCGGCTGATCGAGCGCGGGGAGGAGCGGCTGGAGATCGTCGCCGAGCGCAGCGGGCTCGGCACCGCGGCGAACCTGCGGGCGCGGCTGCGGCGGGAGACCGGGCTCAGCCCGTCGGCCTACCGGCGGCGTTTCGGGCCCCGCGCCGGGGAACCCCTGCTGTCATGAGATTCCTCGTGCGCGACCGGCTCCTCGGCTTCGGTGACGACTACTGGATCGAGGACGACCAGGGAAACAAGGTGTTCCTCGTCGACGGCAAGGCCATGCGGCTGCGGGACACCTTCGAGCTGAAGGACCGCCAGGGGCGGGTCCTGATCGACATCCGGCAGAAGATGCTCGCCCTGCGGGACACCATGCTGATCGAGCGGGACGGCGAGCCGCTGGCCACGATCCGCCGCAAGCGGCTGTCGCTGCTGCGCAACCACTACCGGGTGGCGCTGGCCGACGGCAGCACCGAGCTGGACGTCAGCGGCAAGATCCTCGACCGGGAGTTCGCCGTCGAGTACGACGGTGAACTGCTCGCGGTCGTCTCCCGGCGCTGGCTGCACGTCCGGGACACCTACGGCGTGGACGTCGTCCGGGAGGACGCGGATCCGGCGCTGCTGATCGCGGTGGCGGTGTGCGTGATCCACCTGGCGGAGAAGGAGCGGGAGGGGGACTGACCCTGTCGAAGGACCGGCTCAGGGAACCCGGGTCAGAGCACTCGGTCCTTCAGCGCCGGGAACTGCTCCCGGGTCGCCGCGACCTTCCCCGGGTCGAACTCGACCGTCAGGATCTCCTCGTCGTGGCCCGCCTCGGCGAGGATCTCGCCCCATGGATCCACCACGATCGAGTGACCGGCCTGCGGAACCCCCGCATGCGTCCCGGCCGTTCCACAGGCGAGCACGAACGCCTGGTTCTCCACCGCCCGCGCCTGAGCCAGCAGCGTCCAGTGCGCCCGGCGGCGCTCCGGCCAGCCCGCCGGGATCACGAAGGTCTCGGCGCCGGCGTCGACGAGACCGCGGAAGAGTTCGGGGAAACGGAGGTCGTAGCAGGTGGCCACGCCGACGGTCGTCCCGGCCAGCCGTACCGTCACCAGTTCGCGCCCGGCGCCCATCAGTACGGCCTCGCCCTTGTCGAAGCCGAAGCGGTGGATCTTGCGGTAGGCGGCGGCGAGCTCACCGGAGGGGGAGAAGACGAGAGAGGTGTTGTAGAGCGGTCCCTCGGCCGTGGCGGAGTCGCTGTCAGGTGCCGTCCGTTCCGGGATCGAGCCCGCGTGCAGCCAGACGCCCGCGTCGCTCGCCGCCTTGGCCATCGCCTCGTACGTCGGCCCTTCGAGCGGCTCGGCCTCCCGGCCGAACTCCTCGTAGGCGAAGGCGCCGGTGGTCCACAGCTCGGGCAGGACGACCAGATCGGCCCCGGCCTGCTCCCGGACCAGGGAGGCCGCCCGCACCCTGCGAGACTCGACCGATTCGCCCTCGTCTACGGCGATCTGGATCAGAGAGGCGCGCACACTACCACCGTCCTGGCATTCGAGCCGTCCACACGGGCCTACGATCGTCACACGAAAGCACTGCCGGGGTGCCTCTCAGCAGCGTAACTTGGGGGTCCCCCCGGTTCGAGCGAAGTCGAGAAGTGGGGGAGTTCCGAGACGTCGCCGACAGCCACCTCCCACTGGCACCGCCGCCACCACCAGCCCGTGTACCGACCGCCGAGGGGTCCCGTTCCGTGAGTCTGCATCCCACCCTCCAGCCCTACGCCGACGCCTGGACGCACTCCATCGACGCGATATCCGAGCTGGTGACGCCCCTTGTGGAGGGCGAGTGGAACCGGCGTACGCCGTGCCCGGGCTGGTCGGTCCGGGACGTGGTGTCGCACGTCATCGGCCTGGACTGCGAGATGCTCGGCGATCCGCGGCCGATCCACACGCTCCCGCGCGACCTGTTCCATGTCACCAACGAGGCCCAGCGCTACATGGAGATGCAGGTCGACGTCCGCCGTCATCACACGGCTCCGGAGATGACCTCCGAGCTGGAGTACACGGTGATCCGCCGCAACCGGCAGCTGCGCAACGAGTCCCGGGACCCGGGGACGAAGGTGCGCGGTCCGCTGGGCCGGGAGCTGACGCTCGAGGAGTCCATGCGGGGGCACGCGTTCAACGTGTGGGTCCATGAGCAGGACCTGCGTGCCGCGCTCGGGCGGCCCGGGAACCTCGACTCGCCGGGTGCGCTGGTGGCGCGGGACGTGCTGCTGGCGGCGCTGCCGGACGTCGTCGCGAACAAGGCGGACGCGCCACGCAGTTCGGCGGTCGTGTTCGACGTGCACGGTCCGGTGGAGTTCCTGCGCACGATCCGGGTCGACATCCAGGGCCGCGGGACGCTGGAGACGGCCCCCGCGCTGGGGCCCGCGGCGACGCTGACGCTGGACTGGGAGACGTACGTCCGGCTGGCCTGCGGGCGGGTGACTCCCGAGGCGGTCGCGGACCGGATCAAGACCGAGGGGGACGCACTGCTGACGGGGGCGATCCTGCGGAACTTCACGGTGACGCAGTAGCGGGGCCCGCACGGAAAGTGAGGGCCTGCCCAAAAGCCGTGGCGTGGGCCTGAGTTCGGTGCTTCCCTGCCCTCATGACTGACACGAAGATCGACGGACCGCCGCGTCTGAGCCGGCTGACCTTCCACAGCCCTCTCTCCGAGGACCGTGCCGGGCGCATCGTGCACCGGCTCGCGCAGAACGCGCCCGCCACCGTGCTCGACATCGGGTGCGGGTGGGGGGAGTTCATGCTGCGGGTGCTCGCCGCGGCGCCGGGGGCCACCGGTGTCGGCGTCGACATCAATGCCGTGGATCTGGAGCGGGGGCGGCGCGAGGCGGAGGCCCGGGGGCTCGCGGGGCGGGTGGAGTTCCGGGAGGAGTCCGCCCGGGACGGCAAGCAGGAGCCCGCCGACCTCGTGCTGTGCCTGGGATCCAGTCAGGCTCTGTCCGACGATCCCGACGACGCGATCCGGGTGCTGCGGCGGCTCGTCCGGGACGGTGGTCGGGTGTTGCTCGGGGAGGGGTTCTGGGAGCGGACGCCCACCCCCGAGGAGCTGGCCGGGATGTGGCCGGGGGCCGCCGTCACCGATCACCACAGCCTGGCCGACCTGCTCGATCTCGCTGTCGACGCCGGGTTCAGGCCCGAGTGGACGGAGACGGCGAACCGCGACGAGTGGGAGGAGTTCGAGTCCGGGTACCAGGCGGACGCCGAGGTGTGGCTCGCCCGGAATCCCGAACACCCCGAGGCGGCGGAGACCCGGGAGCGGCTGGACCGGCACCGGGCCCGGTGGATGAGCTACCGCGGGGTGCTGGGCCTCGCCTACCTCACCCTGGTCGCCGCGGGTTGAGCGCTCACGCCGGGACGTGCACCGTCTCCACCCGGCTCGCCACCAGCCGCTCCCGCTCCCGCCGGGCCGCCCGCCCGCGCAGCCGCAGGATCTGGCTGACCCCGAGCGCCTGCAGGACGAACACGGCCGAGAAGGCGACGGAGTAGTCGTCGCCGGTGGCGTCGAGCAGGACGCCGACCGCGAAGAGGGTGGTCATGGAGGCGACGAAACCGCCCATGTTGGTGATGCCGGAGGCGGTGCCCTGACGCTCCGGCGGGTTGGCCGGGCGGGCGAAGTCGAAGCCGAGCATGGAGGCGGGGCCGCAGGCGCCGAGCACCACGCACAGCACGATCAGCAGCCACATCGGGGCCTGTTCGGCGGGGTAGACGAGGGTGGCCGCCCACATCAGGGCGGTCGCCCCGACCGTGCCGAGCGCCAGCGGGAGCCGGGCCCCGTGGTGCCGGGCGACGAGCTGGCCGTAGACCAGGCCGAACACCATGTTGGACAGGACGACCAGGGTGAGCAGTTCACCGGCGGTGGCGCGGCTGAGGCCCTGGGCCTCGACCAGGAAGGGCAGGCCCCACAGCAGCAGGAACACCATCGCCGGGAACTGGGTGGTGAAGTGCACCCACAGGCCGAGCCTGGTCCCCGGCTCCCTCCAGGAGGCGGCGATCTGGCGGCGGACGTAGGCCGCGCCCTGGTGCGGGACCGGCTCGGGTTCGTGGCCCTCGGGGTGGTCCTTGAGGAAGAGCAGCAGCAGGACGAGGACGACGACACCGGCGAGCGCGCTGCCCGCGAAGGCGGCCGTCCAGCCGACGCCGTGCAGCAGCCGGGCCAGGACCAGGGTGGAGACGAGGTTGCCCGCCATGCCGGCGAGCCCGGCGAGCTGGGCGACGAGCGGTCCGCGCCGGGCCGGGAACCACCGGGTGCCGAGCCGCAGCACGCTGATGAAGGTCATCGCGTCCCCGCAGCCGAGCAGCGCCCGCGAGGCGAGGGCCATGCCGTACGTCGGGGAGAACGCGAAGCCCAGCTGTCCCGCGGTGAACAGCACCACGCCGATGGTCAGCACCTTCCTGGTGCCGAGCCGGTCGACCAGCAGGCCGACGGGTATCTGCATGCCCGCGTAGACCAGGAGCTGCAGGATGGAGAAGGTGGACAGGGCGGAGGCGCCCACGTCGAAGCGGTCCGCCGCGTCGAGTCCTGCGACGCCGAGGGACGTACGGAAGATGACGGCGACGAAGTAGACCGAGACGCCGATGCTCCAGACGGCGATCGCGCGCCGGCCGCCCGGGGGGTCGCCCGGCAGTGCCGTCGCGGTCATCGGACCTCACCCCGGGCCAGGTGCGAGAACCAGCCGACGTGCCGGTGGACGGCGCCGACGGCCCGCTCGGCGTCCCCGGAGCGCAGCGCGTCGAGGATCTCCTCGTGCTCGGCGAGGGTCTTGGCGATCCGGTCGGGGTGGGAGTGCATGACGGCCACGCCCATGCGCAGCTGGCGGTCGCGGAGCTGGTCGTAGAGGCGGGACAGGATCTCGTTGCCGCCGCTGCGGACGATCTCGGCGTGGAAGCAGCGGTCGGTGACCGCGGCGGCGGCCAGGTCGCCGGCGGCGGCCTCCGTCTTCTGCCGCTCGAGCAGTTCCGCGAGCCGCTCGAGGAGTCCGGCGGGGGCGGGGACCGCCTTGCGCGCCGCGTGCTCCTCGACCAGCAGCCGGGTCTCGACGACGTCCGCGATCTCCTGGGCCGAGACCGGCAGGACGAGCGCGCCCTTCTTGGGGTAGAGCTTGATCAGCCCTTCCACCTCCAGGCGCAGCAGCGCCTCCCGCACGGGTGTGCGGGACACCCCGGTGGCCTCGGCCAGCTCGCCCTCGGTGAGGAGCGTGCCGCCCTCGTAGCGGCGGTCCAGGACGGCCTGCTTGACGTGCGAGTAGACACGATCGGCGGCGGGGGGCTGCTTGGCGGGAGCGGTGGGGGTCGCGGGCGGGGCTGACGGCATGCGCACATCTTAGATACAACACGTACGCAAGAGGGAGCGCCGTCCAGCATGCGGACCTCGCGCGGACCCGATGGCGACCTCACCCACATGCTCCTGCCCGGCGGCCACATTCACCCCAGCAGCCGCACAACTTTCTGTGCTACTTACGTGTCACACACGTGCGGCCCCTCTTTCTTTCCCCTCCAACTCGGCCGCACCACTGGGGCATTCGACTCTTTCGGGGTATTTGTGTTGATTTCCGCCACCAAGGGCCTCCGGGTCCGCCGGGCCGCGGCCGTCGCGCTGACGACCGGCGCGATGTTCACCACCGCGGCCCTCACCGCGGCACCGGCCCAGGCCGTGACGGCGCCCACCATCACCGCCAAGGGCGGCTACCTGATGAACAGCGCCACCGGCACCACGCTCTACACCAAGACCGCCGACACCAAGCGGCTCACGGCCTCCACCACGAAGATCATGACCGCCAAGGTCGTGCTCTCGCAGTCGAACCTGAACCTCGACGCCAAGGTCACCATCAAGAAGGCGGTCAGCGACTACATGGTCCGCAAGGGCTATCCGTCCTCCGCCCATCTGATCGTCGGCGACAAGGTCACCGTCCGTCAGCTGCTGTACGGGATGATGCTGCCGTCCGGCTGTGACGCCGCCATGGCGCTCGCCGACAAGTTCGGCACCGGGACCACGGTCGCGGCCCGCACCAAGAACTTCATCGCCAAGATGAACAACATGGCCAAGAGCCTCGGCATGACGAACACGCACTTCGACTCGTTCGACGGCATCAGTAACGGCTCCAACTACTCGACGCCGCGCGACCTGACCAAGCTCGCCCGCTCGACGATGAAGAGCTCCACCTTCAAGACGGTCGTGAAGACCAAGTCGTACACGGCCAAGACCATCACCAGCAGCGGCTCGACCCGGACGATGGCCCCCTGGACGAACACCAACACGCTGCTCGGCTGGAACGGCACGCTCGGGGTGAAGACCGGCTCGGGCACCGAGGCCAAGTACGTCCTCGTCTTCGCCGCCACCAAGGACGGCGAGTCGGTGATGGGCGCCGTCATGACCTCCTCCTCGGCGGCCAACCGCACGGAGGACGTGAAGAAGCTCATCAACTACGGCTACGCCAGGATCAGCTGACAAGAAAATCTGATCAGCCGTACATCCCTTCGTGTGGTTCGTGAGTCTTCTGAGAGCACCCCCATTGCCCTGCGCGATCTCTCGGAAGACTCGGAGCATTCACAAGTGATTACCGGCATCAAGGGCGTACGCATCCGCAGAACCGCCGCCGTCGTGGCCACGACCGGAGCGCTGGTGGCGGGTGGCGCCCTGGCTGCACCCGCCCAGGCCGCGACGCCCACCCAGGTCACCGCGGCCGCCGCGCCCACGGTCAGCGCCAAGGGCGCCTTCATGCTCAACAGCGCGACCGGCTCCACGCTCTACAGCAAGTCCGCCGACACCCGGCGGCCGATGGCGAGCACCACGAAGATCATGACGGCGCGGGTCGTGCTGGCCATCGAGGGCGTCAACCTGGACACCAAGGTCACCATCAAGCAGGCGTACCGTGACTACGTCGCCAGGGTGGGCGCGAGCACCGCGGACCTGAAGACCGGTGACAAGGTCACCGTCCGCCAGCTGCTCGTCGCGATGATGCTGCCCTCCGGCTGCGACGCCGCCATGGCCCTCGCCGACAAGTTCGGCTCCGGGACCACGGTCGCGGCCCGCACCAAGAACTTCATCGCCAAGATGAACAAGAAGGCCGACGCCCTCGGCCTGACGAACACGCACTTCGACTCGTTCGACGGCAACTCCACGCAGAACACCAACTACACGACGCCCCGCGACCTCGCGAAGCTGACCCGCAGCGCGATGACGTTCTCGACGTTCGCGGGCATCGTGAAGAAGCCGTCGTCCGTGCACTACGCGACGACGAGCACCGGTGGCACCCGCAAGTACACCTGGTACAACACCAACCAGCTGCTGGGCTCCTACAGCGGCGCGATCGGTGTGAAGACCGGCACCAACACCCCGTCCGGGCCCTGCCTGGTCTTCGCCGGCACCCGCAACGGCAAGACGGTCGTGGGTGTCCTCCTGAACGACGCCTACCGCTTCACGGACGCCGCCAAGCTGATGGACTACGCCTTCGGCACGACGACGGCCTCCACGATGCAGCTCCGCACGCTTCCGCCGGGCGCCCAGCGCGACTGATCCACAGGATCGAAGGGGCCCATCGCGACACCGCGGTGGGCCCTTCGCCGTGCAGAGCTCACAGAGGGGCTCCTGCCGGGGCATCGGCGGCCGGAGGCAGGCGAGGAAGAGCCCACCCCGGGACGGGACTTCGCCGAGGCGGACTGGATCAGCACGGTCCACGCCCTGCGCCCGCACCTGAAACTCCCGGCCTGTGTGGGCGGCCACCAGGAACCGCCACCACCTCCGCCGACGACCCCCGGGGCGGAGGAGGACTTCGAGATGTACCTGCTCACATCCCCGGAGACCACGGATCCGGCGCGGCATCCGGGGGGATCATGATGTCGTACGCCGATCCGAAGAAGGAGTCCGAGACATGCTCTGGCCCGCCTTGCGCGCCCTGTCCCACGGCAACCTGTCCGACGACCAACTCGACTCACTGACACAGGAGTTCCGGCTTGACCCCACGCCCCGCACCGAGGGGCCGGGCGCGGCGGGGAGCATCGCGCACCGGGAATTCTCCGGCGGTCCCGGCACGCGGCTGGTGCTGGACCTCGCCCGTACCGGCGACTCCGGCTGGGTCTTCACCCTGTTCCACGAAGGCGAGCGTCCGGGACCGGACACCGTCGAGGCACACCGGTCGCTGTTCCGCGGGGCGATCGGCCGCCTGGGCCTCACCCTCGTCGAGATCACCCCGGCCGCCACGGCCGACGAGGTCCATGTCGCGCCGCAGACGAGCGGTCCCGAGTCCGCCCCGGGCGCGCAGTGGCCGCTGCCGTACGACGAGTTGGACCGCGTATGGCCACACCTCGGCATCCGCCCGGACGCGCCCCGCGAGGTGAAGGAGGTCAAGTTGCGCGAAGCCATGCGCACCCCGGCCTGGCCCGCCGCGCCCGTGGCGCTGCGCCACGAGGCGGAGGCCTTCCTGCGTGGCGAGGCGGAGGCCCTCCTGCGCGGCGAGTGACGCGCGCACCGATCGACTGAGGGGGAACTGGACTGAGCCGCCAGGACGGCGACTCCCTGCCGGAGCTGGCGGGCAACGACTGGGTCAACCGCGCCCACACACGGGCACTGGCGACGCTTCGGCGGTGCCTCGCTGGGCCGACAACTCCGTGCCGCCGTCGGACGTGGAGATCATGCGCCGCGAACTGGACGACCTACGGCCGCTGTTCGAGCGCTTCCCCCGGGCACCCGGCGGCGCCGAGGACCCCCGGTCCGGACTCAGGGCAGTCCCGGGGTGGGGCCTCGGTGTGACGTGACGGGGAGCCGCGCCGGCTGCGCGGCTCCCGCTCGCGTCATGTGGCGGTCACGCCCAGGTGATCAGCCGCTTCGGCTGCTCCAGGATCGCCGCCACGTCCGCCAGGACCTTGGAGCCCAGCTCGCCGTCGACCAGGCGGTGGTCGAAGGAGAGGGCCAGGGTGGTGACCTGGCGGGGCTTGACCTTGCCCTTGTGGACCCACGGCTGGAGCTTGATCGCGCCGACCGCGAGGATCGCGGACTCGCCGGGGTTCAGGATCGGGGTGCCCGTGTCGACGCCGAAGACGCCGACGTTGGTGATGGTCACCGTGCCGCCCTGCATCGCGGCGGGGGACGTCTTGCCCTCCCGCGCCATCGACACCAGCTCGCCGAGGGAGTCGGCCAGCTGGGGCAGCGTCTTGTCGTGCGCGTCCTTGATGTTCGGCACGATCAGCCCCCGCGGGGTGGCCGCGGCGATGCCCAGGTTGACGTAGTGCTTGACCACGATCTCCTGGTTCGCCTCGTCCCAGGAGGCGTTGATGTCCGGGTGGCGCTTGATGGCGACCAGCAGGGCCTTGGCGATGAGCAGGAGGGGGTTGACCCGCCTGCCCTCGAACTCCTTGTCCTGCTTGAGCTCCTCGACCAGCTTGACCGTCCGCGTCACGTCCACCGTCACGAACTCCGTGACGTGCGGGGCCGTGAACGCCGAGCCGACCATGGCCGCCGCGGTGGCCTTGCGGACCCCCTTGACCGGGACGCGGGTCTCGCGGGAGCCGTCGTAGGTGGCCACCGGGGCCGGGGCGGGGGCAGCGGCGGGCTTCGGCACCTCGACGACCGCCGGCTCGGGCGCCGGGGCGACCGCCGCGTGCACGTCCTCGCGGGTGATGATGCCGTCCGGGCCGGTCGGGGTCACCGTCGCGAGGTCGACCCCGAGGTCCTTGGCGAGCTTGCGCACCGGCGGCTTGGCCAGCGGGCGCTCCTTCACCGCCCCGTGGCCGTTCAGCTCGGTCTGGATGGCCGCGGCCGCCTCCTGCGCCGGGACCTGAGGGCCCTTGCGCGGGCGGCGCTTGGTGGAGGACGCGGCCACGCCGTAGCCGACGAGGACCGGCTGGCGGCCCTGCGGCTTCTCCTCCTCGGGCTCCGCGGGAGCGGGGGCAGGGGCGGCCTCGGCGGGCGCCGGGGCCGCGGTGCCGCCCGAGACGTCCACCGCGATGATCGACGTGCCGACGTCGACCGTGGTGCCCTCCGGGAAGTGCAGGGAGCGGACCACGCCGTCGTAGGGGATGGGCAGTTCGACGGCGGCCTTCGCCGTCTCGACCTCGCACACCACCTGGCCGTCGGTGACCGTGTCACCGGGCTGGACGTACCACTTGAGGATCTCGGCCTCGGTGAGGCCCTCACCGACGTCCGGCATCTTGAACTCGCGTACGGACGCTTCCGTCATCGTCGTCACGACCCTCTCCTCAGTACGCCAGGGCACGGTCGACGGCGTCGAGCACCCGGTCCAGGCCCGGCAGGTACTCCTCCTCCAGGCGCGCCGGCGGGTACGGGGCGTGGTAGCCGCCGACCCTGAGCACCGGGGCCTCCAGGTGGTAGAAGCAGCGCTCCGTGATCCGGGCGGCGATCTCCGCGCCGGAGCCGAAGAACACCGGCGCCTCGTGGACCACGACCAGGCGGCGGGTCTTCTCCACCGAGGCCTGGATGGAGTCGAAGTCGAGCGGGGAGACCGAGCGCAGGTCCAGGACCTCCAGGTTCCGGCCCTCCTCGGCGGCCGCGTCGGCCACCTCCTGACAGAGCTTCACCATCGGGCCGTAGGCGGCGAGGGTGAGGTCGGTGCCGGGGCGGACGACCCGTGCCTTGTGCAGCGGACCCGGGATCGCCTCGGTGTTGACCTCGGCCTTGTCCCAGTAGCGCCGCTTGGGCTCGAAGAAGATCACCGGGTCGTCGCTCTGGATGGCCTGCTGCATCATCCAGTAGGCGTCCGAGGCGTTGGAGGGGCTGACGATCTTCAGGCCCGCCACGTGCGCGAAGAGCGCCTCGGGGGACTCCGAGTGGTGCTCGACCGCGCCGATGCCACCGCCGTAGGGGATGCGCACGACGACCGGGAGCTTGACCTTGCCCAGGGAGCGGGCGTGCATCTTGGCGAGCTGGGTGACGATCTGGTCGTAGGCCGGGAAGACGAAGCCGTCGAACTGGATCTCCACCACCGGGCGGTAGCCCCGCAGCGCGAGGCCGATCGCGGTGCCGACGATGCCGGACTCGGCGAGCGGGGTGTCGATGACCCGCTCCTCACCGAAGTCCTTCTGGAGGCCGTCGGTCACCCGGAAGACACCGCCGAGCTTGCCGACGTCCTCGCCCATGATGAGGACCTTGGGGTCGGCCTCCAGGGCCTTGCGCAGCGATTCGTTGATCGCCTTGGCGAGAGCCATCTTCTCGGCCATGTCACTTGCCCCCTTCTGCGTCCGCGAACGATGCCTGGTAAGCGGCGAACTGGGCTCGCTCCTCGTCGACGAGCGCGTGCCCGTCCGCGTACGCGTTCTCGAAGATGGCGAAGTGGTCCGGGTCCGGCATGGCACGGACCGCCTCGCGCACCCGCCTGCCCAACGCCTCGGACTCGGTCTCCAGTTCCGCGAAGAATCCCTCGTCCGTGTGGTGTGCGGACTCCAGGTACTGGCGAAGGCGCTGGATCGGGTCCTTGGCCTCCCAGGCCACGCGCTCCTCGTCGCCGCGGTAGCGGGTCGGGTCGTCGGAGGTGGTGTGCGCGCCCATGCGGTACGTGTACGCCTCGACCAGGGTCGGGCCCTCACCCCGGCGGGCCCGCTCCAGGGCCCACTTGGTGACCGCGAGACAGGCCAGGACGTCATTGCCGTCGACCCGGACGCCCGGGAAGCCGAAGCCCTGGGCGCGCTGGTAGAGCGGGACGCGGGTCTGCTTCTCGGTCGGCTCGGAGATCGCCCACTGGTTGTTCTGGCAGAAGAACACCACCGGCGCGTTGTAGACGGCCGAGAAGGTGAAGGACTCCGCCACGTCGCCCTGGCTGGAGGCGCCGTCGCCGAAGTAGGCGATCACCGCGCTGTCCGTGCCGTCCTTGGCCGCGCCCATCGCGTAGCCGGTGGCGTGCAGGGTCTGCGAGCCGATGACGATCGTGTACAGGTGGAAGTTGTTGCTGTTCGGGTCCCAGCCGCCGTTGTTCACACCCCGGAACATGCCGAGCAGGTTGGTCGGGTCGACTCCGCGGCACCAGGCCACGCCGTGCTCGCGGTAGGTCGGGAAGACGTAGTCGTCATCGCGCAGCGCCCGCCCGGAACCGATCTGGGCGGCCTCCTGGCCCAGCAGCGAGGCCCACAGGCCCAGCTCGCCCTGGCGCTGCAGGGAGGTGGCCTCGGCGTCGAAGCGGCGGGTGAGCACCATGTCGCGGTACAGACCGCGCAGCTCCTCGGGGGTGACGTCGGCGACGTACTTGTCGTACTCGGCGTTCTTGACGCGCTTGCCCTCGGGCGTCAGCAACTGAACGAGTTCGGGCTTGGTGCTCGGGGACTTCCTGGTCCCGGCGCTGCGTCGCGGTTTGCGCGCGGCAGTGCTCTCCACGGTCACGTGTGCTCCTCCGTCGATCCGGCCCCCGGGGTTGCCGGTAAGCCTGGGGATCCCCCCAGCTCGTTCAGAGCCTGAGGGAGCGGCTCACCTGGTCCGACACCCGTGCACGGGGTGGGTGTCACTCGGCCGGAACAGGCGTGACAGGTGCCCCGGCGAGCGCCCTGCAACCATCACGTTACCCAGTGCGCCACATTTCTGTGAAACCCCCTTTGACCTGCGATTTTGCTTGGATTTCCAAGTAAATCGCGAGGAACTCGAAGGGCACTGGTCACAGCCTTGCAGGAGGCCGGAGCAACGGCACGTTATCCCGCCCACCCAGGTCAGAGGAAGAGTTTCCGTGTTTGACTTGCCCCGTGCGCGAGGACGGAAAAGTCAGGGTATTTCCACTTGACGACCCTGAGGTTGTCCGACGCGGCGTTCATGAGTTGTTGTCCGTCGAGGAGGGCATCGAGGTGGCCGCGAGGCGGGCACATCGGCCGAGGCGATCGTGCGCGTATCGGCAACTCGACCGCCGAGGAACGCCATCCGCCGAAAAGACGATCAAGAATGACGTCCAGCCGTGGCGTGTCAGCGCCGGCCCTTCCTCCGCGGGTTTTCGCGTACCGGGCGTTTCGCGGGTCTTACGGCTCTGCCGCGCGCACGCATCGTGAGCGATGGGCGGGTGCCGCCGCGGATGCCCACAGGCTGTGGACATCACCGCGCCTGCATCGGCAGCGTGGTCGCCTACGGTTCCGACAGCCTCTGCTGCGCGCGCGGCCCGGCGAGAGTCTGTGGTCCGCGCCGTCGGTCGGCGCGTGCTCGGCGTACGGGCCGGTCGCGGCCGAGCTGGAGCGGTTCGGGCCCGCTGCACGGCTCGTGGACGGGGAGCCTCACGAGCCGGTCCATCTGATCGTCGAGCCGCTGTTCGGGAGCGTGCACGCGACCGACGGCGGCCTGGAACGCCACTTCCGGAGCACCCCGTGACCGAATGCGACTGACGTCGACTTTCTGTGACAACGCCCAGTTCAGAGGCCCGGCTCGTGCCCTAGCATCTGGCGCGTGCCGCGCCCTTGTGTACCACCCCCTGTGCATCCCGCGCCCCCGTTGGGCGCCCTGCTCCGTCAGTACGCCGCCGGATGCGCGGTCGCCTGTGAGCCCGTCGACCAGGGACTGCTGAACCGCGGCTACCGGCTGCGCACGACCCGCGGCCGCTACTTCCTCAAGCACCACTTCGATCCCGAGACGGCCGACCCCGCCGCCATCGCCCGTCAGCACCGGGCGACCCAGCGCCTCGCCGACCTCGGCGTCCCGGTGGCGCCGCCGCTGACCGGACGGGACGGCCGTACGGTCGCGGTGGTCGGCGGCCACGCCTACGCCCTGCACCCCTGGATCGACGGCCGGCACCGGCACGGGGGCCAGCTCACGCAGGGGCAGTGCGCGCGGCTCGGCGCGCTGCTCGGGGCGGTGCACGCGGGTCTGGAGCGGGTGATGCCGCCGGAGGGGCGGGCGCCCGCGGTGAGCGCCGATCCCGCGGACACCTTCGCCCTCATCGAGGACCTGCTCGCGCGGGTGCGTCGGCACCGCCCCGCCGACTCCTTCGACGCCCTCGCCCGGCACCGGCTGCTGGAGCGGCGCGAGCTCCTGGAACGGCATGCCGACCGCCGCCCCCCGCGCGGGGGCCCGGTGGGCTGGGTGCACGGCGACTTCCACCCCTTCAACCTGCTCTACAAGGGCGACGCCCCCGCCGCGATCGTCGACTGGGACCGGCTCGGCGTGCAGCCCCGCGCGGAGGAGGCCGTACGGGCCGCCGCGATCTTCTTCGTACGGCCCGCGGGAACCCTCGACCTGCCGAAGGTACGGGCGTACACGCGCGCGTACCGCCGAGCGGCGTCCGCCACCCCGTCGGAACTGGCGTCAGCCGTGCACCGGGTCTGGTGGGAACGCCTCAACGACTTCTGGATGCTGCGCTGGCACTACGAGCGGAACGACACCCGCGCGGACCCGCAGTTCCCGGCGGCGTCGGCCTTGGTGGTGTGGTGGACGCGCAGGTACGACGAGGTCTGCGAGGCGTTCGCGGGCTGACCCTGTCAGCCCTCCGCGCCACCGTCCGTTCCGCCGTCAGTGGTGCCGCCGATGATCTCGCCCGTCGGCTCGCCCGTCGGCTCACCCGTGGGCTCGTCGGTCGGCTCGGCCGTCGTCGGCTCGTCCGTCGGCTCCGTCGTCGTCGGCTCCTCCGTCGGCTCGGTGGCCGAGGGCGACGGCGTGTAGGACGGCGTGTACGACGGCGTCCAGTTCGAGCCGCCGTCGGAACCGGAGTCGTCGTCCGTGGACGTGTCCGTCGGCTCCTCGGACTCGTCGTCGCTCGGCGTCTCGCTGGCCGTCCGGTCGTCCTCGGACTGCGTGACGCTCGGGGACTTCGTGGTGTCCGTGCCGGGGTTCTTGTCGTTGTCGCCGTTCAGCGCGAGGGCGACGCCCGCCGCGATGGCGATCACCGCGAGGACGGCCAGGATCCACAGCTTGCCGCGGCCACTGCCCTTGTTGCCGTGCCCCTCGAAACCGCCGTCGTCCCCTCCGCCGTAGCGGCCGCCGGGCAGGATCGGCGCCGGAATCGCCGCGGTGCCGGAGGCGTCCGCGCCGGCGTGGCCCATCACGGCCGTCTGCGCGAAGCCCCCGGACGGGGTGCGGCCGTCGTGGGTGTCGACCGGCCCGGTGTTCCAGGTGCCGGTGTGGCCGCCCTGGTCGTAGAGCATCTGGAGGCCGTACTGGACCAGGCCGCGCATCTCCTCGGCGGTCTGGAAGCGGTCGTCGGGCTCCTTGGCGAGGGAGCGCATGACCAGGCCGTCCAGCTCCGGCGGCGAGGCGTCGGAGGCCTCCGACGGAGGCGTCGGGATGTCCTGGACGTGCTGGTAGACCACCGAGAGAGGGGTCTCACCGGTGAACGGGGGCCGCAGCGCGAGGAGTTCGTACAGCAGGCAGCCGGTCGCGTACAGGTCGGAGCGGTGGTCGACGGCCTTGCCGAGCGCCTGCTCCGGGGAGAGGTACTGCGGGGTGCCCATGACCATGCCGGTCTGCGTCATCGTCGTGGACGCGCCGTGCAGGGCGCGGGCGATGCCGAAGTCCATCACCTTGACGGCGCCGTTGTTGGTGATGATGACGTTGGCCGGCTTGATGTCACGGTGCACGATGCCGTGCTGGTGGGAGTAGGCGAGCGCCTCCAGCACCCCGGAGACGATGATCAGGGCCTGCTCCGGCCCGGGCGCCTCGGCGTTGATCAGCAGGTCGCGGATGGTGCGCCCCTCGACCAACTCCATGACGATGTACGGCACGCTCTGGCCGCCCACGAAATCCTCACCGGAGTCGTACACGGCGACGATCGCGTGGTGGTTGAGACCGGCCACCGACTGGGCCTCGCGGGTGAACCGGGCCTTGGAGACCGGGTCCTCGGCGAGATCGGCGCGCAGCAGCTTGACCGCGACGGTACGCCCCAGGCGTACGTCCTCGGCCGCGAAGACCTCGGCCATGCCGCCCCGGCCGAGTCTGCGGGTGAGCCGATACCGGCCGTCCCCGACCAGCCCGCCGTTACCCCACATCTCCGGCGCATCTGACATACCGCCGCCAGTCGCCTCGGGGTCGGACGGGCCCTGAGCGCGCTGCTGCTGTGCCATCAGTCCTCGCCGTCGTTTCTGCCCGCGGTGCGCGCGGTGTTGTTACGGTCTCCGTCGGCCACGCTACAGCCTCCGCCGGGGCCGCCGGTCCGTGATGGACCCCGCGGCCGGTCCATGACGGACCGGCCATGAAACCCGCTGGCCGCTCCGTCGTGCAAATTCTGTGTACCGGCCGTAGGGCCCCTGTAACGCTTGCGCGACGCTTCTTTCGCGTACGGTCACGGAACGGGCACCGAGCTTGACGTGTCACTGCCCTGGGGCAGACTTGGCCGGGAATAGCACTTTCGATCAACGACGGATCACCGACGGATCCACGACAATCGCCGGGCGCCGACGGGCTATGGGGGACACGGAGACATGAGCCAGGACGGCGCACAGGGGCGGTACACGGGACGAGCACTGGCGGCCGGCCGCTACCAGCTGCGCGACTTGCTCGGCGAGGGCGGAATGGCCTCGGTGCATCTGGCGTACGACGCCGTGCTCGACCGCCAGGTCGCGGTCAAGACCCTGCACACCGAGCTGGGTCGCGAACAGGCCTTCCGCGAGCGCTTCCGCCGCGAGGCCCAGGCCGTGGCCAAGCTCACGCACACCAACATCGTCTCGGTCTTCGACACCGGCGAGGACGACGTCGACGGGATGACGACGCCGTACATCGTCATGGAGTACATCGAGGGCCGTCCGCTCGGCTCCGTGCTCGACGAGGACGTCCGGCAGTACGGCGCGATGCCCGCCGACAAGGCGCTGAAGATCACCGCGGATGTGCTGGCGGCGCTGGAGATCAGCCATGAGATGGGCCTGGTCCACCGGGACATCAAGCCGGGCAACGTGATGATGACCAAGCGTGGCGTCGTCAAGGTGATGGACTTCGGCATCGCCCGCGCCATGCAGTCCGGGGTCACCTCGATGACCCAGACCGGCATGGTCGTCGGCACCCCGCAGTACCTCTCCCCGGAGCAGGCGCTCGGCCGGGGCGTGGACGCGCGGTCCGATCTGTACTCGGTCGGCATCATGCTGTTCCAGCTGGTCACCGGACGGCTGCCGTTCGAGGCGGACTCGCCGCTGGCCATCGCGTACGCGCACGTGCAGGAGGAGCCGGTGGCGCCCTCCGCCATCAACCGCTCGCTGCCGCCCGCGGTGGACGCGCTGGTCGCCCGCGCGCTGCGGAAGAACCCGAACGAGCGTTTCCCGAGCGCCGAGTCCATGCGCGACGAGTGCCTGCGGGTGGCGTCCTCCTTCCAGGCCGCCGCGCCCAGCATCGTGCCCGGCGCGCAGACCGCCAGCGGCGCCGGTGTCGGCTCCGCGGTCTTCCCGCCGGTCGACCAGTCGACGCCCGCGCCCACCGGCCCGGTCCAGACGCCGTACCAGCCGACCCCGGCGCCGAATCCGTACAGCACGCCGACGCCCGGACCCGCTCCGGCGTACGGCTACCCGCAGCAGCCGGGCTACCAGACGCCGGCCCCGGCCGGGTACGCCTCGACTCCGCCGCCGTACACGATCAGCCCGCAGCAGCCCGCCTCCGGTTCCGGGGGCGGCGGGCGCCGGAACAACAAGCCGGTGATCATCGGCTCGATCGTGGTGTCCGTACTCGCGGTGGGCGGCCTGATCGCCGCGCTGACGCTGAACGGCGGCGGGGCGGACGACGACAACCCGAAGGCCGACCCCAGCAAGTCCCCGACGGTGGTGGAGGGCCATCGCGGCCCGGACAAGACGAAGACCATCGAGACGGACAAGTGCACCGAGCCGGTGGAGTCGTACAACGACCCCGAGATGGTCGAGCTGCCCAACTTCACCTACAAGAACTACGACTCGGTGCGCGCCTGTGCCCGGGCCGCGGGCTGGGAAGTCGAGCGCAAGGACGTCGACGAGAACACCTTCGGCCAGGACACCGTCATGGAGCAGTTCCCGACGGCCGGCACGGACATCGACCCGGAGAACCCGCCGAAGATCTCGCTCAACGTCTCCACGGGCAACCCGCCGTCCTGACCCGGACACAGAGAAGGGCCCGGTGATTCCGGGCCCTTCCGCATGGATACGGCTGAATGAGGCGGGATACGGCTTTACAGGTACGGTCCGCCCGAGCGGCCGCCCGGGTGCTGTTCCTCGCCGTCGTGGCCGCCGACGCCCGGGGGCAGCGCGCGGCGCATCTGTTCCAGTTGGGCCCGGGCCGCCATCTGCTGGGCGAAAAGGGTGGTCTGGATGCCGTGGAACAGGCCCTCCAGCCAGCCGACCAACTGGGCCTGGGCGATCCGCAGTTCCGCGTCGGACGGGGTCGCCTCGTGGGTGAAGGGCAGGGAGAGGCGCTCCAGTTCCTCCACCAGCTCGGGGGCCAGGCCGTCCTCGAGTTCCTTCACCGAGCTGGCGTGGATCTCCTTGAGCCGGACCCGGCTGGCCTCGTCGAGAGGAGCCGCGCGCACCTCCTCGAGCAGCTGCTTGATCATGCTGCCGATCCGCATGACCTTCGCCGGCTGCTCCACCTGCTCCGTCACCGGAATCTCGCGGGAGTCCTCGTCCCCGTTGCCGCCACCGAGCGCCATGCCGTCCTGGCCCACGACCAGGATCTGCGGGTTCTCCGGCGACCTTTCGTTCCTCGGCATCTCCATGCCGCCATTCTCTCGCACCCGTCCATCTCACCAGCGTGGTGCCCCCCACGAGAGGTGATCCACCGTTTACGCCGGGTTCGACCTGTCGGCGGCGCCTGGAATGCCGGAGTGGCGAGGGAATGTGAGTCTTGTTCCGTGACTCGATGGCTGCGGACGGTACGGACGACGGGACTCCTCGTCGTCCTGATCGGCGCTTACGGGGGCGGGACGGCGTGCGGGGTGGACGCGACGCCGTCCGCCTCGGCCTCGCCCTCGGTGTCGCGGGCCGGGAGCCTCGCCGGTGAGGGGCGGGACCGGCCCGGACGGCCGGACGTGACGGTGCCGGACGAGGAGCCCGTGGCCGAACCCTCTCCCGCCGCCCCTTCGGAGGCCGCCGCCTCCCCCGCACCCGCCGAGGTCGTCGGTGTACGGGCCGAGCCCGTGCTCGAGGTGCTGCCGCTGGGCAGCGGCCTGATGCTGATCGGGCTCGGCCTCGGGCTCGCCTTCGTCGGCCTGCGACTGCGCCGGACCGACTGACCGACTGAGCCGGAGTCGGCTGACCGGCCGGCCGCTCAGTCCGTGACCAGCAGCACCTTGCCGATGTGCCCGCTCTCCTCCACGACCCGGTGCGCGGCCGCCGCGTCGCTCATCGGGAGCTCCCGGTCGACGACCGGACGCACATGACCGGCGTCGAGCAACGGCCACACGTGCTCGCGTACGGCCGCGACGATCGCCGTCTTCTCGGTCAGCGGGCGGGCCCGCAGCGAGGTCGCGCTGACCGCGGCCCGCTTGCCGAGCAGGGTGGCGATGTTCAGCTCGCCCTTGATCCCGCCCTGCATGCCGATGATCGCGAGCCGGCCGTTGACGGCGAGGGTGCGGACATTGCGGTCCAGGTACTTGGCGCCCATGTTGTCGAGGATGACGTCGGCGCCCGCCCCGTCGGTGGCCTTCTTGACCTCCTCGACGAAGTCCTGCTCCTTGTAGTCGATCAGGATGTCCGCGCCCAGCTCCGCGCACCGCCGAAGCTTCTCCGGGCTGCCGGCCGTGACCGCCACCTTGGCGCCGACCGCCTTGGCGAGCTGGATCGCCATGGTGCCGATGCCGCTGGAGCCGCCGTGCACGAGCAGGGTCTCACCCGGCCGCAGATGGGCGATCATGAAGACGTTCGACCAGACCGTGCAGACCACCTCGGGCAGCGCCGCCGCCCGGACCAGGCCGACACCCTCGGGCACGGGCAGCAGCTGACCGGCCGGGACGACGACCTTCTCGGCGTAGCCGCCGCCCGACAGCAGCGCGCACACCTCCTCGCCGACCGCCCAGCCCGAGACGCCGGGGCCGATCTCGGCGACGCGTCCCGAACATTCCAGGCCCGGATAGGGCACCGCGCCGGGCGGCGGGTCGTAGAAACCCTGCCGCTGCAGGATGTCGGCCCGGTTCACGGCGCTCGCCGCCACCTCGACCAGGACCTCGCCCTCACCGGGCTCCGGATCCGGCACCTCGGCCCACACCAACGCCTCGGGCCCGCCGGGTTCGTCAATCGTGATCGCATGCATGAGGGGGACGCTACTCCTCGGTCCCCGGTCCCATCCCGCCTCGGTCCTCGGACCGGTTCGGTGAGAAAACCCGGTGCGGCACCGATGAGTTTGGGCGACGGTAAAGGTCTCCCCATGCGTAACCACAGTGCGCGGAAGGATGACTCACCATGAGCCAGCACACGTCAGCCCTGGCCATCGAGACCGCGGGCCTGGTGAAGACGTTCGGCGAGACCAGGGCCGTCGACGGAGTGGATCTGTCGGTCCCGGCCGGCACGGTCTACGGCGTCCTCGGCCCGAACGGCGCCGGGAAGACCACCACCGTGAAAATGCTCGCCACTCTCCTTCGGCCCGACGGCGGCGAGGCCCATGTCTTCGGCCACGACGTCGTACGCGAGGCGGACGAGGTGCGCGGCCGGGTGAGCCTGACCGGCCAGTACGCGTCGGTCGACGAGGACCTCACCGGCACCGAGAACCTGGTGCTGCTGGGCCGTCTCCTCGGCCACTCCAAGCAGACCGCGCGCCTGCGCAGCGAGCAGCTGCTGGAGGCGTTCGGGCTGTCCGAGGCCGCCGGGAAGCAGGTCAAGCACTACTCGGGCGGCATGCGGCGCCGTATCGACATCGCCGCCTCCATCCTCAACACCCCCGATCTGCTCTTCCTCGACGAGCCGACGACCGGGCTCGACCCACGCAGCCGCAACCAGGTGTGGGACATCGTGCGCGCGGTGGTCGCCCAGGGCACGACCGTGCTGCTGACCACGCAGTACCTCGACGAGGCCGACCAGCTGGCCTCCCGGATCGCGGTCATCGACCACGGCAAGGTCATCGCGGAGGGCACCAAGGGCGAGCTGAAGGCGTCGGTCGGCGCCGGGTCCGTCCACCTGCGGCTGCGGGAAGCGGGACAGCGGGCGGAGGCGGAGCGCGTGCTGCGGACGGCGCTGGACGCCGCCGTACAGCTGGAGCCCGATCCGGTGGCGCTGACCGCCCGGTTGTCCACGACGGCCGGGGACAACGCGGCGGAGCAGGCCTCGCGGGCACTCGCCGAGCTGGCCCGCGGCGGCATCACCGTCGACAACTTCTCGCTGGGCCAGCCCAGCCTGGACGAGGTGTTCCTCGCCCTCACCGGACACAGGACCAGCGACGACACCAAGGACGAGGTGGCGGCATGAGCACCGCGACGAGCACGGAAGCCAAGGAACTCGCCCCCGTCAGCACCGAGTCGCTCGCCGCGCTGCTCGTCACCGGTGAACGGCCGCCCCGGCCGAGCGCGCTGTCGGCCTCGCTGACCTTCGGCTGGCGGGCGATGCTGAAGATCAAGCACGTCCCGGAGCAGCTCTTCGACGTCACCGCGTTCCCGATCATGATGGTGCTGATGTACACGTACCTGTTCGGGGGCGCCCTGGCCGGGTCGCCGAAGGAGTACATCCAGTTCCTGCTGCCGGGCATCCTGGTGATGTCGGTCGTGATGATCACGATGTACACCGGGGTCTCGGTCAACACGGACATCGAGAAGGGTGTCTTCGACCGGTTCCGCTCGCTGCCGATCTGGCGGCCGTCGACGATGGTCGGCTATCTGCTCGGCGACGCCCTGCGGTACACCATCGCGTCGGTCGTGATGCTCGCCGTCGGCATGATCATCGGCTACCGCCCGGACGGCGGCGTGGCCGGAGTGCTCGCCGGGATCGCGCTGCTGGTGGTGTTCTCGTTCGCGTTCTCGTGGATCTGGACGATGTTCGGGCTGCTGCTGCGCACCGAGAAGTCGGTGATGGGCGTCAGCATGATGGTGATCTTCCCGCTGACCTTCCTGTCCAACGTCTTCGTCGACCCGAAGACCATGCCGGGCTGGCTCCAGGCCTTCGTCAACAACAGCCCCATCACCCACCTGTCCTCGGCGGTGCGGGAGTTGATGGCGGGCGACTGGCCGGCCGACGAGATCGCCTGGTCGCTGGGGTGGGCCGGGCTCTTCGTCGCGGTCTTCGGGCCGATCACGATGCGGCTGTACAACCGGAAGTAGTCCGTGGGGAAGGCGCCTCAGTCCTGCGGGATCGGGCGGACGTCGGGTGCCACCTGGGTGCTCGGCGTCGCCCGCACGATGGTGATGAGGCGGTCCGTGGCCTGGAGCGTGCCGACGTCCGGGTGGTCGTAGCCGAGGACGCGGTGGCCGCGGACGACGCTGACGACCAGGTCGGCCGTCTCGCGCGGGCCCTTGCCCACCTCGGCCTTTATGACCGGCCGTTCGGCGAGGTCGAGTCCGCTGCCCTGCTGGATCAGGTCCTCCATCACCATGCCGGCCGCGGGGCTGAGCACCGACAGGCCGAGGAGCCGGCCGGCCGCGCTGGCGCTGGTGATGACCGCGTCCGCGCCGGACTGCTTCAGCAGCGGGGCGTTCTCCTCCTCGCGCACGGCGGCCACGATCTTCGCGCCGCGGTTGAGCTGGCGGGCCGTCAGCGTCACGAGGACGGCGGTGTCGTCGCGCTGGGTGGCGATGATGACCTTCCGGGCCTTGTGCACCTCGGCCCGCTTCAGGACGTCGCTGCGGGTGGCGTCCCCGACGATGCCCGCGTAGCCCTCGGCGGTGGCGGCGTCGATCGCCTTGGAGCTGGGGTCGACCACGATGACATGCTCCTTCTTCAGTCCCGTCGCGCAGACGGTCTGGATCGCCGAGCGCCCCTTGGTGCCGAAGCCGACGACGACGGTGTGGTCGCGCAAGGCGGACCTCCAGCGGTTCAGACGCCATTCCTCCCGGGTGCGCTCGGTGAGGACCTCCAGCGTGGTGCCGACCAGGATGATCAGGAAGAGCACCCGCATGGGCGTGATGACAAGGATGTTGGTGAGCCGGGCGGTGTCGCTGACCGGGGTGATGTCGCCGTAGCCCGTGGTGGAGAGGGTGACGGTCGCGTAGTAGAAGGCGTCGAGGAAGTCGAGGCTGCCGTCGGAGTTGTCGTTGTAGCCGTCGTGGTCGGCGTAGACGATGAGGGCGCAGACGAACAGCAGCGTCAGCGCCATGGCAACCCGCTTGGCGACCTGCCGGAACGGATGCTCCACCACCTTCTTCGGCAGCTTCACCCGTTGCGTCACCAGGCGTTCGTCCGGCTGGCGGGCGATGACGTCATGGCCCGGAAGTTTCACGTGAAACACACCCCGATCCCTGAGGACGCCCAGGGCAGGTCCAGCAGTTCCGCCTCGTCCCCGGCCCCGGTACCGCCCGGCGGTACGACGGCCAGGGCGTCGGCCGCCGCGACGCCCCGGAGCATCGCCGGGCCGTTGTAGTGCAGCGGGACGGCGTGGTCGCCGCGCAGCACGACCGGGACGAGCCGGGTGTCGTGCGGATGCCCGTGCGTCGCGTCCCGCAAGGGCAGCAGGTAGGGCTCGGGGGCGGGGCGCGCCGCGAGGGTACGCAGCAGCGGCTCGGCGAGCGTGAGCAGTGCGGAGACGGCCGCGAGGGGGTTGCCGGGCAGGCCGACCAGGTGCTGGTTCTCCTTGGTGCGGGCCAGCAGCATGGGGTGGCCGGGGCGCACCTTGACGCCGTCGACCAGGAGTTCGGCGCCGATCCTGCGCAGGGTGGGGTGGACGTGGTCCACCGGCCCGGAGGCGGTGCCGCCGGTGGTGACGATCAGGTCGGCCTCGGAGTAGGCGACGGCCTTGTGGAGCGCCTCGGCGTCGTCGCCGAGCCGGCGCACGGTGGCGACCTCGGCGCCCAGCGCACGCAGCCAGGGCGGCAGCATCGGACCGAGGGCGTCCCGGATCAGGCCGTCGTGCGGCAGCCCTTCGGTGAGCAACTCGTCGCCCAGGACGAGCACGTCGACACGCGGCCGGGGGACGGCGGTGACGGTGTCGTAGCCCGCGGCGGCGGCGAGGCCGAGGACGGCCGGAGTCACCAGGGTGCCGACGGGGAGGAGTTGGTCGCCGGAGCGGCACTCCTGGGCGCGGGGGCGGATGTCCTGGCCGTGCTGGAGGGTGGGGGTCCCCCCGGTCGGGCCAAGCCGAGACGGGGGGAGGGTGGGGTGCAGCCGGCCCATGTCGTCGGTGCGGCCGTGTTCGCTGCGCAGCACGGCGGTGGTGTCCGGCGGGATCCGGGCGCCGGTGGCGACGCGGACGGCCTCGCCGTCGGTGAGCGGGGCGGGCTCGGCGTGTCCGGCGAGGATCCCCGTGTCCCGTACGGCCCAGGGGCCGGGGCCCGCGACCGCCCAGCCGTCCATCGCGGAACTGTCGAAGGAGGGCAGGTCGGTGAGGGCGGCGAGGGGGGCGGCGAGGGTGAGGCCGAGCGCCTCGTCGAGGGGGGCGGAGACGGGGGCTCTGCGGGCGCCGCGGCCCCGTCCCGCGCGGGCCGCGAGGGCACGGGCCTCGGGCCAGGGGGTGGCCCGGTGGTGGCCGTCGCCGGGCCCGTGGCGCTGCTTGTCCTGGTGCTGGTCGGGGCTCTCGGGCCGCTGCCTCGGTGCCGGGGCGGGGCCGCCCGCGGGGTGGGGCTCCTTCACGAGGGCGAGTACCTCCTCGACGTCGAGGTCCTCGGCGTCCTGGTCGGTCCGGACGCTGCGGGGGGTCATCCGGCGTCCGGGGTCGGGCCGGACTCCGCGTCCGCTCCGGGCGTCTTCTCGTCCGCCCAGCGCAGGGCGAGGGCCGCGGCCTTGCGGCCGGCCTCGGCGACCGCCTCGGGGCCGCCACCGGCGTGAGCCGCCGCGTAGCCGACGAGGAAGGTGGTCAGCGGGGCCGCGGGCCGCGCCACGCCGTGGGCGGCGTCGCGGGCGAGGTCCAGCAGGAGCTTGGTGTCGACGTCGAGGTCGATGCCCAGCTCTTCCTTGACTGCGGAAATCCATTCATCCAACACGTGCCCATGCTCCCTGATGCGTGCCCTGGCGGTGGCGATGTCGTCCCAGGTGTCGCAGTCGAAGGACGCGACGGGGCCGGGGACGCGGTTGAGGCGGAGACCGGAGGTGAGACGGCGCAGGGGCAGGCCGGTCAGCGCGCCGTGCTCCTGGCCGAGGGCCGCGAGGCCGGCGCGCAGCGCGGGCGCGCGGTACGCGGCGACGAGGGGCTGGTCACGGCCGTCGGCGTCGGTGAGCAGCGCGCCGTCCGTGTCGCCGACGGCTCGCAGGAGCCGTTCCACGGTGACCGCGTCGAGGAACGGCAGATCGGCGGAGAGCAGCAGGATCCGGTCCGCCGAGGTACGGCGCAGACCGGCGTCGAGGGCGGCGAGCGGGCCGCCGCCGGGCGGGTCCTCGCGGGCCCAGGTCACCGGGCGCGCGGTGGGCCTCGGGCCGGCGACGACGACGGTGGCGCGGGCGTCGGCGCAGGCGGCGAGGACACGGTCCAGCAACGGCCGCCCGCCGACTCGCAGACCGGGCTTGTCCGCACCCCCGAGCCGCCGCGCGGCACCCCCGGCGAGCACGACGGCGTCATACGCCTCGGTCGTGGGCTCGTCCGGGTGCTCGGCCTCGGGCTCGGCCGGCGGCTCGTACGCGGTCACCCCATGAGTATGCGTGTCCCGGCGATCACAGGGAACGGGCGATCACCGGGAACGCGTGGGAGGCCGCGCGATCAAAGGGTGCGCAGCAGGACCGCCGGCTGTTCCACGCAGTCGGCGACATAGCGCAGGAAGCCGCCCGCCGTGCCGCCGTCGCAGACCCGGTGGTCGAAGGTGAGCGAGAGCTGCACGACCTGGCGCACCGCCAGCTCGCCCTCGTACACCCACGGCTTGGGGATGATCCGGCCGACGCCGAGCATGGCCGCCTCGGGGTGGTTGATGATCGGCGTGGAGCCGTCGACGCCGAACACGCCGTAGTTGTTCAGCGTGAAGGTGCCGCCGGTGAGTTCCGCGGGCGTCAGCGCGCCGGTGCGGGCCGACTCGGTGAGCCGGGAGAACTCCGCGGTCAGCGACTCCGCGTCCCGCGCGTGGGCGTCCCGGACGACCGGGACGACCAGTCCCCGCTCGGTCTGCGCGGCGAAGCCCAGGTGGACGTGGTCGAACTGGACGACCTCCCGGGCCTCCATGTCCACGGTGGAGTTGAGCTCCGGGAAGCGGGCGAGGGCCGCGGTGCAGATCCGCGCCAGCAGAGCCAGCAGGGAGATCTTCGAGCCGCCCGCCGCGTTCATCGAGGTACGGGCGCGCATCAGCTCCGTCGCGTCGGCGTCCACCCAGCAGGTCGCGTCCGGGATCTCACGCCGGCTGCGCGAGAGCTTGTCGGCGACGGCCCCGCGGACGCCCTTGAGGGGGACGCGCAGTCCCTCGGCGGGAGCGGAGGAGCGGACGGGGGCCGGTGCGGGTGCGGGTGCGGGGACCTCCGGGGCTGTGGCGGTGCGCCCCTGTGCGGCGGCGGCGCGCAGGGCGTACTCCACGTCGGCGCGCAGGATCAGTCCGTCGGGGCCGGAACCGGTCATCTCGCGCAGGTCCAGGCCGTTCTCACGGGCGAGGCGGCGCACGAGCGGGGAGATCACGGGGACGGGGCCGTCACCGCGGGTCTCCTCCTCGACCGGTGCCGTGTCCCGCACGCCGTGCCCGGCGGCGGTGCCGACCGGACGCGCCACGCTCTCCGCGGGGGGCGCGGCCGAGCCGTTGGCCGACGGCGGGGCCGGGCGGACCCTCCGGCGGCGGGCCGGGGCCTCCGAGGTGCCGTAGCCCACCAGGACGTTGCCCGATCCCTCGGCGTCGGACCCGTCGGCCGGTGCCCCGACGGCGACCGTGATCAGCGGCGCCCCGACGGGCAGCTCCGTGCCCTCCTCGCCGAAGCGGGCGGTGACCACGCCGGCGTAGGGGCAGGGGACGTCGACCATCGCCTTCGCGGTCTCGACCTCGACGACCGGCTGGTCGACGGCGACGACGTCGCCGACCTGGACCAGCCAGCGCACGATCTCCGCCTCGGTGAGCCCCTCCCCGAGGTCGGGGAGCTTGAACTCCAGCACCTGTGCCATCAGCTCTCGGCCTCCCATTGCAGACGCCCCACGGCGTCCAGGATCCGGTCCACGCCGGGCAGGTGGTGACGCTCCAGCATCGGTGGCGGGTAGGGGATGTCGAACCCTGCGACCCGGAGCACCGGCGCCTCCAGGTGGTGGAAGCAGCGCTCCGTGACGCGGGCCGCGATCTCCCCTCCCGGGCCGCCGAACCCGCCCGACTCGTGCACGACGACCGCTCGCCCGGTCCGTCGCACCGAGGCACAGACCGTCTCGTCGTCGAACGGCACCAGTGAGCGCAGGTCGACGACCTCGAGGTCCCAGCCCTCCTCGCGGGCCGCCTCGGCGGCTTCGAGGCAGACCGGCACGGACGGACCGTACGTGATCAGCGTGGCGCTCCGGCCGGAGCGCCGCACCACCGCGCGGCCGATCGGTTCAACGTGCTGCGGCTCCTCCGGGTTCCAGGAGTCCTTCGACCAGTACAGCCGCTTCGGCTCCAGGAAGACGACCGGGTCGTCCGAGGCGATGGACGCCCGCAGCAGACCGTAGGCGTCGGCGACCGTGGCGGGCGTGACGACATGGAGGCCGGGGGTCGCCATGTAGTACGCCTCGGAGGAGTCGCTGTGGTGCTCGACTCCGCCGATGCCGCCGCCGTAGGGCACCCGGATGGTGATCGGCAGCGGCATGGTGCCGCGGGTGCGGTTGCGCATCCGGGCGACGTGGCTGATCAGCTGCTCGAAGGCGGGGTAGGCGAAGGCGTCGAACTGCATCTCCACGACCGGGCGCAGTCCGTACATCGCCATGCCGACGGCCGTGCCGAGGATGCCGGCCTCGGCGAGCGGGGTGTCGGTGCAGCGGTCCTCGCCGAACTCCTTGGCGAGTCCGTCGGTGACCCGGAAGACGCCGCCGAGGGTGCCGACGTCCTCGCCCATGACGTGCACGGACGGGTCGTCGGCCATCGCGTCGCGCAGCGCGCGCGTGAGGGCCTGCGCCATGGTGGCGGGCTTCACCGCGACGGTGGTCATCGCATGTCCCCTTCGGCGTCCAGCTCGGCGCGCAGCTGGCTCTGCTGGGCGCGCAGTTGCCGGGTGGGCTCGGCGTACACATGGGCGAACAGGTCCATGGGGTCGAGCACCGGGTCCTGGTTCATCCGCTCGCGCAGGTCGGCGGCCATGGCCTCGGCGTCGTCCCTGGCGGCCTGCTTGCCGGCCTCGTCGATCAGGCCGCGCTCGGTGAGCTCGTGCTCCAGCAGGGCGATCGGGTCGTGTCCGCGCCAGGTCTCGACCTCGGCGTCGCCGCGGTAGCGGGTGGCGTCGTCGGCGTTGGTGTGGGCGTCGATGCGGTAGGTGATCGCCTCGATCAGGGTGGGCCCACCACCGGCCCGCGCGTGGCGCACGGCGTCGGTCAGCACCTCGTGCACGGCGACCGCGTCGTTGCCGTCGACCAGACGGCCGGGCATGCCGTAGCCGACGGCCTTGTGGGCCAGCGACGGAGCCGCGGTCTGCTTGGCGAGCGGTACGGAGATCGCGAAGCCGTTGTTCTGGACCAGGAAGACCACCGGCGCCTGCCAGACGGCCGCGAAGTTCAGCGCCTCGTGGAAGTCGCCCTCGCTGGTGCCGCCGTCGCCGACGAGCGCGAGCGCGACCACGTCGTCGCCCTTGAGGCGGGCGGCGTGGGCGAGCCCCACGGCGTGCGGGAGCTGGGTGGCGAGCGGGGTGCACAGGGGGGCGATGCGGTGCTCGTGCGGGTCGTAGCCGGTGTGCCAGTCGCCGCGCAGCAGCGTCAGCGCCTGGACGGGGTCCAGGCCCCGGGCGACGGCCGCGAGGGTGTCGCGGTAGCTGGGGAAGAGCCAGTCGCGCTCCTCCAGGGCGAGCGCGGCCGCGACCTCGCAGGCCTCCTGGCCGGTGGTGGACGGGTACACGGCGAGCCTGCCCTGCTTGGTCAGGGCTGTGGCCTGGGCGTTGTACCGACGGCCCCGCACCAGCTCGGCGTAGAGCCGGCGCATCAGGCCGGGGTCGGCCTTGGCGGCCGCTTCCGTGCCGAGGACGCGGTAGGGCTCGGCGTCGGGCAGCAGCGGCGCGGGGTCCATGCGGGGCTGCCAGGCGGGCGGCGGCGATGGCCGGTACGCGCCTCGCTGCTCCATGACCGTCATGACGGCACCTCCTCGTGGGAGCGGCTACGGGAGGCGGGTCGGCTGTGACCCGCCTCACCTACCGATTGTTCGGTCGTCGGCACATTTTGGCTACAGGCACCTCCAGGCTGTGGACAAACGGTTCTCCACAGCCTGGAATGAACGCAGTACGTCCACGACAGGGAGGCGGGGGGACATGGCACCTGAACAAATGGCCGACAGCCCCGACGGGGGCGGTCCGCTGCCGCCGCCGCGTCCCCTCGACGCCATCGATCAGGACATCCTCCAGATGCTCCAGGCGGACGGCCGCGCCTCCATACGGTCGGTCGCCGAGCGGGTCCACGTCTCGCGCGCCAACGCCTACGCGCGCATCAACCGTCTCATCGAGGACGGTGTCATCCGGGGTTTCGGCGCCCGCGTGGACCATGAACGCGCGGGGCACGGGACGTCGGCGTACATCACCTTGAAGATCGTGCAGAACACCTGGCGCACCGTCCGCGAGCAGCTCAGGCAGTTGCCGGGGGCCTCGCACATTGCGCTGGTGGGGGGCGATTTCGACGTCCTGCTGCTGGTGCACACGCCCGACAACCGGGCCCTGCGCGAGCTGGTGCTGACCCGGCTCCAGGCCATCCCCGAGGTGCTCAGCACCCGCACCCTGCTGGTGTTCGAGGAAGAGGACCTGGAGCCCCAGGGCTAGGCCGACCGGGTCTCAAGCCATGGTCGTGGCCAGCAGCGCCACGAACACCAGCGGGAGCATCAGGCACAGCAGACCGGCCGCAGCCGCCGCGTTGCGCAGCATCCGCGCCGACCGGCGCCGCGGCAGCGCCCAGGCGACCACGAACAGGCCGAACCCCCAGTAGCCCACGCCCCCGTAGACCCCGAAAGCGCCGACGCCGAAGACGGCGCACTGCCACGCGAGCAGCGTCAGCCCGATCAGGGTGACCACAAGAGGCGTCCGCCACCACGTGAGGTCGGGCGACAGCGTGTCGTTCTGGCTCATGCGCCCCAGTTCAGCAGCCATTGCGGCCGGGGATCATGGGGTGGCGTACTCATCCGGGCACGCGCGCGTGCTCACGCGGCCTGGCGCAGGCCCCCGAAGACCACCCGCGCGACGGCGTCGGCGACCTCGCGCTCGTTCATGCCCCGGCTCTCGGGGCGGTACCACTCCACGATGGAGTTGATCATCCCGAAGACCAGCCGGGTGGCCAGCCTGACCTCCACGTCACCGCGCACGTCCCCGTCGGCCGCCGCCGCCTTCAGCAGCTCGGCGACCTCGTGGTCGAAGTCCCGGCGCCGCTCCAGCGCCCACCGCTCGGTACCGGTGTTGCCGCGGACCCGCAGCAGCAGGGTCACGTACGGCAGATCGGCTATCAGCACCTCGACCATGCGCCGGACGACGTGCTCCAGGCGGTCCGAGGCACGCCCCACGCGCGCGGGCTCCTCCTCGAGGATCCCGAAGAGACCGTCCAGCGCCCGGCTCACGGCCCGGCGCAGCAGCTCCTCCTTGCCGGTGACGTGGTGGTAGATCGACGACTTGGAGATGCCCGCCGCGCGGGAGAGGTGCTCCATGGAGGTGCCGTCGTAGCCGCGTTCGTTGAAGACCTGGACGGCCACCGACAGCAGCGTCTCGGGGGTGTACGTGTCGCGCTTGGCGGTGGTCATGAGCCGCTGCCCTCCCGCTTGTCGGTGGCGTACGCGTGCCGGTAGAGCGCCAGGGAGGGCGCGTACCGCCCCGAGGGGTCGCGCAGATGGAGGTCGTCGAGGAGGGCGTAGGCCCAGTTGCGGCCGAGCCTGCGGCTCCACTCGAAGGGGCCCAGCGGGTAGTTCACGCCGAGCCGCATCGCGACGTCGACGTCCTCCTCGGTGGCCACCCCCTTGGCGACCGCGTCATGGGCGAGGTCGACGATCCGGGCGACCGTGCGGGCGACGATCATGCCGGGCACGTCGCCGATGACGCTGACGTCCTTGCCGAGCGCCTGGAACAGGCCGGTGGCCTCGGCGAGGGTCTGCGGGGAGGTGTCCTGGGAGGCGGACAGGGCGATACGGGTGGCCCGGCGGTAGTCCAGGGCGAGGTCGAAGTAGACGACGTCCCGGAACTCCACCGAGGTCTGCCCGTCGGCGAGCGCCAGTTGGCCGCCGCCGGGCAGGACGAGCCGGGTGCCGTGGTCCTCTTCCTCCTCGCGCACCGGGACGCCTGCCTCGCGCAGCAGCGTGAGCAGTTCGGCGGCCGGGCCCAGATCGCCCTCGGCGACGACATACGCGGGCGCGCGCTCGGGCTCGGCGGTGTGCGGTTCGGAGCGCCCGGCGTCCTGCGCGTAGTCGTACCAGCCGTGTCCGCTCTTGCGGCCGAGGCGGCCGGACTCGACCAGCCGGCGCTGGGCGAGCGAGGGCGTGAAGCGGACGTCCTGGAAGAAGGACTGCCACACGGAGTGGGTGACGGACTCGTTGACGTCCTGCCCGATCAGGTCGGTCAGTTCGAAGGCGCCCATCTTGAAGCCGCCGCACTCGCGCAGGACCGCGTCGATGGTGGCGGGGTCGGCGCCCTGCGCCTCGTAGACCGCGAAGGCCTCGGCGTAGAAGGGCCGCGCGATGCGGTTGACGATGAAGCCGGGGGTGTCGGCGCAGGCGACGGGGGTCTTGCCCCAGGCGCGGGCGGTCTCGTACGCGCGCGTGGCCGAGGTGACGTCGGTGGCGAACCCGGAGACGACCTCGACCAGCGGCAGCAGCGGGGCCGGGTTGAAGAAGTGCAGGCCCACGAAGCGGCCGGGGTTGGCGAGGGCGCCGCCGATCGCGGTGACCGACAGGGAGGAGGTGTTGGTGGCGAGCAGACAGTCGTCGGCGACGACGTCCTCCAGCGCCCGGAACAACTCCTGCTTGACGTCCAGGCGTTCCAGTACGGCCTCGATCACCAGGGCGCAGTCGGCGAGGTCGGAGAGCGTCTCGGCCGGCCGGAGCCGGGCGCGCGCCGCGTCCCGGTCGGTGTCGGTCAGCCGGTCCTTCTCGACGAGCCGGTCGAGCCGGGCGCCGATCGCGGCGGCCGCCTCCTGGGCCTTCCCGGGCACGGAGTCGTACAGCCGTACGGGATGGCCGGCGACCAGCGCGACCTGGGCGATGCCCTGGCCCATGGTGCCGGTGCCCACGACGGCCACAGGGCTGCTGAGGTCGAGTGCTGTCATGTCCGCGATCCTCCCGCACGGGGTTTTCCACAGATGCGGCGGACCCCCTTGTACCGACCGATCGTTCGGTTACTCTAACTCTCGATGGCTGTTCCTGCCCATGTTTCTGCCAGGTCATGAACTCGACGAGGAGTTCTCGAGACTAGGAGTTGGTCCCGCATGGCCGCCGCCCTGACCCCCCACGACCTGATCGCCAAGCACCGGCCCACCCTCGACCAGGCGCTCGAAGCCATCCGCACCCGCGCGTACTGGTCCCCGCACCCCGAGCACCCCAAGGCCTACGGCGAGAACGGCAGCCTGGACATGGCGGCGGGCAAGGCCGCCTTCGACGCCCTCCTCGGCACCCGGCTCGACCTCGGCCAGCCCGGCACCGACGGCTGGGTGGGCGGCGAGACCTCCCCGTACGGCCCGGCGCTCGGCGTCGAGTACCCGCACGCGGACGTGGACGTGCTGCTGCCCGCCATGAAGGCCGGACAGAAGGCCTGGCGGGACGCGGGCGCGGAGATGCGCGCGGTGGTCTGCGTGGAGATCCTCAAGCGGATCAGCGACCGCACCCACGAGTTCGCGCACGCGGTCATGCACACCTCCGGGCAGGCGTTCATGATGGCGTTCCAGGCGGGCGGCCCGCACGCGCAGGACCGCGGTCTGGAGGCCGTCGCCTACGCGTACGTGGAGCAGGTCCGCACCCCCGACACCGCGGAGTGGACCAAGCCGCAGGGCAAGAAGGACCCGCTCGCGCTGACCAAGGCGTTCACGCCGGTCCCGCGCGGGGTCGCGCTGGTCATCGGCTGCAACACCTTCCCGACCTGGAACGGCTACCCGGGCCTGTTCGCCTCCCTCGCCACCGGCAACGCCGTGCTGGTCAAGCCGCACCCCCGGGCGGTGCTGCCGCTCGCGCTCACCGTCCAGGTCGCGCGCGAGGTCCTGACCGAGGCCGGTTTCGACCCGAACCTCGTCGCGCTCGCCGCGGAGCGGCCCGGCGAGGGCATCGCCAAGACGCTCGCCGTGCGCCCGGAGATCCGGATCATCGACTACACCGGTTCGACCGCCTTCGGCGACTGGCTGGAGGCCAACGCCCGCCAGGCGCAGGTCTACACGGAGAAGGCCGGCGTCAACACGGTGCTCGTGGAGTCGACCGACGACTACAAGGGCATGCTGTCCAACCTCGCGTTCTCGCTGTCGCTGTACAGCGGACAGATGTGCACGACGCCGCAGAACCTGCTGATCCCCCGGGACGGCATCCGCACCGAGGGCGGTCCGCGCTCCTTCGACGAGGTCGTGGCGGACCTCGCCCGCGCGGTGGACGGACTGCTCGGTGACGACGCCCGGGCGAACGCGCTGCTCGGCGCGATCGTGAACCCGGACGTCAAGGCCCGCCTGGAGGCGGCGGCCGGGCTCGGCGAAGTGGCCCTCGCCTCACGGGAGATCAGCAACCCGGACTTCCCCGACGCGGTCGTCCGTACGCCGGTGGTCGTGAAGCTGGACGGGGCCAAGCCGGACGACGAGGCCGCGTACATGAGCGAGTGCTTCGGCCCGGTGTCGTTCGCGGTGGCGATGGACTCCGCCACGGACGCGGTGGAGCTGCTGCGGCGGACGATCCGCGAGAAGGGCGCGATGACGGTCGGGGCGTACACGGTCGACCCGGAGGTCGAGGCCGCGGTCCAGGAGGTCTGCCTGGAGGAGGCGGCGCAGCTGTCGCTCAACCTGACGGGCGGGGTGTACGTGAACCAGACCGCCGCGTTCTCCGACTTCCACGGATCGGGCGGCAACCCGGCGGCGAACTCGGCGCTGTGCGACGGGGCCTTCGTCGCCAACCGGTTCCGCGTGGTGGAGGTACGGCGGGAGGCCTAGGAGCCGCTGAACGCGCTCCAGTGGTAGAGCGTCATTCCGACGCTCGTCGCCAGGTTGTAGCTGCTCACCTGGGGGCGCATCGGCAGGGACAGCAGGTGGTCCGCCCGGTCGCGGACCTCCGCCGACAGTCCGGTGCGTTCCGAGCCGAAGGCCAGGACGGCGTCGTCCGGGAGCTTCACGCCCCGGATGTCGTCGCCCTCCGGGTCCAGGGCGAACAAGGGCCCCTCGGGCAGTTCCTCCGCCGTCACCCGCTCCACCGCCGTCGCGAAGTGCAGGCCCGCGCCGCCGCGGACGACCGTGGGGTGCCAGGGGTCGAGCGTGCCGGTGGTGATCACGCCCGTCGCGCCGAAACCGGCGGCCAGCCGGATGACCGCGCCCGCGTTGCCCAGGTTGCGCGGCTGGTCGAGGAGGACCACCGGGGTCGTGCGCGGCCTCGCGGCCAGCCGCTCCAGGTTGGCCGCGCGGGACGGCCGTACGGCCAGTGCCGCCACCGCCGTGGGATGCGGGCGCGGGACCAGGGCGCGGTAGGCCTCCTCGGGGATCTCCGTCAGCAGGTCCGCCAGGTGGTCGCGTACGTCCGGGGCCAGCTCGTCCGCCAGGGCCAGGGCCGCGTCCCGGTCCACCGCCACCGCCACGGGCACCTCCGCCCCGAAGCGCACCGCGTGCTTGAGGGCGTGGAAGCCGTCCAGGAGTACGGCGGTGTCGGCGAGGCGGTGCCAGGTGGTGACGGGGGCGGTCATGACGGCGAGCCTACGTGGGTGGGCTCGGGGTTCTCCGGGCTGCGGGGCTCGGGGAGCGGCACACCGCTCTTGCGGCGGAGGGGGACCCGGGCCGCCCGGGCGCCCACCCGGCGCAGGAACGACGTCGGCAGGAAGACCGCGTCCGCCGCGATCATCGCCAGGGAGAAGAACGGCAGCCCGAGGACGACCGCGATCACCGCGTGCTCGAACATCATGGCGGCCAGCAGGACGTTCTTGACCCGCCGGTTGAACAGCGTGAACGGGAAGGCGACCTGGACCAGGACCGTCCCGTACGTCACCAGCATCACCATGGTGCCGCTGGCCGTCAGGGCCTCGGCGAGTGCGGGCCAGGGGGAGAAGTAGTCCAGGTGCAGGGGGTAGTAGACGGCGGTGCCGTCGCCCCAGCGGGAGCCCTGGATCTTGTACCAACCGGCGGTGGCGTAGATCAGACAGGCCTCGGCCATGATCACGAGCAGGGCGCCGTTGTGCACGACGTTCGCGACGACGTCGAGGAGGACGCGCGGCTCGGCGGTCTTCGCGCGGCGCCCGACGATCCACCACACGGCCTGGGCGATCCACACCGTCCACAGGACCAGGGGGACCGTCAGGTCGCCGTCGAGGCGGCCCGCCAGCGTCGCGGCCACGAGGATCAGGCCGAGGACGGACCACAGGAGCGGGCCGACCCGGTCGGGCCGCCGGTCCCCGCTGCGGGCGTCCAGGGACCAGACCTGGCCGCAACGGGTGAAGACCAGGTAGATCGACATCAGGTGCAGGACGTTGTCGCCGCCGTCGCCCATGAAGATGGAGCGGTTCTGCAGGGACAGCACGCCGACCATGAACAGGACCGACATCGTGCGCGTCCGCCAGCCGAGCAGCAGCAGGACGGCGAAGAGCACGGCGAGGGCGTAGACCAGCTCGAACCAGAGGCGGCCGTCGGTCCAGATCAGGGCCGTGAAGGCGCCGTTCGTGCCGATCAGCTGCTGACCGAGCTCGAAGTTCCAGGGGCCGTCGGGGCCGTACAGCTCATGGCGGTGGGGCAGCTCGCGGAGCAGGAACAGCAGCCAGGTCGCGGCGAAGCCGATGCGGACGATCGCCGTCTGGTACGGGCCGAGAGCGGACTCGGTGATCCGGGCGATGCCGGCCGAGACGGCGAGGGCGAAGCGGTTCACGCCGGCTCCCCCTCGGTCTCGTCCTCGGGGACCTCCCACCAGGGCAGCACGCGGTACACCGGCTTGTCCGGCACCTTCTCCTCGCTCCAGTCGGGCGGGGGCACGTTGGTGGTCCGCGAGCGGACCTGGACGCGCTCGACGAGGCCACCGGGCTCCGCGGCCCCCTCGCGGTCCAGACGCAGGACCACGATGCGGCGCAGATACGACTCGGCGAGCTCGCCGCGCAGGCCGACCGGACGGTTGTCGGTGTCGTGCGTGGCGACGAGGAAGTCCCAGGCGCGGCGCAGCTCGTTCTGCTGGGTGTGGCTGGGCAGCAGATTGCCGTCGATGTCCCGGCCGTCCTGGGCGGACAGGTCGTACCAGCCGGTCGTGCGCATCTCACCGTTCGCCTCGCGGACCTCGGCGCGGACCTGCACGGCGATGTTCTGCTGGAGCGGGTTGGGCGCGAAGAGCTTCCAGTTCTGCTCGAACTCCGGATAGATCCAGTCGTTGATGGCCGAGCCGTGCTGCTTGCTGACCGTGTTCGAGGGCGCGACGTGCAGGAAGACCATGCCGACGTGGACACAGACGGCGACCGCGACGACGGCGAGCGCGAGGGCGGCGGCTATCTGGTAGCGCAGGGACAGGGCGGCCACGCCGACCCGCGGCTCGGGAGCGGGCTCGGGCGGCGGCCCGTGGCGGGCGTCACCCGCTGCGTCGTACGCGCCCATCCCGCCCCCTTCCCCGATTCCGGTCCGTCCTGCCGCACCGGAACGGTACTCAGGCCCGCCGCCGGGCACAGCCCTCTCGGTCGCGGCAGGGTGCCACCTTACGGGTCCCGGTTCACGGTGGGGTCACGTCTGCCGAGTGGTCGGTAGGGGTTGCGGCCCGTGGCGTTCCCTTCTCCTAGAACCTGTTCTATCTTGACGGACCGTCAGATCTCCGTGTGCGCGGGAGGGCAGGGACCGTGGATTTTTCCTTCACCGAGGAGCAGCAGGCGGCGGCCGAGGCGGCGCGGGGGGTGTTCGCCGGGGTCGCCCCGGACGCCGTGCCGTCCCCCGCGCTGACCCCCGGCGCCGTGGCCGAGGACTTCGACCGCGCGCTGTGGGCCCGGCTCGCCGACGCCGATCTGCTGAGCCTGCTGATCGGCGAGGAGCACGGCGGGGCCGGCCTCGACGCGGTCGCGCTCTGTCTGGTGCTGCGCGAGGCGGCGGGGGTGCTGGCCCGGGTGCCGCTGCTGGAGCACAGCGCCGCGCTGACCGTCCTCGACGCCTATGGCCCTCAGCCGCTGAAGTCCGGGCTGCTCGCGCGGGCCGGGCGGGGCGAGGTGGTGCTGACCGTCGCCGCGCACGGCCGTACCGGACACGATCCGGCGGAGCTGGCGGTGACCGCGCGGCGGGAGGGCGGGCAGTGGGTGCTCGACGGCACGCAGACGGCTGTGCCCTGGGCGCACGACGCCGACCTGGTCGTCGTACCGGCGACCACGGACGGCGCGGACGACGGACGGGCCGTCCTGGCGCTGGTGCCGCGCGGGCAGGCCGGGGTGGAACTGGCCGAGCAGTACTCCACCAACGGGGAGCGGCTCGGGGAGCTGCGGCTGGACTCCGCGCGGGTCGCGGACGTGGTGGACGCGGAAGGGGCCTGGGAGCGGCTGCGGGAGCTGCTGACCGTGGGGACGTGTGCGCTGGCGCTGGGGCTCGGCGAGCGGGTGCTGCGGATGACCGGCGAGTACACCGGCAAGCGGGAGCAGTTCGGGTTCCCGCTCGCCACCTTCCAGGCGGTCGCCGTGCAGGCCGCGGACCGGTACATCGACCTGCGAGCCATGGAGGCCACGCTGTGGCAGGCCGCCTGGCGGGTCACGGCGCGGGCGCCGGGCGCGCTGCCGGTGGCCGGCGACGTGGCGGTGGCCAAGATCTGGGCCGCGGAGGGGGTACGGCGGGTCGTGCAGACGGCGCAGCACCTGCACGGGGGGTTCGGGGCCGACGTCGACTACCCGCTGCACCGGTATCACGCGTGGGCCAAGCAACTGGAGCTGTCGCTCGGCCCCGCGGCGGCGCACGAGGAGGCGCTGGGGGATCTGCTGGCGGCACATCCGCTGGGCTGAGGCCCCGCACGCCGGACCTTTACCCCGCCCTGCCAGGCCCCGCTGCCCGTCCGGCGTGACGAAGCTAGAGCACGAAGCCCTGCTGCCCGTCCTCAGTGACGACCGGGCGGCCCGCCGCCGCCCACACCTGCATGCCCCCGTCCACGTTCACCGCGTCGACGCCCTGCTGGACGAGGTACATCGCGACCTGCGCGCTGCGGCCTCCGGAGCGGCAGATCACATGGACCCGCCCGTCCTGCGGGGCGGCCTCGGTCAGCTCGCCGTAACGGGCGACGAACTCGCTGATGGGGATGTGCAGCGCCCCCTCGGCATGGCCCGCCTGCCACTCGTCGGCCTCGCGGACGTCCAGGAGGAAGTCGCCGTCCTTGAGGTCCGTGACCTCAACCGTGGGAACGCCAGATCCGAAATGCATGACCCCGACGCTACCCGAGCAGTTCCGCGAGCTCGGCCTCGCGGGCCGCCACATCGGCCAGCAGCTGCTCGGCGATCTCCTCCAGCAGCTGGTCCGGGTCGTCCGGGGCCAGCCGGAGCATCGAGCCGATCGCGCTCTCCTCCAGCTCCCGTACGACCACGCCGAGCAGCTCCTTGCGCTCGGCGAGCCACTCCAGGCGGGCGTAGAGCTCCTCGGCGGGACTGGGCGTGCGCTCCTTCGGGGCCGGGCCCGCCGCCCACTCCTCGGCCAGCTCCCGCAGCAGGGCCTCGTCGCCCCGGGCGTAGGCGGCGTTCACCCGGGTGATGAACTCCTCCCGGCGGGCCCGCTCCGCGTCCTCCTGGGCCAGGTCGGGGTGGGCCTTGCGGGCCAGCTCGCGGTAGAGCTTGCGGGCCTCCTCGCTGGGGCGCACCCGCTGCGGGGGCCGCACCGGCTGGTCCGTGAGCATCGCGGACGCCTCCGGGAACAGCCCGTCGCCGTCCATCCAGCCGTGGAACAACTCCTCCACACCCGGCATGGGCATGACCCGGGCGCGCGCCTCCTGCGCCTTGCGCAGGTCCTCCGGATCACCGCTGCGCTCCGCTCGCGCCTCGGCGATCCGGGCCTCCAGCTCGTCGAGCCGGGCGTACATCGGGCCGAGCTTCTGGTGGTGCAGCCGGGAGAAGTTCTCCACCTCGACGCGGAAGGTCTCCACCGCGATCTCGTACTCGATGAGCGCCTGCTCGGCAGCCCGCACGGCCCGCTCCAGCCGCTCCTCGGGCCGGGGAGCGGAACCCTCGGCGGGCGGGGAAGCGGAACCCTCGGCGGGCTGGGTGTCGGACTGCTCGGCTTCCGGGGTCGTCACCCGACCAGACTAGGCCACGGCCCGCCCGGACCGGCCGGTGATCACGACTCCCGTGCCTCGGGGCAGTCCGCCGGAACCCAGGACGCGGTCAGATCCCGGCAGATCACGAGCAGCGTGCCCGGGCGGCAGGCGACCTCGTGCGTGCAGCCGTCGGGATGCGGCAGCACCTCGTCGAGGATCACCTCCCCGAGGCCCGTCACGTCACAGGCGTCCAGGACGTCGACCTGGAAACGCGAGACGCCGCTGTAGCGGACGACCAGGTCCTCGTCGTGCTTGAAGCAGTTGTGCCCGAAGCAGAGCTCGACCTCGTCCTCGGCGAGCCGGCGGACCCCCAGCGGCCGCAGGTCCTTCACACACCGGTGCCCGGCGAAGGCGTAGTGCCCGGGGTCGGTGGCGAAGGCCCGGGCGCCCGGCGGAAGACCGGGCGCGAACTCGGGAAGCCGCTCCAGATACGGCCGTGGATCGATGACGCCCGTCAGCTCACCGACCCGCGCGTCGAGGTCGACGTACCTCATACACCCGTCTCCGCCGCGATCCGGCCCTTGCGCACCGCCGCCACCAGGTCGCCGTGGTCCGCCTCCGTGCGGTCGGCGTAGGCCACGGCGAAGGCGGCGATCGCCTCGTCCAGCTCCTCGTTCTTGCCGCAGTAGCCGGCGATTCTGCGCGGGTCGGCGCTGTGGCTGTGGGCGCGGGCCAGGAGAGCGCCGGTCATCCGGCCGTAGTCGTCCAACTGCTCGGGGGTCAGGGCCGCCGGGTCGACGCTGCCCTTGCGGTTGCGGAACTGGCGTACCTGGAAGGGACGGCCCGCCACCGTCGTCCAGCCCAGCAGGACGTCGCTGACCACCTGCATCCGCTTCTGGCCGACGACCACCCGGCGCCCCTCGTGCTCCGGCGCCGGGGTCTCGAAGCCCGCCGTCGCCAGATGCGGGAGCAGCGCGGAGGGGCGGGCCTCCTTCACCTGGAGGATCAGGGGTTCGCCCCGGTGGTCCAGCAGCAGCACCACGTACGAGCGGGTACCGACGCTGCCCGTGCCCACTATCCGGAACGCCACGTCGTGCACCGCGTGCCGGGCCAGCAGGGGGTGGCGGTCCTCCGAGAGGGTGCCGACGTACTCCTCCAGGGACGCGGCCACCGTCGCCGCCTCCTCGTCCGGCGTCCGGCTCAGCACCGGAGCGGCGTCCACGAAGCGGCGCCCGCCGTCCTCGGTCGCCTCGGTCGACTTCGCCGCGAACCGGCCGCTGGTGTTGGAGCGCGCCTTCTCGGCCACCCGCTCCAGGGTGCCGAGCAGGTCATGGGCGTCGGTGTGCGAGACGAGCTCCTCGTCCGCGATGGCGTTCCACGCGTCCAGCACCGGCAGCTTGGCGAGCAGCCGCATCGTGCGCCGGTAGGCGCCCACCGCGTCGTGCGCCGCCTCGCGGCAGGTGTCCTCGGACGCGCCCGTCTCCCGTCCGGCCAGCACCAGGGAGGTCGCGAGCCGCTTCAGGTCCCACTCCCAGGGGCCGAGCAGCGTCTCGTCGAAGTCGTTGAGGTCGATGACCAGGCCGCCGCGCGCGTCACCGTACAGACCGAAGTTCGCCGCGTGGGCGTCGCCGCAGATCTGGGCGAGGACGCGGGTCATGGGGGTGCGGGCGAGGTCGTGGGCCATCAGGCCCGCCGATCCGCGCAGGAAGGCGAAGGGCGTGGCCGCCATCCGGCCGACCCGGATCGGCGTCAGTTCGGGGAGCCGGCCGCGGTTGGACTCCTCCACCGCGGCGAGCGCGTCCGGGCGGTCGGGGTCCAGGTCGAGCAGCGCGTGCGAGCTGCGCGGGACGCGCTCGCGCAGGGCCTTGCCCTCCTGCTTCGGCGAGCCGCTCCCGGGCCACTCGGCGAATCCGCGCACCTGGGGCAGCCGACGCGACGCCGACCGCGCGCCCGCCTCATCCGCCTTCTCCGCTGCACCGACGTCGACCACACCGACCGCCTCCCCCGTACCCGGACCGCCTCCGGTCCGCACGAACATCAACTCGTGCCGACGGTACAGCGGGGGGACCGGAACGCGTCAGGCCCTGTGGACAACCCGGCGGATGGGGAGAACCCGGGGCACGCGGCAGCGCGGTCGCCCGGGAAACCCGGGGCAGGCCGGCCTCGACGCGGTGCCCGGGGAGGATCACGGGACCGTACGGCAGCGGGATGCCCGTCACCGCGGCCCCGCCGGATCCCCCCGTGCGCTCAGCAGCGCGCTGAACGCCTCGATCACCAGCCGCAGCGACGCCTCCACCGCCGCGTCCCCCTCCGGCGTCCCCGCCGGGGGGACCACGCCGGTTCCCGCCGAAGGGACCGGCCTCGTGCCGGTGTGGACGCCCCGGCCGGTCTCCAGGTACGCCAGGACGTCCTCGGCCCGAAGCGGGGTCCCGCCGGACGGGCGCGGCAGGTCGTCGAGCAGACCCTGGAGGGTGTCGAGCAACTGCCGCCGCTGCGCGGAGGGTTCGCGTTTCATACCCCCAGGCTGGTGAAGAGTGGTCAAGGACCGTTCAAGGGGCCGCCAACTCCTCCCCGCGCGGCTGGTCGGCGGTGGTGGCGAGGATGAACCGGGCGACCGCCTCGGGCGCGTCGTGCATCGGGACATGACCGCACCCCGGCAGCACGTGCGCCACCGTGCCCGCGGGGAGTTCGTCCAGGAAGCGCGCCTGCCCGGGGCGCAGGACGGCGTCCCGGGACCCGAACGCCACCCGCACCGGCACGCCGATCCCCCGTCCACCGGTGAACCGTGTGGTGCTGACGGCCCGCCAGGTGGCCTCGAAGGCACGGGCCCGCGCCATGTCCTGGGCGGCCGTCCGGGCGTGGTCGTAGGGCAGCCGGGCGGGCCGGCCGTAGATGCCCGCGAGCAGCGCGGCGCGGGTCGGCGCGGTCCGCAGGAGAGGCGCGGCGGGGCCGGCCAGCCAGGGTGCCGCCAGTCGGCAGGAGCGGAGCAGCAGGCGGGTGGTCGGCGGGGTCGTACGACGCCACAGGCCCGCCGGGGAGACCAGGCTCAGGGTGCGGACCCGCCCGGCCAGGGCCAGCTCCAGGCCCACCCAGCCGCCGAGCGAGTTCCCGGCCACATGCGCCGTGGAGATCCCCCGCGCGTCGAGGAACCGGCCGACGGCTCCGGCGAGTTCCCGCGCGGTGGGCCGTACTCCCGGAGCGAGCGCGGGGCTGTCCCCGAACCCCGGCAGATCCACGGCGAGCACCTCGTGCCGCGCGGTGAGCAGCCCGGTCACCGGGTCCCAGCACCGCCTGCCGCTGCCGATCCCGTGCAGCAGCACGAGGGGGGACCCGGAGCCGTGCCGGGTGTGCGCGAGGGCGGCGCCGCTCATGCCGCCGACAGACCGGGGAGAGACGGATCGGGAACCGTCGTGTCGGAGGCGGCGGTGTCCGAAGCAGCCGTGTCCGAAAAGGCCCTGCCCGCAGCCGCCGGGTCCGAGGAGCCCGCATCCGAGGAGCCCCTGCCCGAAGAGCCCGTACCCGAAGCCGTCGCGTCCCGGAGGGTCGGCTCGACGCCCACCACCCGGTCCACCAGCCCCGGAGCCGCGCCCAGGTACCCCGCCGGATCCAGCAACGCGGCCAGTTCGGCCGGGCTCAGATGCCGTGTCACCTCGGGAGCCGCCGTGAGGACCTCCGCGAGCCCCGTCCCGCGTGCCGCCGCCTCGTGCGAGGCCCGGGTGAGCAGGGAGCGCGCCTCCGCCTTGCCCAGCAGCGGTGTCAGTACGGCCGCCACCCGCTCCGAGACGATCTGGCCATCCGTCAGGTCGAGGTTGGCGCGCATGCGCTCCGCGTGCACGGTGAGGCCGGCGAGGAGTTCCGCCGCCGTGTGCGCCGAGCCGCCCGCCAGCCGCAGGCACTCCCGCAGGGGCTGCCACTCCGCGTGCCAGGCGCCGCCGGAGCGCTCGTCCTCCGCCAGCATGGCGCCGTACAGCACGGCCGCGTACTGCGGCACCTGGAGCGCGGCCGAGCGCATCAGCGTGGCGAGGACCGGGTTCCGCTTGTGCGGCATCGCCGAGGATGCGCCCCGGCCGGCCACCGCCGGTTCCGTCACCTCGCCGACCTCAGTACGGGCCATCGACTGCACGTCGACCGCGATCTTGCCCAGCGCGACGGCGAGGAACGCGCACACCGCCCCGGTGTCGGCGATCGGCGTGCGCAGCACGTGCCAGGGCAGCGCGGCCGGGGCCAGGCCGGTCTCCTGCGCGTACGCCTCGACCAGCCGGTCGGCGTAGTCGTCGCCGGGGGTGCCGGCGTGTTCCAGGTAGCCGGCCAGGGTGCCGGCGGCGCCGCCCAGCTCGACGGGCAGGGAGGCGGCCAGCTCGTCCACGCGGTGCAGGGCCTCCGTCACCAGTTGGAGCCAGCCGGCCGCCTTCAGGCCGAAGGTGGTGGGCACGGCGTGCAGGGTGAGGGTGCGGCCCGCCATCGGGGTGTCCCGGTGCGCGCGGGCCAGCTCCTCCAGGGCGGCCGCGCACCGGTCGAGGTCGGCGCGGATGAGCACGGTGGCCCGCCGGACGACCAGCATCGTGGCCGTGTCCAGGATGTCCTGACTGGTGGAGCCGCGGTGCACGTACTCGGCGGCGGCCGGGTCCTCGGCCGCGACCACGGCGGTCAGCGCCTTCACGAACCCGACGACGGGGTTGGCGGTCTCCCGGGCCGCGTGGGCGAGCGCGCGGAGGTCCAGGCGCTCGGGGCGGGCCGCCTCGGTGATCGCCCGCGCCGCCGGCTCCGGCACCGAGCCGAGCCGGGCCTGCGCCCGGACCAGCGCGGTCTCGGCCTCGACCATGGCCGACAGCCAGGCCTCGTCGGACACCGCCGCCTCCACGGGCGTACCGGCCCGCACGGGGGACAGCAGCCCGGCGTCCGAAGGGTGCTGCGGGGCGTGGGGGTCTGACATGACTGGGTTCTCCTCCGGTGCTGGTTCTGTGGGGGCGGGCCGACCGGCGGATCCGCGCCGGCGATCAGCCGACTTCACGGCGTGCCGCCGGCACGGATCCGCCGCTCACTGAGGGCTCTTCACGCCGCCGTCCGCTCCAGGCTCCCGCGCTGGTCCAGTACCGCCCCGAGCGCCGCCTGGGCTATCGCGTCCGAGTCCGTCAACGTCACCGAGTTGACGCCGGGGCGGATGCCCGCCGCGGTGACCCAGTGGACGGACTCCGTGGGCACGCCGAAGGCGTACCGCCGGGGGTGCGGGCGCCGGGCCGCGTCCAGCAGCTGGAAGGGGCGCGGGGTGACCGCGAGGCCCTCGGTGTAGATCCAGGTGCCGCTGCGGGTGGCGATGCGGTGCGCGGCGCACTGGCCGGTCTCCAGCAGGTGCCGCAGCAGCGGGTCCTCGGTGCGGCTCAGCGTGATGTCGGGCAGCCGCGCCTCGATCAGCACCTCGGTGCGGATCCGGGAGCCCGGCACCAGCGGCGAATGGGCGTGGAAGCCCTGCCGGTCGACGTCGACGCGCAGGTCGGGGCCGATGATGTGCAGCACACCGGCCTCGATCAGGGCGGCCGCCTCCTCGATGCGGGACGCGGGCGGCCCGATGGAGAGGAACGCGTTGAGCGGGGTGTACCAGCGGTCCAGGTGCTCGCGCTGGGAGTCGCCGTGCAGTCCGCCGTGGTCCACGACGAGCCGGATCTCGTTGCGCAGATCGCGCAGCACGTCCAGGGCCGCCTTGAGCGGGCCGCTGACATTGCCGCCGCGGGCCTCGGCGACGTCCTGGCGCAGATGGTCCAGCAGCCAGGCCGTGAAGTCCTCGGGCCCGCCGAACTCCTGGTCCTGGTACGGCTGGGAGAGCCGGTCCCAGTCCCAGCGGTCCTTCTCCCCGATCTCGTAGGCGTCGAGCACCGTCTCCTCCGCGGACGTGCCCGGCAGCGCGAGCAGGAAGGCCCGCTGGAACGCCTCGGCGCGGTCCGCCCGGCCGCGCGCGGCCAGCAGCGTCCGGTAGTAGACGGTCTCGACCTCCTTGGCGACCAGCGGCCACACGTCCCGCAGGAAGTCGGCGCCCTCGGCGCCCCGCGCCGCCCGCATCCGGGCGATCCGGGCCGGGGTGAGCAGCAGCGGTTCGTGCCGGCCGTGCGGGCCCTTCTCGTTCTCGCCGCGCGCCTGGTAGGGCACGCCGCGCCGGGAACCGGCGTACATCCGGGGCTCGCGGCCGGAGGGCAGGTAGACCAGTCGGCCGTAGACGCGGGTGAAGCTGCCGCCGCGGCCGGTGGTGAGCAGGGCCATGTAGTCGAAGAAGTTCAGCCCGAGCCCGCGCAGCAGGACGGGCTGGCCGGGCTGGACGCACTCCAGGTCGGTGTCGGCGGGGTTGGCGGGGGCGAGGTGGGTGTGCCCGTACTCGCGGGCGAGCGCCGCGAACTGCTCCTCCACGGCGGTGGGCCGGGCGGGCAGATGGCCCTGGGAGAGCACCACGGAGTCCAGGTTCTCCAGGACCGTGCCGTCCTCCAGCGTGACCCGCTGGCGCGGGGGGTGGCCGGAGGCCAGGGCGGCGGCCTCGTCGTCCAGGGCCACGGCACGGGACCGGTGCCAGGTGACGGTCACACAGCTCGGGGCGTTCGCGACCGTACGGTCGAACGCCCAGCGCAGGTAGTGGCCGTAGAACGCGCGGGTCGGGTAGGTGTCGGGGCCCAGGGCGCGGGCCTCGGCGAGGACCTGCTCCGGGTAGTGCCCGGGGATGTCGCCCGCGACCAGGGACTCGGCCCAGGCGTGCAGGCTGGGGCCCGGTTCCAGGGGGCCGGTCAGCTCGACGCTGGCGTCGGTGAACACCGAGATCTGTCCGGCCACCGTGTTCATCAGCAGGTGCGGGGACTGGCTGGTGCGCCAGACCTGGCCGGCGCCGGGCGCGTGCGGGTCGACGACATGGATGCCGATGGCGGTGTCGGGGGCGGCGGCACGGGCGGCGGCACAGAGCCGCTCGATCACGGAGAGGCCCCGCGGTCCCGCGCCGATCACGCACACGGTGTGCTGTCTGGTGGTCATGTCACTGTCCGTCCTGCTGATTACGGGACTCGGTACGGGGGTCCGGGCGGACTTGGGTACGGCGGTCCGGGCGGGCTTCGGTGCGGCGGTCGGTACGGGAAGGGGAGGGGGGCGTCCACGGCACGGCGACCGCCGCGATCATGCGGCTGCCGACGACGGCGCAGCGGCCCACCGTGCCGGGCGCCGGGCCGCGCGCGACGCGCAGTCGGACCGGCTCACCGGGGTCCCGGCCGGCCGGCGGCTCCTCCCACTCCAGGTCCACGGACTGGAAGGAGACGCCGTCCTGGGTGTCGGGCGGCAGCGCCTTGTAGAGGGCCTCCTTGACGCAGAACAGCCGCAGTACGGCGCGGGCCGGGTCGGGGCAGTCGCGCAGGCGGCCGGCCTCCTCGGGCGTGCACACGTAGTGCAGGGCGGAGAGCAACTCCGCGCCCGTCTCCAGGGGTTCGATGTCGACGCCGAGCCCGACGCCGCGGTCGGGTCCGGTCACGCACAGGGCGACCCGGTTGGTGTGACTGAGCGAGCCGGCCACGCCGTACGGCCAGCTCGGCGCCCCGCGGGCGTCGGCGCTCAGCCACCGGGGCGTACCGGTCAGCGCGGCGGTGGCGCGGGCCGCGGCGAGTCGGCCCGCGGTGAAGGTCTCGCGGCGCAGCGGCGCGGTGTAGCCGCGCAGTAAGTCACGCACATCGGCGGGCAGTTGCCGGAAGTCCAGTTCACCGGTGTGCGCCTGGGCCGCGATCACGGGCGGCTCGAACAGGGCGGCCACGGCGGCCAGGTCGACGGGCTCGGGGTCACCGCTCGCCGGCGCCGGGGCGGACCGCACGGCGCTTCGCCCGTCGAGCGCCGCCACCTCCCCCGGCGCCGGGAGCAGCGCGGTCACCGCAGGGCTCCGATCGGGGTGCGGGTCAGCTGCGCGACCGCGTTGTGGACCACGATCCGTCCGGTGCGCCCGGCGTACGTCATGATCGACTCGGGGTGGAACTGGACCGCGGCGAATCGGTGCCCGGGCGCCTCGACGGCCATCGCGACCCGTTCGTCCTCGGTGGCCGCGGTGACCCTCAGCGAGTCGGGCAGCGTGGCCGGGTCGGCGTACAGGGAGTGGTAGCGGCCCACGGTGAAGCTCTTTGGCAGCCCCTCCAGCAGCAGGGAGTCGCCCTCGGTGCGCCGGACCCGGGACGGCTTGCCGTGCACCGGCTCGGGCAGCACGCCGAGGGTGCCGCCGAGGTACTCGACGATGCCCTGCAGGCCCAGGCAGACCCCGAACACCGGGATGCCGAGCCGCTCGGCCTCGGCGAGGGTGGCGGCGGTGCCGAAGTCGGCCGGGGTGCCGGGGCCCGGGGACAGCACCACCAGGTCGGGGCGCTGTTCGGCGAGCAGGGGCAGATGGCCGCCGCTGCGGTAGGTGCCGACCTCGGCGCCGGTCTCGCGCAGATAGCCGGCGAGGCAGTGCACGAAGGAGTCGCGGTGGTCGACCAGCAGGATCCGCCGGCCGGTGCCGGGGCCCTCCTCGACGGTCAGCCGGGGCCGCGGGGGAGCCGAGGGCTCGTCCAGGACGCCGAGCAGCGCCTTCGCCTTGAGCTCGGTCTCCAGCTCCTCGTCCTCCGGTGAGGAGTCGTGCAGCAGGGTCGCCCCGGCACGGACCGAGGCGACACCGTCGTGCAGGTGGATGGTGCGCAGGGTCAGCACGGTGTCCAGGTCGCCGTCGAAGCCGATCCGGCCCACCGCTCCCCCGTACCAACGGCGCGGGGAGCGCTCGTGGCGCTCGATGAACTCGATCGCGGACAGCTTGGGCGCGCCGGTGACGGTGACCGCCCACAGGTGGGCGAGGAAGGCGTCCAGCGCGTCCCGGTCGGGCCTGAGCACGCCCTCGACGCGGTCGACGGTGTGGATGAGGGTGGAGTACTTCTCGATCCGGCGGCGGGCGGTGACCTGGACCGTGCCGGGCAGGCAGACCCGGGACTTGTCGTTGCGGTCGACGTCCGTGCACATGGTCAGCTCGTGCTCGTCCTTGGCCGAGTTGAGCAGGGTGCGGATGCGTTCGGCGTCCTCCAGGGCGTCCCGGCCGCGGGCGATCGTGCCGCTGATCGGGGAGGTCTCGACGAGGGCGCCGGCCTCGGCCCGTCGGCTGACCCGGACGAACATCTCCGGGGAGGCGCCGACCAGGTACTCGTCCTGGGCGAGGTTCATCAGCAGGCTGTGCGGGGCGGGGTTGCGCTCGCGCAGGGTGCGGAAGAGCTGGGACGGCGGGCGCTGGACCACCCGGTGGAAGGACTGGCTGGGCACGACCTCGAAGAGGTCGCCGGAGCGGAAGAGCGGGCGGGCCTGTTCCACGACCCGGGCGTACTCGCCGGGCGCGTGATCGCGCTCGGGGGCCTTCGCGGCGGGCACGAAGGGACGGGCCGGGGTGGCGCGGTCCAGGCCGTCGGTGCGGGAGCCGCCGACGCGGAACTCGTAGTCGTGGCGGACCGCCTCGTCAGAACCCAGGTCGAGTTCGAAGACGGTGTCGGGCAGGTGCAGCACCATGTCGCGGTCGCCGGGGGCACGATGCTGGGTGAGCGTCACCGGGTCGACCTGGAAGATCAGGTCGTAGCCGAAGGCGCCGTAGAGGCCGAGCAGCGGGTCGTCGGAGGCGAAGCCCTCGACGAGGGCCCGGATCGCGGCGAACACGCCGACCTGGCGGGTGCGGTCCTCCTCGGCGAAGGTGCCGTCCGGGACGCCGCCGCGCACGCGCAGGGTGTCCCCGTCGGCCTCGGCGTGCCCGGTCGCCCGGGAGAACAGGGCCAGCAGGGCGGGCAGCAGCACGCGGCCGCGCTGGTTGAGCGCGGTGACCCGAATCTCGGGTCCGGTGGCGGTGATCTCCACGGGTGGGTCGGTGTAGCCGATGATCCGGTCCTCGCCGCGGAAGAGGAGCATGCCGCGGCGTTCGTCGAGGGTGTCCTCCAGGTCGGTGCGGAGGGCGGCGGCGGAGCCGAGGAGCTCGGTGGTGCGGACGACCTCGACTCCGGCGGGCGTCGTCCACCGTCCGGACGGGGCTGCCCGGCCGGTGCGCGGCCGGGAGGTTTCCAGCTGGGGCATCCCCCAAATTCCTTTCTCGAACCCGGTGGTGGCCCGGGGCGATGGGCTCACGCCCGGCGCGGTACGGGGTACGGCGTTCTCTCGACCCCGGCCACCATCGGCGCTGCGGGTCGAGGTTCGGGTGGTCGTCGGCGGTGCGGGGTCAGGTCCCGGTCGTCCACAGCTCGGACGCGCGTCCGGAGCGGACGTGGGTCCAGCCCTGGCTCAGTTCGTTCGGGCGGCAGACATACGCCGTGTGCGTGCCGGTCGCCGTCAGGCGTTCGGCGACGGCCGAGCGGGCGGTGCGGTCGGCGGCGGGCAGCTGATCGCCGGGCGCCACGGCCACGACGGCGAGCGGAACGGCCTGGGCGAGCGCGGCGACGGAGTCGACCAGCCGGGCCACCGGCTCCTCGGCCGGCGCGGGTGCCCGCACCAGCAACCCGAGGGAGGCGTCCGGCAGTTCGAGCCGCAGCGCCCGCAACCGCTCCCCGGCCTCCTGTACGGCGGTGGCGTCGGCGTCCGTCTCGACCAGCACGGGGCCGTCCTGACCGGCGAGCACCGCGTCTCCGGGTGCCGCCTGTCCGGCGGACGGGACCAGCGTGGGTACCGGGCCCTCGGGCAGCGCCGTGATTCCGTCGCCGATCTTGGCGAGCTGGGGATCGAGCCGCAGCAGCACGTCCGCGGCGGACTGACCGGTGCGGGTGAGCAGGCGGAGCATCAGCGTGGCCGGGTCGAGGGCGCGGTGCTCCTCGGGGTGCGACCACATCCGCAGGCTCGCCCAGGCGGCCTCCTGCACGGACTGGACGATCGGCCGGCGGGTGGCCTCGTACGCGGCCAGCGTCGCCTCCAGATCGTCGCCCTCACCGTGCTCGGCGAGTCGGCGGGCCAGCTCGACCGCGTCCTCCAGGGCCAGGGTGGTCCCCGAGCCCACGGAGAAGTGCGCGGTGTGGACGGCGTCCCCGAGACCCACCAGACGCCCCGTGGACCAGCGGCTGCCGGAGATGTGCGGGAAGGTCAGCCAACGCGAGCCGTTGCCCAGCAGCTTGGCCCCGCCCAGATGCTCGGCGAACACCTCGGCGCAGAACTCCATGGCCTGTTCGTCGTTCCAGCCCGGGGGCTTGGTGGCGCCCTCGGTGAACCCGGCCCGCCGCCACGCCTGCGCACCGAGTTCGACCAGGAACGTCGAGCGGTCCGGGCCGTACGGGTAGACGTGGGCGCCGACCGGGCCGTACGGGCTGTCCGCGAACAGGAACGTCATCGCGTCGAAGGCCCGGTCCACCCCGAACCACGCGTACCGCCCGCTGCCGGGGACGACACTGGCCCCGAACTCCTCGGCGAACGCGGCCCGGGTGCGGCTGCCGGAGCCGTCGGCGGCGACCACCACGTCGTACCGCCCGAGCAGCTCGGACGCGTCGGCCTCGGTCTCGAAGTGCAGTCGTGCGCCCGCCTCTTCGGCGAGTTCGTTCAGCGCGGTGAGCAGCGTGCGCCGTTCGACCGCGGCGAAGCCGTGGCCGGAGGAGCGGATCCGCTCGCCGTCCCGGCGGACCTCCACGTCGTCCCAGCGGGCGCCGCGGTCCAGCAGGGCGGCGACCACGTCCGGGGCGGCGCGGCGCAGCCGGGCCAGGCTGAAGCGGGAGAAGACCACGCCGAAGCCGTAGGTGGCACCGGCGGGGCTGCGTTCGAAGACGTCGACCTCGTGGCCGCCGAGGCGGCGCAGCAGCAGGGCCAGCATCAGCCCGCCGGGCCCGGCGCCTATGCAGGCGACTCGCACGGCGCTCACGCTCCCCGGTCCGTGGGCGGCACCGGGGCGGCGCCCGGCATTCCGTCGGCGAACCGCTCGCGCAGCTTGCGGCGCAGGATCTTGCCGGCCGCGCTGCGCGGGATCTCGGAGACGAACTCGATGCGCACCGGCCGCTTGTAGCTGGCCAGTTCGCTGGCGCAGGCCTTCACCAGGCCGGCGGCGGACACCTCCTCGCCCTCCGCGACCACGAAGGCCACCGGCACCTCGCCCCACTCCTCCGAGGGGGCGCCCACGACGGCCGCGTCGGCGACCCCGCGCTGCGCGCCGAGGACCCGCTCGATCTCGGCCGGGTAGACGTTCTGCCCGCCGCGGATGAGCACGTCGTTGATCCGGTCGACCAGGTAGAGGTAGCCGTCGGCGTCGGAGTAACCGAGGTCACCGGTGCGCAGCCAGCCGTCGCGCAGGGTGGACTCGGTGGCCGTGGGGTTGCGCCAGTAGCCGCGCATCACCCCGTCGCCGCGGACGCAGACCTCGCCGATCTCGCCGGGCGGCAGCGCGCCGCCCTCCTTGTCCTGGACCTCGATGTGGCAGCCGGGCAGCATCCGCCCGGCCGAGCGCAGCCGGAGCTCCCGGGCGGTGGCGTCCGCGCCGTGGTCCTCGGCCCCGCCGAAGACGACGGTGGCGATCGGGCCACCGCCCTCGGTGATGCCGTAGATCCCGCGGAACGGGCAGGGGAAGCGCTCCAGGGACTCGCGCAGCAGCTCCTCCGGCATGGGGGCGCCGCCGAACATGACGTCGACGAGGGTGGACAGGTCGGTGGTGTCGAACGCCTTGGTGCGCAGGGCGAAGCGGACCATCGACGGGACCAGGAAGGCACGGGTCGCGCCGCGCTGCTCGGCCTCGGCGAGGAACCGCTGCGGCGCGAACTCCCGCTGGAGCACCAGGGTTCCGCCGGCCGCGAGCAGGGCCAGGCCGATCACCATGGAGCCGTGGAACAGGGGACAGGGGTTGAGCATCACGTCGTCCGCGGTGAACCGGGCCTCGGCGGCGAGCGCCGTGTAGCAGGCGGACACCGAGCGGTGGGTGACGGCGACGCCCTTGGCCCGGCCGGTGGTGGCCGAGGTGTGCAGGATCGCGAACAGGTCGTCCATGTGGGGCAGCGGCAGCGCCCGGCGCGGGGTGCTGAGCAGCTCCTGGTAGGCGGGGCTGTCCAGGGCGAGCTTCCAGCTGTCGCCGAACGCGTCACCGAGCCGGTCCAGCACGCCCTGCTCGGCGATCACCCCGCGCGGGGCGGAGTTGGAGACGACGTGCTCGACCTCGGGGGCCGGGAAGGAGTGGTTGACGGGGCAGACGATCGCCCCGGCCTTGCCGGCCGCGATGTACAGCTCCAGGACCTCGACCCGGTTGGGCGAGCTGACCACGAGGCGCTCACCGGGGCCGATCCCGCGGTCGATCAGGGCGGCGGCCAACGCGTCGGTGCGTTCGTCCAGTTCACGCCAGGTGAGCGAGAGCCGCTCGTCGGCCAGGGCGAGTGCGTCGGGGCGCTGTCCGGCGTGACGCCGGACGAAGTGGGCCATCCACATCAGCGGGCCTCGCTCACGGCTGCGGAGCGCGCGGTCAGCACCTGGTCGATGCCCTCGACGGTGTGCAGCGCGGTCAGTTCGTCGTCGTCGAGCGGGCTGCCGGTCTGCTCCTCGATGGCGAGGGCGAGCCGGATCAGGTCGCCGGAGTTGAGCCCGGCCGTCGTCAGGTCGTCGTCACGGCCGATGCCGTCGAGCAGTTCGGGCATATCGACGAACTCCAGCAGGAGCGCGTGGCCCGGGGTGAGCTGGTCGGACATGGGAGTTCCCCTAGAGGTGAAGAGGCGGGTGGAGGGGCCGGCGGGGCCCGGGTGGCCATGGACCCCGCCGGAGTTGGGTACTGGACGGTCGGGCGGTCCGCCGGCGCCGCTAAGGGGCGCGGGGAACTGCGCGACCAGCCACGGTCAGGCCGCAGACGCTCGACGGCCTGTCGCGGCACTCATCGGCCTGCGTCCACGGGCTCACGCGCAGGGCTCACGGCCTTACCGCCGGAGGCTTCCTCGCCCTCGCTCAGCCCGAACCGCTCGTAGACACGGGTCAGGGGGCGCGGGGCCCACCAGTTGTAGCGGCCGGCCAGGCGCATGAAGGCCGGAACGAGGATGCCCCGCACCAGCGTGGCGTCCATCAGCACGGCCAGGGCGAGACCGAGGCCGAGCAGCTTCATGTAGGTGATGCCGGAGACCAGGAAGGAGGCGAAGACCAGGGCGATCAGCGCGGCGGCCGCGGTGACCAGGCCCCCGGTGCGCTGGAGGCCCAGGGCGACGGCACGGGTGTTGTCGCCATTGCGGTCGTACTCCTCCTTGATCCGGGACAGGAGGAAGACCTCGTAGTCCATGGAGAGGCCGAAGGCCACGCAGAACATCATGATCGGGGTGGTGGCCACGATGCCGCCGGTGACGGTGAAGTCGCCGGTCAGCCACATCAGGTTGCCGTCCTGGAAGACCCAGACCATCGCGCCGAAGGTGGCGGTGAGGCTGAGCAGGTTGAGCACGAACGCCTTCACCGGCATCAGCACGCTGCCCGTCATCAGGAACAGCAGCACGAACGTGGAGACGGCGATCAGCAGCAGCGCCCACGGCATCCGGTCGGTCAGCGAGGTCATCGTGTCCTTGAAGGAGGCGGCGGTGCCCGCGACCTTCACGTCCTCGAACGGCGCCTTCGCGTCCCGCACGTCGACGACCAGGTCCTGGCCCTCGTCGGTGTAGGAGCCGACCTCCGGGATGACCGAGAGCCAGGTGCCCTCGCCCTTCTCGTAGCGCTCGTTGAGCGCGCCGGCCGGGGCGATCTGCTTTCCGTCCGCGTAGGAGCCGGTCAGGGCGTCCACCCGGGCCACGTTGTCGATCTTCGAGAGTTCTTCGGCGTAGGCCGCGACCTTGGACTCGCGGTCGGCCGCGCCGCCCGCGTTCTCGGCCACCACCATGAGCGGTTCCATCTCGCGGGCCGAGTAGTCCTCGACGAGGACGGTGCCGACCTGGTGCGCCTCGGCGTCCGCGGGCAGGGTGCGCTCGTCGGCGAGGTTGAGCTTGATGCCGAGGAACGGCGCGCCGAGCAGCAGCAGGACCACGATGACGCCGGTGGCCAGCGGCAGCGGACGGCGCATGACCAGGGTGGCCAGCCTGTGCCAGAAGCCGTTCTCGACGGCCTGCTCGGGCTTCTTGCGGTTCCAGGACCACTTGTTGATCCGGGTGCCGATGACCGCGAGCAGCGCCGGCAGCAGCACCAGGGCGGCGAGCACCGCGAAGGCGACGACGGCGATACCGGCGTAGGCGAAGGAGCGCAGGAAGTACATCGGGAACAGCAGCAGCGCCGACAGCGAGAGCGCCACGGTGATCGCCGAGTACAGGACGGTCCGGCCGGCGGTGCGCAGGCTGGTTGCGATGGCGGCGTTGACCTCGGCGCCCTTCCTCAGCTCCTCCCGGTACCTGCTGACCACGAACAGGCTGTAGTCGATACCGAGACCGAGGCCGAGGCCGGTGGTGAGGTTCATCGCGAAGACCGACACGTCGGTCAGCTCCACCAGCACCCGCAGCACACCGAGCGCGCCGATGATGGCGACGATCCCGACGGCCAGCGGCAGCAGGGCGGCGATGACCCCGCGGAAGATGAGGACCAGCAGGATCAGGGTGAGCGGCAGCACCAGGGTCTCGGCGAGCGCCAGGTCCTCCTGGGTCTGCTCGTTCATCTCCGCGTAGGCCTCGGCGCGGCCGCCGAACTGGATCTGCAGGCCCTCGAAGCCGTCCTCGTAGTGCGGGCGGAGCTTGGCCAGGTAGTCGTCGACCTCGTCCTCGTTGCCCTGAAGGTGGGCGAGCACGAGGGCGGAGTCGGACTTCTCGGCCTTCAGGCTGGGCGCCTTGTCCAGGGTCCAGTAGGAGGCGGCCTCCTGCACGCCGTCCTCCGCGCCGAGCTTCTCGGTCAGCTCGGCACCCTTGGCGGCGGTGTCCGGGTCGTCGACGCCCTTCGGGGTCTTGACCAGCAGCACGAGGTTGGGCTCACCGGTGCCGAACTTCTCGCTGAGGATCTCGTTCGCCTGCGTCGACGGAGCGTCGGGTACCTCGTAACCACCGGAGGACAGCTTGCTGTTGACGGCGCCGCCGAGTCCGCCGGCCACGACACAGAAGAGCAGTCCCAGCCAGAGAACCAGCTTTCGGCGGCCGGTCGCCAAGGCGGCCAGCTTGTTGAACATGGGTATTCCTCCAGAAATGACGGGGCGGGGCGTCGCCCCGATGGGGGGATGTGTCCGCCGTACGCTCAGGCGGGGGTACGGGCGGCGGGGAGCTGACGGCAGTCGACGCGGACGTGTCCGCCGGCCACGCAGTCGTGGTCGGCCAGCGACTCGTCGACGGACCGGTCCCAGGCGAGGAGCCGGTTGTGCACCGAACCTCGGGTGAAGTCGGCGAACTCCGGGTGGGTGGCCCGGTGCCGGGAACCCAGGTACGCCAGCACCGGGTCCAGGAGCAGCCAGCGGCCCTCCTCGAACACCTCGGTCCAGGCGTGCTCGACGCCGACCAGACCGAGCAGGAAGCCGCGGCGGGTACGGGCGCGGACGCCCGCCTCCTCGGCCCACCGCTGCATCTGCCAGGCGGCGACGACACAGTCCACGGTGCGGTGCTCGATCGCGGTCGCGGGGCGGGCCCGCAGCTCCTCGGGCACCCAGCCGTACTGGTACTCGCCGGAGACCAGCCGGTCGAGCAGGTCGTCGTAGATCCGGCGGACGGTGTCGGTGCGGGGGGCGTCCCGGTGGCCGCGGGTGGTGACGGTGGCCACCGCGGTACCGCCCTCCTCCCGAACCCACTCCGTGAGCCGGCCCTCGAACAGCTTGGGGGCGGGCTCGGCGGGTACCGGGCTGGTGACGCAGCTGGTGCACCCGGCGGCGGAGCAGGTGGCGGTGAGCCGGAGCCGGGTGACGCGCTCGGTCGTCCAGCTCTCGGGCTGTCCGGCCGCGAGCCGCATGCACTGGCGTTCGCCGAGCTCGGCCAGGGAGCGGCCGAGCCCGGACTGGAGCCCGAGGTTCATCACGTCGTGGTAGTCGTAGCGCAGCCCGTCGGGGGTGTCCTCGGCGGGGAAGCCGGCGCCGACCAGGTTCTCCAGCACGTCCTCGTCGACGGCGAGTTCGCGCGCGGCCTCCGCGTGGGCGAGCCGGGCGACCCGGAACTCCTCGGGCACCGGGACGAGCCGTTCCACCGCCGGAAGCCAGTTCGTCCAGAGCTCCGACGCGGTGGTGGTCCGGCGGGTCGGGGCGGTCGTCATCGTTCCTCCCCTGCCGTGGTCAGCACCGGCAGGTCGCCCGCGGCGAGCCGGCGCGCCACCTCCAGGCGCTTGACCTTCCAGGTGGCGGTGTGGGGGATGTCGTCCCAGCGGCACTGCACCGGCGCGGCGAGCTCCGGCAGCGAGGCGACCGCGCGGCGCCAGGCGGCCAGGTCCAGCGGGGCGTCGCCGCGGGTGACGACCAGCGGGATCGCGGGCCCGTCGGCCATCGGGATGATCACGGCCTCGGTGAGCTGCGGCAGCGCCTCGAGGATGTCGTCCTCGGCCGCCAGCAGGCTCTCCACGCCGCTGCCCCGGTCCACGATCCGGTCGAACAGGTGCAGACAGCCGCGGTCGCTGACCAGGCCGTAGTCGCCCATCGCCCACCAGCCGTCGACCCGCTGGTCGGGGGAGCCGAGGTAGCTGGGGGTGACTCCGGAGGAACGGGCGAAGATCTGCCCGGGGGTGCCCTTGCGGGCCTTGTCGCCCGCGTCGTCGAGGACGCGGATCTTGGTGTGTCCGAGCACGGCCCGGCCGACGCAACGACCGTCGTCGCAACGGCTTTTGAGCTTGTGGGACTTGACGGTGACGGGTCCGGTCTCGGTCTGGCCGTACGCCTGCATGTAGCGGGCGCCGGGCTTGGCCGCGCCCAGCAGGGTGCGGATGGTGCGCGGGTGGGCGGCGTCGAAGGAGCTGACGAACAGCCGCGTCTGCGCGAAGAGTTCGGGCTGCTTCTCGGCGACCTCCTCCCAGCGGATGAAGGCGTTCGGGACGGTCTCCACGACGCCCGGGCGGACGGCGGCGAGCAGCTCGGCCGCGTTCTCGGGGGCGGTGTCGGTGAGGAAGCCGAGCGGCAGGCCGAGCGCGAGGATGGCGAGCATCCCGGACATGCAGCGGGCGTGCACCGGCGACAGGCACATCAGGTACGGGTCGCGCACCCGCAGCACCTTGCCGATGGTGATCTGGGGACGGGCGTGCCCGGCGAAGCTGTGCACGGAGTGCAGCACCAGCTTGGGCACTCCGGTGGTGCCGGAGCTGTGGGTGACCAGCTGCGGGGTGTCCTCGCGGGGCACCACGGCGGGCGGGATGTGACCGCGCTCGGCGTCCAGCAGGGACAGGCCGTGCTCGCCGCGCTCACCGACGTACCAGCGCGGCAGGGTCGGGTCGACGGAGTCCAGCACGCCGGCCGCCTCGGTGACGGCGTCGGTGAGGAGGGCGGCCGGCTCGGCGCGGCCGGTCATCACGCCGAGGGCCTGGAAGCCGACGGCGGAGTGCACGAGCACCGGTACGGCGCCGATGCGGGCGCAGGCGAAGGCCAGCAGGGGGATGTCGAAGTTCGGCTGCTTGACGATGAGGATGCGCTGACCGTCGGTGACGCCGGCCCCGGCGAGCAGGGCGGCGGCCTCCTCGACCAGGTCGGCGAAGGTGGCGTAGTCGAAGTTCCGGCCGGCCTGCGGGAACAGGTCGAGCGGCTTGTCGAGGCGGATCGGCACCGCGCCGTGGCGGCGGCGGGCCTCGGCGGGGGCGGTGGCCAGCGCGAGCCGGCGGTTCACGCGCGCCATCACACACCCCCCGCCTTCGCCGCACGGCGCTCCAGTTGCGCGGTGATGTGGGCGAGCAGGGCGTCGTAGGACCCGAACGCGTCGGTCGGCTCGTCCAGGTCCCACTCGATGCCGAAGGCGTCCTCGACGTCGGCGAGCAGGCGCATGAAGCCCGCCGAGGTGAGCCCCAGGTTCCACAGCGACGCCGCACGGGCCGCCGGGTCCTCCAGCGGCAGCGGAGCGCCGACCGCGTTCTCCAGCAGGCCGCGCAGGTGCTCCGCGACCGTCGTGCTGTCGTACATGTCTCCTCCAGTGACGGCCCGCGCGGAACCGCAGGCTCAGGGGTTCTCGTCGTCGACGGACGGGTCAGGCGGCGACGCGGTGGACGATCCGCTCGTTGCCGGTGTTCTCCTGGAAGCCGCGCAGGGTGCGCAGGTAGTACAGGAGGTACTCGGCGAGTTCCTCCTCGCCGGTGGGGGCGTAGGAGGCGTCCGGGCCGCAGACGGCGGCGGTGTTGGTGAGGTCGAAGCGCTTGTTGTAGCGCAGGTAGGAGCGGTAGAAGTTCATGCCGCCGTCGAGGGCCTCGTCGATCGCGGTGAAGCCGTCGCGGTCGTCCACCCACAGCGGCTCGCGCAGACCGATCAGCTCGAAGATCTGGGTGACCATGTCACGGACCTTCGGACCGTCGGAGTTGCCGAGGTGGAAGTACGTCTCCGGGGAGTCCGACAGCGAGATGGCGACCGCGTTGCGGGCCACGATGTCGACCGGGACGAGGTTCACGACGGTCTCGGGGTCGGCGAGCAGCCGCACCCGGGCGTGCGAGAGGAACGTGCCGAGCTTGCGCGAGGCGGTCTTCTTGAAGACCAGCACCTGGCGGGCGAAGCCGTACAGACCCGACCAGTTCAGCCCGTGCCGGGTGACGCTGTGGCCGATGACGACGGTGGGCCGCAGGATGCGGATCCGCATGTCGGCCGCGGCCTCCTCGACGAGGGCCTCGGCCCGCATCTTGGTCTGCTCGTAGCAGTTGTTGGCCACCGACTGGTCGGTCACCGGACCCTCGGTGATCAGGTCGGTGCGCGAGCCGGCGACGTAGGCGGTGCTGACGTAGTTGAAGGCGCGCGCGCCCAGCGTGCGGGCGAGGTCGAGGACGTTGGCGGTGCCCTGGACGTTCTGGGCCTCGATCTCGGCGCGGTACTCCTCCTCGTAGCGCAGCGAGGCGGCGCAGTGCCAGACCTCGTCGACGGGCGGCAGCCCGGCCGTGTCGACCCCGCAGCCGTCGACGGTCATGTCACCGTGCACGGCCAGGGTCCGACGCAGGATCTCCGGGTGCAGGTCGGACCGGCCGTAGCCGTCCGCCATCGCCGAGAGCGTCTCGTGCAGGCGCTGCGTCGCCTCGGCGTCGTCCTTGCCGCGGACCAGTGCGAGGACGGGGTCGTCGGTCTTGTCGAGCAGTTCGAGGACCACGGCTCCGCCGACGAAGCCGGTGGCCCCGGTCAACAGACGTGTTGTCATGAGTGCTTGTCTCCAGCGTCGGGACGTGGTGTGCGTCGATGTGGTGCTGCGGTGGTGCAGCGAAATGCCTGGGGGAAGTGGGACGGGGAGGGGGGCCGCGGGTACGGGATCACCGGGCCCCGGCCGCCCCCGTGTCGCCCGTCCCGCTACGCGGCGCCGTTGACCGCGGTGGCGGTCTCGGCACCGCGGCGCGCCTCGAGCTCGTGTACGAACTCGGAGACGGCCGTCTGGAAGCCCTGCGGGTCGTCGAAGAAGGGCACGTGACCGGCGCGGGGAAGGGTGATCGCCCGGCTGTCCGGGATGCGGGCCAGCGCGTCCTCGACGACGGACTCGCTCCACGCGAAGTCGCCGTCACCGTTGATGATCAGCGTCGGGGCGGCGAGGCGGGCGAGCTGCTCCGGGTCGTCCTCGATCTCCAGGGAGGCGAGCAGGTTCTCCCGGATGGAGCCGACGGAGAGCAGGGACAGGAAGTTGTCCTTGAGCGCCAGGTAGGCCGCGGTGCCGCCCTCGTGGATCATCTGGTCCGGGAAGACCAGCGGGTAGAGGTGGCCGAAGAGCTGCTGGGTGCCGCCGGACTCCAGGCTCGCCAGCCAGGAGCGGCTGACCAGCTTGCGGCGCAGGGTGCCGTTGGGCGAGAACGCCGGGCCCACCAGGACCAGGCCGGCCACGCGCTCGGGGTACTTCAGCGCGAACTCGCGGGCGATGAGGGTGGATATGGACGTGCCGACCAGGTAGGTCTTCTCGATGCCGAGGTGGTCCAGCAGACGGCGCACGTCCTCCACGTGGTCCATGAACTCGACCGGCTCCGGGCCCGGGTTGGAGGCGCCCTGGTTGCGCAGGTCGTAGTGGACGAGCCGGAAGTCGTCGGCCAGTTCGGTGGTGAAGTTCCGCCAGATCGGGCTGACGATGTAGAAGTTGTTCAGCAGGGTCACCGCGGGGCCCTCGCCGCTGTCCTCGTAGTACAGCTCGCCGCCGCCGGGCAGGGCGAGCGCGGAGTGGTTGAGGTAGCGGACGTCGAGCTGGCCGAACTGCTGGTCCGTCATGGGGTCTCCTTGGATGGTTCGTTCGGACGTGCGACGGGGAGCGATCCGGACGGGCGACCGTCGCCTGTGTCCAGACTGGGGTGGCCCGTTCAACACCCGCCCAAGGCGTGTCCAAGAGGCGGAAAACGTGCTGTTCAGAGCCGCTTTTCAGGGGTTGCGCGGGGCGCTGTCGCGGACGGGTGGGGACGGCCTGAAACGACCGGCCGGCGGGCGGCCGGGGCGCCTATGTGGTCGGGGTCACCGACCGCCGCCTCGGCGGCCCGGGAACGGCACCGTGCGGCCGGCCCGGCAGCAGACCGCGCCGGACGGCTCCGGGGGCGTGGGACCGATCGGAGTCGGGCCGCACGGCGTCGAACCGAGTGGCTTCGGTACGGGCGGTGTCGGGGCGGGTGGTGTCGGGGCGTCCGGTATCGGCAGGACCGGCGTCGAGGTGACCGGCATCGGCACGACCGGCGTCAGGGCGGGCGCTTTCGGCACGACCGCCATCGGTACGACCGCTGTCGGTACGACCGGTGTGGGACCAACTGGAGTCGGAACAGGCCGAGTCGGTCGGAAGGGCGTCGGACCCGCCGCTGTCGGGGCGATCGGCCTCGATACGACCGGCTTCGATACGACCGGCTTCGATACGACCGGATGCCATACGTGCCATACGACCGTCTTCCGGCCGACCCGCGTCACCACGGCCCCCGTCGACCCAACCGGCCTCAGTCGGTTCAACCTCACCCGTGTCGCCGCCGGTCAGCCCGCTCCACCCCCCGCCCCCGTGGGCCAGCACCCCGACCCGGATCAGTTCCGGGACCCGGAAGGTGGCGGTGCCGCCCGGCGGGGCCTCGTCGAGGACCAGGACCTGCCGGTCCAGCAGCCGCCCCACCACCGACTGGGCGCTCCAGGTGTCGAGCTCCAGCACCTTCTTGACCTGCTCGGTGTCGAAGGAGCCGGGACCCGCCGCCGCGAGCAGGAACGTCGACCGGCGCAGCCATGGCGCCAGCCGGGCCAGGGCACTGTCGGCCCGGGCGAGCGCCGCACAGGCCTCGTCCCGCAGCTCGGCGACCAGCCGGTCGTCGTCCAGCAGGCCCGCGGCCAGGTCGGTCAGCGTCCACATCGGCCGGGCCGCGAACAGCTCGCCCACCGACCGCAGCATCAGCGGATGACCGCCGAGGCGTGCCACCACGTGGCGCAGCGCCGCCCGGTGCCCGGCGATGCGCTCCGCGCCGACCAGGCGCTCGAAGAAGCGGGCCGCGTCCTCGGCGCCGAGCGGACCGAGGGTCAGGCGCCGGGCGCCGGGCAGTCCCGACAGCCGGACCCGGGAGGTCACGAGGGTCAGGCAGGAGTCACCGCCGGGCAGCAGCGGAAGCACCTGGTCGGTACCGGCCGCGTCGTCGAGCAGGACGAGCAGGGACCGTTCCCGGGCGGTGCCCCGGAACAGCGCGGCGAGTCCCTCCGGGTCCTCGGGCTGCCGTTGCCGCGGAATGCCGAGCCCGTCCAGCAGCGACCGCAGTACCGCCTCCGGGGCGCGCGGCCGGTCGGATCCGTCGTGCAGGGAGGCGTAGAGGAGCCCGTCGGGGAACCGTTCGGCCAGCGCGCGGGCGGCTCGTACGGCGAGCGCGGACTTGCCGACGCCGGCCGGTCCGAGCAGGGTGACGACCTGGCCGGTGAACCGCTCGCCGATCCGCTCCAGTTCCTGCTCGCGGCCCACGAAGTCGGGCGCGGTCAGAGGCAGTTGGTCCACCGCGGGTGAGACGCGAGGGGATGGCACGGGCCGCCGTACGACCACCGCCTGGTCCGCCTTCCCGGCGGGCGGCAGGACCTCGCGCAGTATGTCCTGCTGCAGCTTGCGCACCCGCTCGCTCGGCTCGATGCCCAGCTCGTCGACGAGCCGCTGCCGCAGCCGCAGATAGGCGTCGAGTGCCGTACTGCGCTGTCCCGACCGGTGCGCGGCGATCATCAGTTGGGCGGTGAACCGCTCGTCGAGCGGATGGTCCACGGTGAGCCGGCGCAGCTCGGCCACCAGCGCCTGGTGGCGGCCGAGCTGCAGATCGGCCTCGATCCGCAGCTCCAGCGCGCCGAGCCGGGCCTCGCCGATCTGCGCGATCCGCGCGGTGAGCAGCGGCCCGGCCTCCAGCCCCGCGAACGGGTCCCCGCGCCACAGCGCGAGCCCCTCGCGCAGCAGCCGGGCGGCGTCCTCGGGCGCCCCGGAGGCGAGCGCGGCCCGGGCACGGGTCACCCGCTGCTCGAACTCCCAGAGGTCGAGCTCTCCTTGCCGGGCGGTCAGGCGATAGCCGCCGGGCCCGGTCTCCAGGCGCTCGCCGGAGCCGTCGGCGCCGGGGAACCTCAGGGCCTGGCGCAGTTGGTAGATGTAGGTCTGCACGGTCTTGCGGGCGAGCCGCGGCGGCTCCTCGTCCCACAGCTCCTCGACGAGGGCCTGCGTGGACACCAGGTGGTTGGCGTCCAGCAGCAGTACGGCCATGGCGCGCCGCGCCATCGGGGCGGTGAGGGTGCGCCGCTCGCCGCCCACGTGGATCTCGAGCGGGCCGAGCACCTTGATGCGCAGCTCGGGCAGGCCGGTGGCGGTGGTCATGTCTTCCTCCTCCGGCCCTGGCCCTTGCCCCGCTCGCGGGCGGGCGGGTTCTGATGGGTCACGGTCCGCGCGGAGACCAGCCGGCCGGGGCAGGACGCCTCCGGCTCCAGTCCGCCGGGCAGCAGCAGGCCGAGGAAGTGCTCGACGGTTCCGTAGCCCGCCGTCGTACCGGCAGTGGCCGTACCGGCCGTGGCCGTACCGCCCGCCGTCGCCCTGCCGGCCGTCGTCCGGTCCGCCGTCGTGCGGGCGGCCTCGGTGGGCGCGCTCACGGCCGGGCTCCCGAGCTCGCGGGATCGGTGTCCAGGTGGTGGTCCATGGCGCGGCGCTCCTTCCGGAACTCGCTCGGGGTGACCCCGTACCGGCCCCGGAAGAGGCGGCTGAAGTGGGAGGCCCCGTACAGTCCCGCCCGCTCGCCGATCAGCGCGACGGGCAGGTGGTCGAGGGAGGCGTCGGCCAGTTCGGAGCGGCAGCGGGCGAGCCGCTCGTCGCGGATCCAGCGGGCCGGGCTGACGCCGAACTCCTGGAAGATCTTCTGGAGATAGCGCAGGGAGATGTTGTGCCGGCGGGCGACCTCGATCGGGCTGAGGCTCGGCTCGGCCAGGTGCTCGCGCACATGGGCCTGGATCCGCAGCATCAGCGCCTGCCGGGCGATCTCGCTGTCGGCGCCGACCTCGCGCATCCGCTCGGCGAACAGGACGGCGGTCAGCTGGGCGACACTCCCGCCGAGCAGGTCCACGGCCGTCTCGACTTCCTCACCGTGCCGGCCGAGCCCTTCGAGGAGGCTGCTCAGCAGCGCGGCGGCGCCCTGGTCACCGCTCCAGGCCCGGGCGGTGAGCCGCTGGGTGTCCGCGGCGGTGAGCCCGACCAGGGAGTGCGTCACCATGACGTCGACCATCCGGAACTCCTCCGGCATGATCACCTTGAACGGGCGTCCGGTGTCGAAGGAGATCAGCTGCGGCGGCCGTACGACACCGTGCCGGCCGTCCTGGAAGACCCAGACCTCGCCGTGCAGCGGCCGGCACATGCGCAGCCGGGCACCCTCACCGGCGCCGATCAGCCGCCCGGGCCGGACGAGCTCACGCGGCCCGCCCTGCACGAGCGAGACGGTCACCTCGCCGAAGCGATGGCGAGCGGTCGTCCCCTCGAGGATCTCCTGATGGTTCTTGACGATCTGCAGTCCACCGCGCTGGGCGGGCGGCGGATCGGCGGTGCACCTGCGTACCTGCCGAGGCTTCACCTCACTGACACGTTGCATCGCGTACCCCCTGTTCCGATGTCGGAGCTCTCGAAGAAGCACTCATAGAGAAACATACCCGCATGCGGGTTTTCTACTTCGATCGAGAGTTTCGATGGATACGAGGGGTCGCGCGGCCGGTGAGGCCGGGCTTCCGCCGACCTCACCGGGCCAGGGTCGGACCAGGTCAGGCCGCCTGCGCGATACGCGGCCGCGGCACGGCCGGGACCGCGCGGTCCGCGTACAACTCGGCGACCTGGAAGGCGAGATCGAGCGCCTGGTAGCGGTTGAGCCGGGGGTCGCAGGCGGTCTGGTAGCGCCGGTGCAGATCCGTCAGGCCGATCGGGTGCCCGCCGCCCACGCACTCGGTGACGTCGTCGCCGGTCAGCTCGATGTGGATGCCGCCGGGGTGGCTGCCGAGCTCGCGGTGCGCCTCGAAGAAGCCGGTCACCTCGTCCAGTACGTCGTCGAAGTGGCGGGTCTTGTGGCCGCTGGCCGCCGAGAAGGTGTTGCCGTGCATGGGGTCGCAGATCCAGGCGACGGGCGCCTCGGTCTCGCCCACGATCTCGATGAGGGAGGGCAGCAGGTCACGGACCTTCTCGCGCCCCATGCGCGTGATGAACGAGAGCCGGCCGGCCTCCCGCTCCGGGTCCAGCCGGTCGATGAGCGAGAGCACCTCGTCCCGGGTGACCGTGGGACCGAGCTTGACGGCGACGGGGTTGCGGACCTTGGCCGCGAACTCGATGTGCGCGTGGTCGAGTTGCCGGGTCCGCTCGCCGATCCAGACCATGTGCCCGGAGACGTCGTAGGCGTGGCCGGTGCGGGAGTCGATGCGGGTGAGGGCGGCCTCGTAGTCGAGCAGCAGCGCCTCGTGGCTGGAGTAGAACTCGGCGAGGTGGAACTCACCGGGGTCGGCGCCACAGGCGGCGAGGAAGGTCAGCGCGCGGTCGATGTCCCGGGCGAGGGCCTCGTAACGGGCGCCGATGGGGGAGGAGTTGACGAAGTCGCGGTTCCACTCGTGCACCTGCCGCAGATCGCCGTAGCCGCCGGTCACGAAGGCCCGTATGAGGTTCAGGGTGGAGGCGGAGGCGTGGTACATGCGTTTGAGGCGTTCCGGATCCGGGCGGCGGGCCTCGGGGGTGAACTCCTGTCCGTTGACGGCGTCGCCGCGGTAGACGGGCAGGGTGACGTCCCCGCGGACCTCGACCGGCCGGGACCGGGGCTTGGAGTACTGCCCGGCGATCCGCCCGATCTTCACGACGGGGACGGAGGTGGCGTACGTGAGCACGGCGGCCATCTGCAGCAGCGTCTTGACCTTGTCCCGCACCTGGTCGGCGGTGACCCCGTCGAAGGTCTCGGCGCAGTCGCCGCCCTGGAGCAGGAAGGCCTCGCCCTTGGCCACCCGCGCGATGCGCTCGCGCAGTTGGTCGCACTCCCCGGCGAACACGAGCGGCGGGTAGGACGCCAGTTCTTCGAGTACGCCCTTGAGGGCGTCCGGGTCGGGCCAGTCGGGCTGCTGGGCGGCCGGCAGCAGGCGCCAGGAGTCCACGTCCGTCATGCGCTGATCAGCATTCATGTTGGGCTGAGCCTCACTCTTGTCCGGGGAAAGTTCGTGGGTCCGGGGGAGGGGTCGGGGCGGTACGCGGGCCCGGGGCCCCGGGGGTACGGAGCGGCCCTCCCACCGCCGGGGCGCTCCTCGCCGGGGGAAGTACGAGGAGGGCACCGGTCGACGGGAGGGCCGCGACTCGGGGGGCGAGCGGCATCCGGCCCGTCTACGGCCCCGGACTCACCGCGATACTCCGACTCTACGAACCCCTCCGCCCCGCTGGTTGCCGCACCGCGCACCGCCCTTTGCCGAAACACGCGCGAACGGACCCGGCCCCGGAACTTCACATTCCGAGGGCCGGACACGGAACGGAAGATCTATTGGAATGACCAATTCCGCCCCGGTGCGCCGACAAAGAACCCTGGGGGACGACTTTTTCCGGCCAGACAGAAATGGCAAGTGCCTTACGGAACAACAAATTCCGCAAACAAAACCAAAACCACAACCCCAGGAATGACCAATTCCGCCAGCAATCACCGCAGGCGGCGACCACCTCCACCCCCACCACTCGCGGCTGGGGACAGCCGCACGGCTCCACCCGCCGTCGCCACCCACACCGCCGCCGCCGGCAGTCGCACCAAAGGGCGGCCCCACCCACCAACGCCAACGCCACCAACCCCATGGCCGAGGCCACCCGCCCCCGCTGCACCCACCGCCGCGGCCACCCACACCGATGCCCCCACCGCCGCCGGCAGTCGCGCCAAAGGGCGGCCCCACCCACCAATGCCAACGCCACCAACCCCATGGCCGAGGCCACCCGCCCCCGCTGCACCCACCGCCGCGGCCACCCACACCGATGCCCCCACCGCCGCCGGCAGTCGCGCCAAAGGGCGGCCCCACCCACCAACGCCAACGCCAACGCCACCAACCGCACGGCCCAGGCCACCCGCCCCGCTGCACCCACCGCCGCTGCGGGCAGTCGTGGCGCTGGGGCGGCACGGGTGGGCGCAGCGGCACCCCGCCGGCGCGGGCAAGCAAAGACCCGGCACCCACAACCCCGGGTACCGGGTCACACCAGCCTCAGCCGAACGGGGTCACCCCACCCAGGGCGCCCCTCAAAGTCACCACAAGCCAGAACTCGCCCTAACGCGCACCACCCCTGGCAGGTTCACGCACACCCGCCCGCCTGACCCGGCCCGGCCCCCTCCGCACCGGCGCCGTACACCCCACGCCCCCCTCCACCGCCGCCCGCCGCCCCGCCTCCGCCGCGTCGATGATGATCTCGGCGTACGGCAACAACCGCACCCCCGCCTCCGTCAACGCCAACCGCCGCCGGCTCCGATCGAACAGCGCCGCCCCCACCGACTCCTCGAGGTTCTGGATCTGCGCCGTCACCGTGGACTGCGCGTAGTTGAGGTTCCGCGCCGCCCGAGTCACGCTCAACTCGGCCGCCACCTCACGAAATGCCCGAAGCTGCTGGATCTGCACGTGCCGCTCCCTTCGCAGGCGGCCGGACGAGGGCCGCCCCAGAACTGCCCTCAGACGGAGCTGCGGACCGCCGCCCCACGCGTCAGGACCTTCCCCCGATCCGCGGTGATGTCCAGCCGCGCGTACACCTCGGGCCGGGCCAGCGAACGGGCCATCAGGTCGTAGAGAACCGCGATCCGTTCCTCCACGTCGGCCCGGTTCGTCATGACCTCCGACAGCAGCTGCACCCCGGTGAACGCGCCCACCGCCGCCTCCGACACCGAGGCCACCTCGATGCCCGGCACCAACTCCCCCCGCTCCTGGGCCTCTCCGAGCAGCCTCGAGCTGACCTCGATCCAGGCCTGGTACGGCACCTTGCGGTCGATCACGTCGTGCCCCTGGTCGACCGCGAGACGGATGCTCCCCTGGAGCATGCGGTCGAAGGTGAGCCGGTGCGCCACGAGCAGCGTCACGTCCACCCACTCCTGGAGCTTCGGCGCCCCCGCCTCCTGCGGCGGCGCGAAGTACCTGATCTGCTCCGCCACCTGCTCGTCCAGCACCGCCTGCGCCAGCTCGGCCTTGGAGGTGAAATGGAAGTAGAAGGCGCCCTTCGTCACACCGCACCGCTGGTAAACGTCCGAGATCCTCGTGGCGGAGTAGCCGCACTCCGCGAAGACCTCGCCCGCCGCCTCCAGAATCGCCTGGCGTGTCCTGATGGCTCGATCCTGCTGTGCCACGGGGCCCCCTTCCGTCGTCGTTGTTGATGATGTCTGTCAGCGGGTTCGTATGCGGAACCACCCGCCCTCATTGAAAAACATACCCGCATGCGCGTATCTTACCGGCGGGGTTGGAACCAGTCACCCGTCATGCACCTTCTCGTTCCAGAAGGAAGAGCAATGACCACCAACATTGGTATTCACAGGGGCCGACGCCGCCACGGGGGGATGAGGAAGACCGCGTTTCCGGTCCGGCCGGTCATACCGGCCAGGCCCGTCATCCTGCCGCCCGCGGCGTCGATCGACACCAGGCTCGTACATCGCACGCACCGGAAGGACGTACTGCCCACCGGCATCACCAAGCACGACGCTCTTCACTACACCGTCTCCACGCAGTGGCCCGCCGACCACCGCCGATTCACCGACGCCCAGGGCGACTTCCTGCCCTCCCTGGTGATCGAGAGCGTCCGCCAGGCCGTGATCCTGGTCGCCCACGAGGGCCTCGGTGTCCCGCTCGGCCACCAGTTCCTCGTCTCGTCCGCCCACCACCGGGTGGACCCCGGCCGGCTGCGCGCGCCCGACGCGCCCGCCCGCCTCGATCTGGACGTGTCCATCCACGACCTCAAGCACCGCCGCGGTGTTCCCTCGTCGCTGGAGGCCCGTGTGGTCCTCCGGGTGAACGGCGAGATCATCGGCACCGGCGGCGGCGAGTGCTCCGTCATGACCGCGGAGGTCTACCGCCGGCTGCGCCGCGGCCGTACCGAGACCGCCTGGCCCGCCGCGCTCGCGGCTCCGCTGCCCGCGCCGGTGCCCCCGCACACGGTCGGCCGCTCCCTCGCCTCCGACGTGGCCCTCGCCCCCGGCGAGCGTTCCGGCGAGTGGCTGCTGCGGGCCGACGTGTCGAACGAGCTGATGTTCGACCACCCGAACGACCACATGCCCGCGATGGTTCTTCTCGACGCCGCGCAGCAGGCCGCGCACGTGGTCTTCGGACCGCGCCCCTTCCGGCCCTCCTCGTGCGTCGTCTCGTGCTCCCGCTACGTCGAGTTCGACTCCCCCTGTGTCGTCCGGACCGACCTCAAGGAAGAGGCCGGGCACGGCTACGTCCTGTCCGTGACGGGCCATCAGAACGGCGAGCGGGTCTTCGAGATCCTGTTCCGGGGCGCGGACCGCTAAGGGTCGTTCCTCGGCCTCCGCGCCGTCGTGGCCGGTCGCGCCCTCGCGGCGGAGCCGCACCCCGATGCGGCCCCACGCCGCTCCCGGCGCCTTCGGACCGCCCGCCCCTAATGCGCGCACAGTCGGCAGACCCTCCCCGACACCGCCGGTCCCTCACCGGCCGTGCGGTCCCCGTCCCGGCAGCGTCGCCGTGACGATCCCCTGCCGACACCCACGCGCTCGTGCCGTCCGATCCGCACGTCCGTGCCCCGACATGTGTGGCGCCGTGCGTGATCCCGCCGACCACCGCCCATCCACTCTCACCACCCTCACCCTCGACCCCAGCTGCTTCGATCACCCGCCCCGACCCGTGACCCGCCGTGTGCGCGGCGGCCCGGGCGGGCGGGCCCCCGGCCCGCGCCGGACCCGCACCGCGATCCACCGTCAGCACAGGAGCCCGTCCCATGACCCGCACCGACGGAACCCGCACGGCACGACCTGCCACCGTGGTCCCTCGGCGCCGGCTGCCCACGAGGCACCGTCGCTCCCCCTCCCCGTCACTCCGCTCACCCCACTCACCGCACCGTCCAGCCGCCGTCCACCGGCACCGTCGCGCCGACCACGAAGGACGCCCGGTCACTGCTGAGCCAGGCCGCCGCCTCGGCGATCTCCTCCGGCACGGCGATCCGCGGCAGCAGCGCCGCCCGCGCGAGTTCCTCCGCCACTCCGGGCACGGCGGCCATCCACGCGTCCGTCATTTCGCTGTGGGTCGCCCCGGGAACAATGACATTGACCCGAATTCCGCGCGCCGCATATTCCGCTGCGACCGCTTTAGTCAATCCGATGACGGCATGCTTGGCGGCAATGTAGGGCGCGGCCACCGGTGTCGCCACGAGACCGGCCGTACTGCTGGTGTTCACAATGGCGCCGCCCCGCTGGAGCATTGCGGCGACTTCATGGCGAAGACAGTTCCACATTCCGCGGACATTGGTGTCCATGACGGTGTCGTAGACCTCATCGCTCATCATGTGCATGGGCGTTCCCTCGGCCGCGACGCCGGCGTTGTTGAACGCCACGTCCAGCCTGCCGAATCTCTCCACCGCCCGCGCCACCCCCTCCGCCACCTGCTGGTTTCTCGCGACATCGACCACCACGTACTGCGCTTGGAATCCCTCGGCGGACAGTTCCTCGACCAGCGCCGCGAGCCGTTCCTCACGGCGCGCGGCCAACGTCACCGCGGCGCCCTCCCGGCAAAAGACCCGGGCCGCGGCCGCCCCGATCCCACTGCTCGCACCCGTGATGAACGCGTGCTTTCCCTGAAGAAGTCCGCCCTGCCACATGGCCTCACGCTACCCGTAATTTAAGTCCCTGATTCGCGCCGCACTAGATTCTGGCTCGAATCCTTTCCCCGTCTCTATATCGAGAGACCTGCCCCCCCACGCCCCGTTTTTCTTCCCCCCTCCGTTCCACACTTCCCGAGACGAGATCGGAAAGAAGACATGGCACCGACGCGACGGATCCTCATCACCGGCGGGACCGGGTTCGTGGGCTCCCACGTGACCGGTCTGCTCTCCACCGGCACCGACCCGGCGGACGCCCCCTCCCTACGTCTCCTCGTCCACAACCGTCCGCCCGTCCCCGACGACACGGGCCGGGTGGAGGTGCGCCGCGGTTCACTCGGCGATCCCCGTTCCCTGCGCGGCGTCTGCGACGGCGTGGACACCGTGCTCCATCTGGCCTCGCGGATCGGCGGCAGCCCCGCCGAGTGCGCGGCCGTCAACGACACGGGCACCGAGGCCCTGCTGGCAGAGGCCGCTCGCGCGGGGGTCGAGCGGATCATCCAGCTGGGCACCACGGCCGTGTACCGGGACGAGCCGCACACCGGCGCCAAGGAGGGCGAGCCGGAACTCGGCCCCTCCTCGCCGACGAGCGTCAGCAGGCTGGCGGGGGAACAGCGCGTCCTCGCGGCCGGCGGTCTCGTCCTGCGCCCGCATCTCGTCTACGGCCCCGGAGACGTCTGGGTGGTCCCCGCGCTGGTGGACTTCCTCACCGCCTTCCCCCGTTGGATCGACGCCGGGCGTGCCCGTACGTCCGTGATCGGTGTGCACGACCTGGCCCGGGTCGTGGCCGCGCTGGCCGTGCGGCCCGAGCTGCCGCGCGGTGCGGTCCTGCACGCCGCCCGGCCGGAGCCGGTGTCCGTGCGGGACCTGGTCGAGACGGTCTGCCGGGAGCTGCGGCTCCCGCTGCCCCGGGGCGAGGTGTCCTACGCCCGGGCCGCCGCCCTGACCGGCGCCGACCGGGACCGTCTGGTCCGGCGGCGTCTGTCGTTGATGGCGGTCGACCACTGGTACGACAGCTCCCGTCTGTGGCAGTTGCTCGGGACGGCGCCCACGGGCGGGTTCGCCCGTGACTTCGCCGTCGGTGCCACCTGGTACCGGTCGCTTCTGGCCCGCCGTACGGACGGCGAGCTGTTCCCCACGAGGTGACGACCGGTCGGCCGCGCACCCCGGCCGCGAACCCCACCGGACTGTCCCCGGCCCGGTGGGGCCTGCTGCACCGGTGCTCAAGTTAAGGGCCGCGGGCGCGATCTTCTCGCCCGCCCGCGCACGCGCTGTGGCACATCCGCGCACGACGACGGGGGTGCCGGAACGCCGGGTTGACCTGCCGGTACCCCGTGCCACGTTCACGCAGGATCTCTGGCCCGTTCGCGTCCGGCGGGCCCGCCCGACCGGTGGCCGGGCGATGGTGACAGGACATATCGACGAAGGCCCCGCCGGATCCGAGGAGACATGAGATGGCCGCGCACGGTGACGACGTACTGGTGACGGGTGTCGGTGCGCTGACACCGCTGGGCGCGAGCGCCGCCGCGTCCTGGGAGGGACTGCTGGCCGGGCGCTCCGGCATCCGCGACCTCGGCCCCGACTGGCCCGCGGAACTGCCGGTGCGCATCGCCGGCACCGTGGAGAGCGACCCGGTCGAAGAGCTCGGCCGGGCGCAGGCCCGCAAGCTGGACCGGGGCGAGCAACTGGCCGTGGTCACCGCCCGCCAGGCCTGGCAGGACGCGGGCGCCCCGCAGGTCGAGCCGGAGCGGCTGGCCGTCGTGGTCGGCACCGGCATCGGCGGCGTCCTCACCACGCTGGCCCAGTACAACCTCTACGAGGGCTCCGGGATGCGCCGCCTGTCACCCTTCGCGGTGCCGATGCTGATGCCCAACGGTCCCGCCGCCTGGGTCTCCATGGAGCTCGGCGCCCGGGCCGGCGCCCGCGCCCCCGTGAGCGCCTGTGCGTCCGGAGCGGAGTCGATCGCGCTGGGCCTGGACCTGATCCGGGCGGGCCGCGCGGACGTGGTGGTCGCGGGCGGCACCGAGGCCACCCTGACCCCGTTCATGGCCGCCGCCTTCACCCAGATGAAGGCGCTGTCCGTGCGGGGCGGCGACCCGGCCGCGGTGTCCCGCCCCTTCGACGCGGACCGCTCCGGCTTCGTGATCGCCGAGGGCGCCGCCCTGGTCGTACTGGAACGGGCGGAGTTCGCCCGGGCCCGCGGGGCGCGGGTCTACGGCGCCGTCGCGGGCGCCGCGGTGCACTCCAGCGCGCACCACATCACCTCCTCCGACGCGGAGGGCCAGGTGCAGGCGATGCGGACGGCGCTGGCGGACGCGGGCGTGGAGGCCCGGGACATCGGGCACGTCCACGCGCACGCCACCTCCACCCCGAGCGGCGACCTCGCGGAGGGCGAGGCGCTGGCGAAGGTGGTCGGCGAGGGCGCGGCGGTCACCGCCACCAAGTCCATGACGGGCCACATGCTCGGCGCCTCCGGGGCGTTCGGCGCCCTGTCGACCCTGCTCTCGCTGCACCACGGAGTGGTTCCCGCGGTCCGCAACCTCGACCGCCAGGACCCGGAGATCCGGCTGGACGTGGTCCGGGGCGAGAACCGCACCGGCAGCTGGGACGCGGCCCTCGCCAACTCCTTCGGCTTCGGCGGGCACAACGTGAGCCTGGTCCTGAAGCGCGCCTGAGAGCTTCCTCACACGCGGACCGGCGGCACGGTGAGGACCGTCGCCGGTCCGCGCGAGACAACCGTCACAGTCGTCGCGGACAACGAGAAAGGGCGGCATCTGATCGATGCCGCCCTTTCGACGGTGCGCGAGGGGGGAGTTGAACCCCCACGCCCTTGCGGGCACTGGAACCTGAATCCAGCGCGTCTGCCTATTCCGCCACCCGCGCATTGGGTGTGTCCTCGGGCTCCGTTCCTTGCGGTGCGGCGCCTTCCGACATCCAGAACATTAGCACGCCGGCCAGGGTGGGTTCACATCCCTTCTGCCCGGGCAGCAGCCCGACGAGGGCCCCTGTCTCGGACCGTGTCTGTTCACGTATCAACCTCGTACCGGTCCGGCCCGTCTGCCCAGGAGCCGGTCCGGGTCCACAGTCAGGTGCGGGACACTGGTCTGCGGCCGCCTCTACGATCCTGGGCAGGAGTACGTCCGAGGAGAGTTCGAGGGCGCGCTCCACAGGGAACTTCGTCAGGCGTCGACACCCGTCGGCCGGGCCGGACAGGGGGAACCAGCCGATTCACCGGCGCGTGGATACGATCAGTAAGCAGTACGAGGCATACGACGGAAGCAGCTACGGAGGAGGTGCCCCATGGGAGTCCTGAAGAAGTTCGAGCAGCGTCTCGAAGGTCTGGTCAACGGCACCTTCGCCAAGGTGTTCAAGTCCGAGGTCCAGCCCGTGGAGATCGCGGGCGCGCTGCAGCGCGAGTGCGACAACAACGCGACCATCTGGAACCGCGACCGCACGGTCGTCCCCAATGACTTCATCGTGGAGCTGAGCACGCCGGACTTCGAGCGGCTGAGCCCCTACTCCGGGCAGCTCGGCGACGAGCTCGCCGGCATGGTCCGCGACTACGCCAAGCAGCAGCGCTACAGCTTCATGGGCCCCATCAAGGTCCACCTGGAGAAGGCCGACGACCTCGACACCGGCCTGTACCGCGTGCGCAGCCGCACCCTGGCCGGCTCCACCGACCAGCAGGGCGGCGGCCAGCAGCCCTCCGCCCCGGCCGGCCGGCCCGGCGGCTACGGCTACCCGCCCGCCGCGGCTCCCCCCGCGCCCGCGGGAGCCCCGCCCATGCCGAGCGCGCCGCCCCCCGGCGGCGCCCGCCCCGGCGGCTACGGCTACCCGCAGCCCGCCGCGGGACAGCGCCCCACGGCGCCCGCGGCCGGCGGCCGCACCCGCTACTGGATCGAGATCAACGGCACCCGCCATCAGATCTCCCGCGCGACGCTGGTGCTGGGCCGCAGCACCGACGCCGACGTGCGGATCGACGACCCCGGCGTCTCCCGCCGGCACTGTGAGATCCGGACCGGAACGCCCTCGACGATCGCGGATCTCGGGTCCACCAACGGCATCGTGGTGGACGGGCAGCACACCACCCGCGCTACGCTCCGCGACGGCTCGCGGATCGTCGTGGGCAACACCACCGTTATCTATAGGCAAGCCGAAGGGTGAAGCGGGGGCAATGTCAGAGCTGACCCTCACGGTCATGCGGCTGGGTTTCCTGGCCGTCCTGTGGCTGTTCGTGATCGTGGCCGTGCAGGTCATCCGCAGCGACCTGTTCGGTACGCGCGTCACCCAGCGCGGGTCGCGCCGGGAAGCGGGCCGGGCCCAGCCGGCCGCCCGGCAGGCCGCGCCGCCGCAGCAGCGCCAGCAGGCCGCAGGGGGCGGCCGCCAGCGCCGTAACGCCCCCACCAAGCTCGTGGTCTCCGAGGGCACCCTCACCGGCACCACGGTCGCGCTCCAGGGCCAGACCATCACGCTGGGCCGGGCGCACGACAGCACGATCGTGCTGGACGACGACTACGCGTCGAGCCGGCATGCCAGGATCTACCCGGACCGCGACGGGCAGTGGATCGTCGAGGACCTCGGCTCCACCAACGGCACATATCTCGACCGGAACCGATTGACGACTCCCACGCCGATCCCGCTGGGCGCGCCGATCCGCATCGGCAAGACCGTCATCGAGCTGCGGAAGTAGCTGCATCATGAATGAGCGCGAGCGGAGCGAGCACGCAGCGGCGGCCCCCACGACGGGCCCCGGCGCGCTCCCGACCGGAGGGTGGGCACCGTGCGGATGTACCCGGAGCCGACGGGCGAGGTGCGCATGAGTCTGTCACTGCGCTTCGCCGCCGGATCGCACAAAGGCATGATCCGGGAGGGCAACGAGGACTCCGGATACGCCGGTCCCCGCCTGCTCGCGATCGCCGACGGCATGGGCGGCGCCGCGGCCGGCGAGGTCGCCTCCTCCGAGGCCATCTCCACGATCGTCGCCCTCGACGACGACGTCCCCGGTTCCGACATCCTCACCTCGCTCGGCACCGCCGTGCAGCGCGCCAACGACCAGTTGCGCTCGATGGTCGAGGACGACCCGCAGCTGGAGGGCATGGGCACCACGCTCACCGCCCTGCTGTGGACCGGGCAGCGGCTCGGGCTGGTGCACGTCGGCGACTCGCGCGCCTATCTGCTGCGCGACGGGGTGCTCACCCAGATCACCCAGGACCACACCTGGGTGCAGCGGCTGGTCGACGAGGGCCGGATCACCGAGGAGGAGGCCACCACCCACCCGCAGCGCTCCCTGCTGATGCGCGCGCTGGGCAGCGGCGACCATGTCGAGCCGGACCTGTCGATCCGCGAAGTCCGGGCCGGCGACCGGTACTTGATCTGCTCCGACGGCCTCTCCGGTGTGGTCTCCCACCAGACCCTGGAGGAGACCCTCGCCAGCTACCAGGGACCGCAGGAGACCGTGCAGGAGCTGATCCAGCTCGCGCTGCGCGGCGGCGGCCCCGACAACATCACCGTGATCGTCGCGGACGTCCTCGACCTGGACACCGGCGACACCCTCGCCGGACAGATCTCCGACCAGCCCGTCGTGGTCGGCGCGGTCGCCGAGAACCAGCACCAGCTGCACGACAACGGCATCATGCAGACCCCCGCGGGCCGCGCCTCCGGGCTCGGCCGCCAGGTGCCCGGACAGGGCGGCGGGGGCGGCGAGTTCGGCCCGCCCGGCTCCGGTGGCGACATCACCGGCTACATCGACACCTCCGGCTTCGGCGACTACTCCGACGACGACTTCGTGAAGCCGCGCAAGAACCGCAAGTGGCTGAAGAGATCCTTCTACTCGGCGCTCGCGCTGGCCGTCCTCGGCGGCGGTCTGTACGGCGGCTGGAAGTGGACGCAGACCCAGTACTACGTCGGCGCCAACGGCGAGCACGTCGCCCTGTACCGCGGCATCAGCCAGGACCTGGCCTGGGTCTCGCTGTCGGAGGTGGAGAAGGATCACCCCGAGATCGAACTCAAGTACCTCCCGCCGTACCAGCAGGAGCTGGTCGAGGCGACGATCGCCGAGGGGGGCCTGAAGGCCGCCCAGCAGAAGATCGACGAACTGGCCCTGCAGGCCTCCGCGTGCAAGAAGCAGGCGGAGCGGCAGGCGGCCGCGAGCGAGCAGAACTCGAAGACCGGCGAGGGCGAGGCCGGAGGCACCACGGGAACCACCCGTACCTCCCTCACGTCCAAGGCGACACCGACACCGAACCCGTCGGACAAGTCCTCGGGCTCCCCGTCGACCTCCCCGTCCCCGTCCACGACCGCACCCACGCCCACTCCCGGCCCCACACTCTCGGAGGAAGAGCAGAAGGTCGTCTCGAAGTGCGGTACGCAGTAGGCAAGCCGTGAGAGGCCCCGTCACACGATGAGCAGTACTTCCAACCCGTCGACGCACCACACGTCCACGATCGGCTCCATCGGAGCGCCGAGCCGGCGCAACACCGAGCTCGCGCTGCTGGTGTTCGCGGTCGTCATCCCGGTCTTCGCCTACGCCAACGTCGGCCTCGCGCTGAACGACGAGGTGCCGGCCGGTCTGCTGGCCTACGGCCTGGGTCTCGGCCTGCTGGCCGGCGTCGGCCACCTCGCCGTACGGAAGTTCGCCCCGTACGCGGACCCGCTGATGCTGCCTCTGGCCACCCTGCTGAACGGACTCGGACTCGTCGTCATCTGGCGCCTGGACCAGTCCAAGAAGCTCCAGGCGAGCAGCACGTACGTCGAGGCCGCACCGCGCCAGCTGCTGTACTCGGCGATGGGCGTGGCCCTGCTGGTGGCCGTGCTGATCTTCCTGAAGGACCACCGAGTCCTGCAGCGCTACACGTACATCTCGATGGCCGGCGCGCTGGTCCTGCTGGTGCTGCCGCTCGTGCCCGGACTCGGCGCGAACGTCTACGGCGCCAAGATCTGGATCAAGATCCCCGGCCTCGGCACGCTGCAGCCCGGTGAGTTCGCGAAGATCGCCCTGGCGGTGTTCTTCGCCGGCTATCTCATGGTCAAGCGAGACGCCCTGGCCCTGGCCAGCCGCCGCTTCATGGGCCTGTACCTGCCGCGCGGCCGTGACCTCGGTCCGATCCTCGTGGTCTGGGTGATGTCGATCCTCATCCTGGTCTTCGAGACCGACCTCGGCACCTCGCTGCTGTTCTTCGGAATGTTCGTCATCATGCTGTACGTCGCCACCGAGCGGACCAGCTGGATCGTCTTCGGTCTGCTGATGTCCGCGGTGGGCGCGGTCGGTGTGGCGAGCTTCGAACCGCACATCCAGACCCGTGTGCAGGCCTGGCTCGACCCGATGCGCGAGTTCACGCTCAGCCGGGAGGGCGTCCAGGACGGCATCGTCCACTCCGAGCAGGCCATGCAGGCGCTGTGGGCCTTCGGCTCCGGCGGCACCCTCGGCACCGGACTCGGACAGGGCAATTCCGACCTCATCGGCTTCGCCGCCAACTCCGACTTCATCCTCGCCACCTTCGGCGAGGAGCTGGGCCTGGCCGGCGTCATGGCGATCCTGCTGCTCTACGGGCTGATCATCGAGCGCGGCATCCGCACCTCCCTCGCGGCCCGCGACCCGTTCGGCAAGCTGCTCGCGATCGGCCTGTCCGGCGCCTTCGCCCTCCAGGTCTTCGTGGTGGCCGGCGGTGTCATGGGCCTCATCCCGCTGACCGGTATGACGCTGCCCTTCGTGGCCTACGGCGGTTCGTCCGTGATCGCCAACTGGGCCCTGATCGGCATCCTGATGCGGATCAGCGACACCGCGCGCCGCCCGGCGCCCTCCCCCGCCCCCAACCCCGACGCCGAGATGACCCAGGTGGTCCGACCGTGAACAAGCCCCTGCGCCGTATCGCGATCTTCTGCGGACTCCTGATCCTGGCCCTGCTGGTCCGCAACAACTACCTGCAGTACGTCAAGGCGGACGACCTGGCCGACGACGACGACAACCGCCGCGTCAACATCGAGCGCTACTCGACCCCGCGCGGCGACATCATCGTCGAGGGCAAGGCCATCACCGGCAGCGTCGAGAGCAAGTCCGGGGACTACAAGTACAAGCGCACCTGGACGAACGGCCCCATGTGGGCGCCGGTGACCGGGTACTCCTCGCAGGCCTTCGGCGCCAACCAGCTGGAGAAGCTCGAGGACGGCATCCTCACCGGCAACGACGACCGGCTCTTCTTCCGCAACACCCTCGACATGCTCACGGGCAAGCCGAAGGAGGGCGGCAGCGTCGTCACCACCCTCAACGCCGCCGCGCAGAAGGCCGCCTACGAGGGGCTCGGCGACAAGAAGGGCGCCGTCGCCGCGATCGACCCGGCGACCGGCAAGATCCTGGCGCTGGTCTCCACGCCGTCGTACGACCCCTCGAAGTTCGCCGGCACCGGCGACTCCGACGCCAAGGCGTGGAACGCGGTGCAGAAGGCGAACAACCCCGACGACCCGATGCTGAACCGGGCGCTGCGCGAGACCTACCCGCCGGGCTCCACCTTCAAGGTGGTCACCGCGGCCGCCGCGCTGGAGAACGGCGAGGTCTCCGGTATCGACGACGCCACCAAGGCGCCGGACCCGTACCAGCTGCCGGGGACCACCACCGATCTCACCAACGAGCACGGTGAGTGCAAGAACGCCTCGTTGAAGTACGCGCTCATGGTGTCCTGCAACACCGTCTTCGCGAAGTTGGCCCACGACGTCGGCAACGAGAAGATGATCGAGCAGGCGGAGAAGTTCGGCTACAACGACGACGAGCTGGACACCCCGGTCCGCGCCGCCGCGAGCGTCTACCCCGAGGACAACGACCCGCAGAACGCCATGGACGGCATCGGCCAGGCCTCCAACCGGGCCACGCCGCTGCAGATGGCCATGGTCGCCTCGGCCGTCGCCAACGACGGCAAGCTGATGAAGCCGTACATGGTCGACCAGCTCAAGGCCGCGAACCTCGACACGATCGCCACGACCGACCCGGAGGAGCTGTCCCAGGCGGTGTCCTCGGAGACCGCGCAGAAGCTCCAGGAAATGATGGAGACGGTCGTCAACGCCCAGCAGGGCACGGGCGGCAACGCGAGGATCGACGGCGTGACGGTCGGCGGCAAGACCGGTACCGCCCAGCACGGCCTGAACAACAGCGAGAAGCCGTACGCCTGGTTCATCTCCTACGCCAAGCTGTCCGACGGCAGTTCCCCGGTGGCCGTGGCCGTCGTCGTCGAGGACGGCTCGGCCAACCGCGACGACATCAGTGGTGGCGGTCTGGCCGCTCCGATCGCAAGGGACGTGATGAAGGCAGTCATCGACAGCAAGAAGTGACCCCGCTCACGTCGCCTTCACATCGGTGCACGTTGCGATACCGGTCCTGTATCGGCTGACGGGCTTGGCCAGGTCACACAAAGCGAGCCGGGTACGGTAGGCCCGGACGGCAGCCTCCGAACCGTACGAGCGTGCGGGTCGGGACCGACGGAGAGGGCTGGTAGGTAGCTTATGGAAGAGCCGCGTCGCCTCGGCGGCCGGTACGAGCTGGGCCAGGTGCTCGGCCGTGGTGGCATGGCCGAGGTATACCTCGCGCACGACACCCGGCTCGGCCGCACCGTGGCGGTGAAGACGCTGCGCGCGGACCTCGCGCGCGACCCGTCCTTCCAGGCCCGCTTCCGCCGGGAGGCCCAGTCGGCCGCCTCGCTCAACCACCCCGCGATCGTGGCGGTCTACGACACGGGCGAGGACTACATCGACAACGTGTCGATCCCGTACATCGTCATGGAGTACGTCGACGGCTCCACCCTGCGTGAGCTCCTGCACAGCGGCCGCAAGCTGCTGCCGGAGCGCTCGATGGAGATGACCATCGGCATCCTCCAGGCGCTGGAGTACTCGCACCGCAACGGCATCGTCCACCGCGACATCAAGCCCGCGAACGTCATGCTGACGCGCAACGGCCAGGTCAAGGTGATGGACTTCGGCATCGCCCGCGCCATGGGCGACTCCGGCATGACGATGACGCAGACCTCCGCGGTCATCGGCACGGCCCAGTACCTCTCTCCGGAGCAGGCCAAGGGCGAGCAGGTCGACGCACGCTCCGACCTGTACTCGACCGGCTGTCTGCTGTACGAGCTGCTGACGGTACGGCCGCCCTTCGTGGGCGACTCCCCGGTGGCGGTGGCCTACCAGCACGTACGGGAAGAAGCCCAGCCCCCGTCGGTGTTCGACCCCGAGATCACCCCTGAAATGGACGCCATCGTCCTGAAGGCGCTGGTCAAGGACCCCAACTACCGCTACCAGTCGGCCGACGAGATGCGGGTCGACATCGAGGCCTGCCTCGACGGCCAGCCGGTCGCGGCCACCGCGGCGATGGGCTCGGTCGGCTACGGCGGCTACCCCGACGACCAGGCCACGACGGCCCTGCGCGCCACGGACGCCGGCGCCACGTCGATGCTCCCGCCGATGAACCCCGACGACGGCGGCTTCGGCTACGACGACCGCCCGGACCGCCGCCGTCAGAAGAAGAACAACACCTCCACGATCCTGCTGGTCGTGGCCGCGGTGCTGGTCCTCGTCGGCGCGATCCTGATCGGCCGGTGGATCTTCGACAACGACGGTGTGGCCAACGACACCACGAAGGCGCCGGCCCTGATCGGCGTGACCCTGGACGAGGCCGAACAGCTGGCCAAGAACGCCGAAGTGCAGCTCGTCCCCACGGAGAAGCCCTGCGAGGACCAGCCCAAGGGCAAGATCTGCAGCCAGGACCCGAAGCAGGGCACGTCGGTCAAGAAGGAGTCCACCATCAACGTCGTGGTCTCCACCGGGGCGCCGAAGGTCGCCGTGCCGAGTGTCCTCGGCAGGGACTTCGACGAGGCCAAGGCCACCCTGGAGGACGACAAGTACCAGTTCGACGTCAAGAAGGTGGTAGAGGTGTCGTCGGAGCCGGAGGGCACCGTGACGGCACAGGACCCCGAACTCGGCGAGGAGGTCGAGAAGGGTTCCACGATCACCCTCACGGTCGCCAAGGCCGAGGAGAAGGCCACCGTCCCCGACGTCGTCGGCAAGACCTGTGACGAGGCCAAGGCCCAGATGACGGCCAGCGACCTGGTCGGTGAGTGCACCGAGGTCGACACCCAGGACCCGAACCAGGTGGGCAAGGTCATCACGACCACCCCGTCGGCGGGCCAGGAGGCGGACCCGGGATCCAAGGTCAACATCCAGGTCGGCAAGCAGGCGAACACCCAGGTCCAGGTCCCGCAGATCCAGGGCCAGAAGCTGAAGGACGCCAAGAAGGCGCTGCAGGACGCCGGCCTGGTGGTCGGTAACGTCCAGGGCTCCCAGGACGACAACGCCACCGTCTTCAGCTCGGACCCGGCCCCCGGGAGCACGGTCCAGCAGGGCACGACCGTCAACCTCATCGCGGTCGACAGCGGCCAGGGCGACGGCGGCCAGGGCGACGGCGGCATCTTCGGCGGCGTGAACGGCGTGGCCTACCGCACCGAGAACTGACCCACCGCCAGAACGTACGAGGGCCCCGGCTCCCCTGAAGAGGAGGAGCCGGGGCCCTCGTACGTCTAGCGCAGTTCCTTCGGCGGAGTCCGCTGGTCGTCCACCTTCTCCACCCGCTCCAGCTCGCCCCACACGACGTAGCGGTAGCGGCTCGTGTAGACCGGGGTGCAGGTCGTCAGGGTGATGTAGTGGCCGGCCTTCCGCTTGCCGGACTCCTCCGGGACGGCGCCGAGGACCTTCACGTTGTACTTCGAGGTCTCGGGGAGCGTGGCGTAGACCTTGTAGACGTACCACTTGTCCTTCGTCTCGAAGACGATCGGGTCGCCCTTCCCCAGCTTGTCGATGTTGTGGAACTTCGCGCCGTGGCCGTCACGATGGGCGGCCAGGGAGAAGTTGCCCTTCTTGCCGGAGGTGGGCAGGACCGCCTTGACCGGGTCGGTGTAGTAGCCGGCGACGCCGTCGTTGAGGATCTTCGACGCCGTGCCCTTCTCGACCAGGATCTCGCCCTTGCTCATGTCGGGGACGTGGAGGAAGCCGACGCCGTTCCTGGAGTCGTAGGCGACCGGTCCGTCCCCGTCCTGCTGTGCCCAGCCGTCGCGGACCCTGTCGCCCTGCCGGTCCGCCTTGCGGTCCGCTATGACGTTGGTCCACCACAGCGAGTACACGACGAACAGGCCCAGCACCAGGCCCGCCGTGATGAGGAGTTCACCGAAGACGCTGACGGCCGCGGCGATCCGGCCGGAACCCCGGCGGCGCGGCGCGGCGGGGGGGTCGACGAGCTCTTGCTGCTCGGTCGTGGCTGCCACTGTTCATCTGCCCTTACTGCACGAGCGCATCCGGCTTGCCCTTGCTGCGCGGCCGTTCCTCGACCATCTTGCCCCAGACGATCAACCGGTACTTGCTGGTGAACTCCGGCGTGCACGTGGTGAGCGTGATGTAGCGGCCGGGGCCGGTGAAACCCGAGCCCGGCGGGACCGGCTCCAGCACGCTCACATTGCTCGGCGACGTCGACGGCAGCATCGACGCCATCTTGTAGACGAAGTACTCGTCCTGCGTCTCCACCACGATGGGGTCGCCCGGCTCGAGCCGGTTGATGTAGCGGAACGGTTCCCCGTGCGTGTTGCGGTGGCCCGCCAGACCGAAGTTGCCCGACTTGGCCTCCGGCATCGCCGTCTTCAGCGCGCCCTCGGCGTAGTGCCCGACCATCCCCCGGTCCAGCACCTTCTTGTTGCTGATCCCCTCGGCGATCGGGACGACCACGTCCAGCTTGGGGATGTGCAGGATCGCGAAGCCCTGGCCCGGCTCGAAGGTCCCCGGGTTGCGCTTGCCGCTCGCCCAGTCCTCCTGGAGGGAGTCCTTCGCCTTGTCGGCCTGCGCGTGCGCCCGGACGTTCGTCCACCACAGCTGGTAGCTCACGAACAGCAGCATCAGCACGCCGGTCGTGATGAACACCTCGCCGATCGCCCGGCTGGCCACCACTCCCGCACTGGGCTTGCGCGCCCGCGCCTGCCGGCGCGCCTCCACCCGGGAAAGCGGACGGCCGCCCTGCGGCGTCGCCTCCTGGGGTGCGCCGGGAGCGCCCCCATGACGCCCGTGACGCCGCTTGGCGGCCTTTCTGCGGGCCGCGCGGCCACCGTCCGGGCTCCCGGAAGGGGAAGCGGTGGAACGGCCTCCAGACGCGGACGTCCGCGTCGGCGGAGGCGGATCCGGAACCCGCAGCGCCACCGTCTCCTCGTCGGCCTGCGGCGCCCAGGGCTCGCCCGCCCCGGCGCTGCCGTACCACTCCCCGAGCGCACCGGAATCCCCGTACGGCTGCTCCCCGTACGAGGCACCGGACTCGCGCTCGGGGCGCAGTTGGGTCACGCCGTGGCCCTGCCCACCACCGGGGCGAGCCCCGCCGACCTCGCCACGGCGCCCTGGTCACCGCACTCCACCAGCCAGTTCGCCAGCATCCGGTGGCCGTGCTCGGTCAGCACCGACTCCGGGTGGAACTGCACGCCCTCGACCGGGAGTTCACGGTGGCGCAGGCCCATGATGATGCCGTCGTGGGTGCGCGCGGTGACCTCCAGCGCGTCCGGCACGGTGGCCGGCTCGGCGGCCAGGGAGTGGTAGCGCGTCGCCGTGAAGGGAGAGGGCAGGCCCGCGAAGACTCCCTTGCCCTCGTGCTCGACGGGCGAGGTCTTGCCGTGCAGCAGCTCCGGCGCGCGGTCCACGACACCGCCGTACGCCACCTGCATCGACTGCATGCCGAGGCAGACGCCGAAGACGGGGACGCCGGTGGCGGCGCAGTGGCGGACCATCTCGACGCAGACGCCCGCCTCTTCGGGGGTGCCGGGGCCCGGGGACAGCAGGACGCCGTCGAAGCCGTCCTGGGCGTGGGCCGTGGAGACCTCGTCGTTGCGCAGGACCTCGCACTCGGCGCCCAGCTGGTACAGGTACTGGACCAGGTTGAAGACGAAGCTGTCGTAGTTGTCGACGACGAGAATGCGCGCGCTCACTGGTTGTCCACCGTCACATCACCGAAGGGAAGAAGAGGCTCGGCCCACGGAAAGACGTACTGGAAAAGGATGTAGACCACGGCGACGACCAGCATGAGTGAGAGCAGCGCCTTCACCCACGCGTTTCCCGGCAGATGCCGCCAGATCCAGCCGTACATGCCGTCCCTTCCGTTGCGCCACGGCACCGGACTCACGCCGTACCGCCCACCAGACTAACGGCGCAGGGCCGCTGGTTTCCCGGCCTCCACGGGCTGTGTGGCGTCCAGGTGCGCCCAGACGATCAGCCGGTGACTGTGACCCCACTCCGGATCGCATGTGGTCAGCGTCAGGTAGCGCCCCGCGCGCGTGTACCCCGATTTACGTGGCACAGGGTCGATCACCTCAACGTCCGACGGCACTGTTTTGTAGGGACCCTTGTCGACGCGATAGGTGAACCAGGTCGTCCCGTCCGTGAGAACCACCGCGTCGCCCGGCCGCAGCCTGGGGAAGTCCTTGAACGGATCTCCGTAGGTCCGCCGATGGCCCGCGACCGAGAAGTTGCCCTGCTGCCCGAGCCGCGCGGTGTGCGCGTAGTGTCCGAGCCCCTTCTTGAGGGTGCCGGTCGCCGTGCCCTCCAGCACCGGCTTGTTCCACGTGAAACCGAGCCGGGGGATGTACATGATCGCGAACGGCTTCCCGCTCCTGTACGTAGCCGGCTCGGGCGGACCGGTGGCCGCGGCGCCGGGTGAGCCGGTGGGCTTCACGGTCCCCCGCGCCCACTGCTCTTCCAGCTGGTCGATCTGGTCGTCCATCACATGATCGGCCTTCACGCCCGTCCAGAACAGCACATAGACGACGAACAGCACGATCACGGTGCCGAAGGTGATGCACAGCTCGCTGACGGTCCTGACGACAACGCGCACCGGCAGCTCCCGGTCGGTCTCACTCCACGGGCTGGGCGTACTGCAGATCCACTGTGCCCGAGTAACCGGGAAGAGTCACCGTCCCGTCCTCGGTCACTTTCCAGCCCAGGCCGTACACGTTGACGTAGACCATGTAGTTCTGGATCGCCGGACTCTCCGCGAGCGCCTGCTGCAGCTTCTCCGGCTCCCCGACGGCCGTGATCTTGTACGGCGGTGAGTAGACGCGGCCCTGGAGGATCAGGGTGTTGCCCACACAGCGCACGGCGCTGGTCGAGATCAGCCGCTGGTCCATGACCTTGATGCCCTTGGCGCCGCCCTCCCAGAGCGCGTTCACCACGGCCTGGAGGTCCTGCTGGTGGATGACCAGGTAGTCGGGCTGCGGCTCGGGATAGCCCGGCAGCTTCGCGGTGGCGTCCGGCGGGGCGTCGTTGAGCGTGACGCTTATCGCCTCGCCCTTCAGCTTCTGGGTGCCCGCGCTCTTCTCCAGGCCGGCGAGCTTCTCGTCCTCGGCCCTGGTGCTGCCGTCGTCCCGCTCCGCGAGCGTCTCCACGTCCTCGCGCAGGGCCGCGTTGGACTCGTCCAGCTCGCCGTTCTTCAGGCTGCGCTCATGGATCAGGTCCGACAGCTTCAGCAACGAGTCGTCCGTACGGATGTTGGTGCCCTTGGCCGTATTGAAGCTGGTGAAGAAAATGAGGCCGGCGAGCGCGAAGACGGCAGCGGTGAGCACCCGCACGGGCCGGAAGCGGCGCCCGCGGGCAGGACTGGATCCCGGCGGGGGGAAGTCGGCAGAATTGCTCAACGTACCCTTATCTCCTTCGGCGCCACGGAAGCACTACGCTAACGGACGCCCGGGGGAGCACTAAGAGTCCCCAGTTACGCTGCCCCGAGCCAGCCCCAGTTCCCTGCGCGGCCACGCAGCGCATCGACAGGAGAGACCCTCGTGCCGAAGTCACGTATCCGCAAGAAGGCCGACTACACGCCGCCGCCGGCGAAGCAGGCGACCGCCATCAAGCTGAACAGCCGCGCCTGGGTCGCACCCGTGATGCTGGCCATGTTCGTGATCGGGCTGGCCTGGATCGTGGTGTTCTACGTGACCGACGGCTCGCTGCCCATCGACGCTCTGGGCAACTGGAACATCGTGGTCGGTTTCGGGTTCATCGCCGCCGGATTCGGCGTCTCCACGCAGTGGAAGTAGCGGCCACGGCCCGGTGAACACACCTCTGCCCAGGGCTATCCACGGAGTTATCCACAGCCGTTGTCCACACGGAGTGGAAAAGAAAGACGATCTGTGGATAACCCCCGGGACGTTGACGCCGGTGTGACCGAAGTACTGGCAATCGAAAACGCGTTCGCCCCCTGTCTGACCTGCGGAAATACCAGTCGGTGACAGGGGGCACAGTTGTTCCCGCACAGTGTGCACAAGATCCGGCACATGCTGTGGACAACAGGGGCGCTCAGCTGTGGAAACGCGGGGCTCAGGTGAGCTGGGCGGTCCGGAGCACGGTGAGGCCGACCACCACCGCCAGCACTACGGCGGCGATGCCGTACTGGACGAGAGCACGGCGCTCGCGCGGGGCGTGGACCATGCCGTACCCGACCAGGACGCCCGCGACAAGGCCGCCGATGTGGGCCTGCCAGGAGATGTTGAAGCCCGGGCTGAAGGTGAAGATCAGGTTGATCGCCAGCAGCGCGATGATGGGCCGCATGTCGTAGTTCATGCGCCGCATCAGGACGGCGGTGGCTCCGAACAGGCCGAAGATGGCGCCGGAGGCGCCGAGGGTGGCGGTGTTCGGTTCGGCCAGCAGATAGGCGAGGGCACTGCCCGCCAGGCCCGAGACGAAATAGAGAACGAGGTAGCGGGCGCGGCCGAGGGCGGCTTCCAGCGGGCCGCCAAGCCACCACAGGCTGAGCATGTTGAACAGCAGGTGGATGACGCTGCCGTGCAGGAACGTCGACGTCAGCAGCCGGTACGACTGGCCTTCGGCGACGCCCTCGACATCGCCGAGGTGGGGGACGAAGGCCCGGCCGATGAGGTCGAAGCTGTCCGTGAAGCGGTCGCCGACGGCCATCTGGAACAGGTAGGCCACGACGCAGACGCCGATGAGGATCTTGGTGACCAGGTGCGGGTCGGCCGTGAGGTTGCCGCCCGCCATCGTGCGGGGACGGGCCGCGGCGGGCGGGTGCCCGGTGCCGGAGCCGGTGCGGACGCAGTCGGGGCACTGGAAGCCGACGGAGGCGCTGACCATGCACTCGGGACAGATCGGGCGCTCGCAGCGGGTGCAGCGGACGCCGGTCTCGCGCTCCGGGTGCCGGTAGCAGCCGGGCAGGCCCTGGGCCTGGTGCGCACTGTCTGGCGCCTGGTCCATGAGATCCCCTAAGTCGTCGTCCGGCACGCGTCCGCCCCGCCCATGTCTTACGGACGAGCGGGGCGTTTGGTTCCCTTCGGGCGAAGCCGTGGGCCTTTGAACCGGGCGGCGGCTCAGCGCGTCTCGACCACGACCGAGTCGATGACGACGTCGTTGACCGGGCGGGCGGTGCGCGGGTTGGTCTGGGTGACGGCGATGGCGTCCACGACCTTCTGGCTGGCCGGATCGGTCACCTCGCCGAAGATCGTGTGCTTGCGGTTGAGGTGCGGGGTCGGGGCGACGGTGATGAAGAACTGCGAGCCGTTGGTGCCCGGTCCGGCGTTGGCCATGGCCAGCAGATACGGCCGGTCGAAGCGCAGGTCGGGGTGGAACTCGTCCTCGAACTCGTAGCCGGGGCCGCCGATCCCGGTGCCCAGCGGGTCGCCGCCCTGGATCATGAAACCGCTCAGCACGCGGTGGAAGACCGTGCCGTCGTACAGGGGGGTGCTGGAGCGCTCACCGGTGGCGGGGTTCGTCCACTCCCGTTCCCCCGTGGCGAGCTCGACGAAGTTCCGGACCGTCTTCGGGGCGTGGTTCGGCAGGAGCCGGACCACGATGTCGCCCTGGGTGGTCCTCAGGGTGGCGTAGAGCTGCTCGGCCACGGGGTGCCTTCCGTCGTCCTGCGGTGATTCCCCGATCCTCGCACGGTCCTCGCGGCCCGTAGGTCCCCTGACGTCGTCTTCCGGCGCACTCCGGGGGCTTTCGCTAGCGGAAATCCGGTCGAGTCGCCCCGGGTCGGGGGCGCGGACGGGCGATCCGTGGCATTGTCGTCGACAAGCTCCTGTTGGTCCGTATTCATCTGTGTGACCCGGATGCCCGCCCGCACATGCCCTCATGTCCATTGACAGGCATGATCCCTAAAAGGGTGGAAAGTCGAAATACGTAACGCCACCGAGGAGGAGGATCCCGTGACCCGCAAAGACAGCGTGCGCGCCGCAGCCGGCTCGGCGAAGGACAGCGTGCGGCACGCCGCGGACGTGGTGGCGCCCTACGCCGGCACGGCCAAGGACACGGCCGCGCACTACGCACACGAGGCACGCGTACGCCTCGCGCCGAAGGTGTCCCAGGCCGCCGAACAGGCCCGCGTGCAGTACGACACCCTCGTCGTGCCGCGCCTGGAACAGGCCCGTACCCATGTGCCGCCGAAGGTCGACCACGCCGCGCATGAAGCCGCCGCCCGCACCATGGTGGCTGCCCGGCAGGCGGCCGATTATTCGCGGCCACGGCTGGAACATGCCGTGGCGGTGGCAGGGCCCATGAAGGACGAGGCCGCCGCCCGTGGGGTGGCCGCGCTGGCCGCGCTGCGCGGTCAGGTGACGCCCGAGGAGATCCAGAAGCTGGTCCGCAAGCACGACCGCCGGGCGCGGGCGGGCCGGTTCGCGAAGACGCTGCTGGTGCTGGGCGCGGTGGCCGGCGGCGCGTTCGCCGCGTGGAAGTGGTGGGACAAGCAGGCCAACCCGGACTGGCTGGTCGAGCCGCCCGCCGCGACGGAGGTCCCGGAGTCGGGCCACCTCACCTCGGTGGACGGCAGCGCCCCCCTCGACCCCGAGGTCCAGGCGAAGCAGGCCGAGGAAGAGGCCGCGAACCGCGACGACAGCCAATGACCTGAGCCCGCACCCCCCAAGCGCCCCGTGGGGCGGGAGACCTGTCGGGGGTTTCCCGCCTCGCGGGGCTGTTCTTTGGGAGCAGACCCGCAGTGCCGGGCCCCGCGCGCCCAGCTGATCGCAGGGGCCCACCCCCACGGCCGGCCGCGCCCGCACACGGAACACAAAGACCCCTCCGACCCCGCGTTTACGCAGGTCGGAGGGGTCTTGGGGTGTGGAGCCTAGGGGAGTCGAACCCCTGACATCTGCCATGCAAAGACAGCGCTCTACCAACTGAGCTAAGGCCCCTGGAAAGGCGACGTCCGCCGGAAGAACCACTTCTCCGGTGGGCGCCGCGAACCAGAGTACCGGGTCGCCCCCGGTATCCCGCAAAAAGATTGGGGGTCCCGATGGACGACCACTCTCCGTAAGATGCTCCGCGTGGTTCGCTACAGCGAACCGCGGTTCATGGGGAAGCGATGGGGAGACGCAATGGACGCCGCACAGCAGGAAGCCACCGCAAGAGCGCGGGAACTGCAGCGGAACTGGTACGGGGAGCCGCTGGGGGCGCTCTTCCGTAAGCTTATAGACGATCTTGGTCTGAACCAGGCTCGTCTGGCGGGGGTACTGGGACTGTCCGCACCGATGCTGTCCCAGCTGATGAGCGGTCAGCGGGCGAAAATCGGCAATCCGGCCGTGGTGCAGCGGGTACAGCTGCTCCAGGACCTGGCGGGGCAGGTCGCGGACGGCAGTGTGAGCGCGGCCGAGGCCACCGAGCGCATGGACGAGATCAAGAAGTCGCAGGGGGGCTCGGTGCTCAGCAACGCCACGCAGTCGACGAACAGTTCGGGTGCGCCCACGGTCAAGCGGGTCGTCCGCGAGATCCAGTCGCTGCTGCGCTCGGTCGCCGCCGCCGGCGACATCATCGACGCCGCGGACACCCTCGCCCCGACCCACCCGGAGCTCGCGGAGTTCCTGCGCGTCTACGGGGCGGGCCGCACCTCCGACGCGGTCGCGCACTACCAGTCGCACCAGAGCTGACCCCGCATCCCGGTGGCCGAAGGGGGTTCGGCGACCGGGCGGACGGCAAAGCGGCGTGAGGGGGAGTCGTTTCTCTCGTCGAGGGGGAAGCAAGGGGGGTAGGCGGAGGGGGAGGAGCGACGCACAGCCATGGGTGAGGTCTTCGCCGGGCGGTACGAACTGGTCGACCCGATCGGACGCGGAGGGGTGGGCGCCGTCTGGCGTGCCTGGGATCACCGCCGCCGCCGGTACGTGGCCGCCAAGGTGCTCCAGCAGAGCGACGCGCACTCGCTGCTGCGGTTCGTGCGCGAGCAGGCCCTGAGGATCGACCACCCCCATGTGCTCGCCCCCGCCAGCTGGGCCGCCGACGACGACAAGGTCCTGTTCACCATGGACCTGGTCGCCGGCGGTTCGCTGGTCCACCTGGTCGGCGACTACGGCCCCCTGCCCCCGCGCTTCGTGTGCACGCTGCTCGACCAGCTCCTCGCGGGGCTCGCCGCGGTGCACGCGGAGGAGGTGGTGCATCGCGACATCAAGCCCGCCAATGTGCTGCTGGAGGCCACCGGCACCGGTCGCCCGCGGCTGCGGCTGTCGGACTTCGGCATCGCGATGCGGCTGGGCGAACCGCGGCTGACCGAGACCAACCTCGTGGTGGGAACGCCCGGTTACCTGGCGCCCGAGCAACTGCTGGGCGCGGAACCGGACTTCCCCGCGGACCTGTTCGCCGTAGGGCTGGTGGCGCTGTATCTGCTGGAGGGCGCCAAGCCGGACGCCAAGGCGCTCATCGAGTACTTCGCCGCGCACGGCACACCGGGGGCGCCCAAGGGGATTCCGGAGCCGCTGTGGCAGATCGTGGCGACGCTGCTCCAGCCGGACCCGCAGGCGCGGTTCCGCACCGCGACCGGCGCCCGCAAGGCCCTCGCCTCGGCCGTCGAACTCCTCCCGGACCCGGGCCCCGACGACGAGCTGATCGAGATCTTCGACCAACTCGGGCCCCTGCCGGACGGCTACGGGCCGCAGGGTCCGCTGCAGCAGGCGCCCGGGGTGGAGCGCACCACGACGACGAAACCCCTGCCCAGCCTGTCGGACCCGGGCAGCTTTCCCCTGGCGCCACCTCGACCACCGGCACAGCCCCGGCCACCAGCACAGCCGCAGTCCCACCCCCAGGCCCACGCCCAGCACCGGCAGCAGCCCCAGGAACAACCCGGCTCCACTCCGTACGGCCCCGCCCATGTCGTGTCCTCCCCCCGCTCGCACACCCCGGTCCCGCAGTACCCCGCGCAGCCCCCGACCCCGGTTCCGCACCTGCGGTCCGAGACTGCCTCTACTGCTTCGTACACCGCTCGGGTCCCGGAGGTTCCCACTCCCGTAGGTCCGCGCACGGCACGCCGCCGCGCAGCCCGCCGCACGGGACCGCCCGCGAGGATCGCGATCCCGCTGCTGCTGTTGGCCCTGGCCTGTTACATCGCGGGGTTCTGGGCGCTGGCTCACATCTGAGGAGCCCGTCGAAAGCCTTGACGGCTCACGGCCACCAGCCCTGGAGCACGGCTCACAGCCACCAGCGCTAGAGCGACGAAACCTTCCGCCGCCCCACAGCCGCCCAGCCCCCGAGCACGGCCAGAATCACGGTCCCCCCGCCGATCCCGCTCACCGCGACGATGGTCATGGCCGTGTCGTCCTCCCCGCCCCCGGAGGCCACCGCGCCCGACTCCCCCGGACCGGCCACCGGCGAGAACACGCCCTGCGGCTCGAACCGCCCGTCGTACGCCGGCCCGGACTGTCGCGAACCCTCGATCCGGATCCGCAGCGTCACCTCGAACGGGCCGTCCCCGAACCGCTCGGCCACCTGCGCGGACAGATGCGCCACCAGGTAGTAGGAGCCCCCGAATCGCATCCCCGCGACCCGGTCGGTGCCGCCGTACCGGTTGGCGTACGCCACGGGCGGCAGCGGTTCCAGCGACTCGGACCGCTGGCTGCCGGTGTAGTTGAGGCTCACGTCGTCGAGCGGGGCGCGCACCGGGTTGTGCAGCGACAGCTCCAGCGCGCCCACCACCACCCGGGAGCCCGCGGCGGAACCGGCCAGCTCAGCGGTGGCGTAGACCTGCTCTCCCCAGCCGACCGGCACCTTGTAGAAGACGGTCTGCCCGGGCGGGAGGTCGGAGCGCCAGACGCCCTGCCCGACGGGGACGGCCGAGGAGAACCCCGCTCCACCGGGCCGCCGTACGGCCTCGCCCGGCAGCGGCCGGGGAGCGGCGGAGTTCCAGGCCTCGGGGGCCGTGGTCGCGGCCGCCTTCGCCAGGGGAGGCTCGGAGAACGTGGCGAGTTCCAGGTCCCAGGCGACATCCTCCGGAGCCGTGGTGCCGACCCGCTCGACGACCACGTAGTACGTGCCCGCCTCCGCGCACCGCGAACGGGACGCGGACGGCTCGCGCATCCCCACGGCGGTGATCGGCCGCGCGCTGCTGCCGCCGCCGAAGTTCTCCGTCTCCGAGCCGCAGGGGCGCCCGTCGGCGTCCTGCACGGACACCCGGACCCCGTCCGAGGCGGAGACGACGGCGTCGGCCGGGGGAACCGCGGTGGCGGAGACGTACGCACTGGAGGTGGCGTCGAGTTCGAGGCGGTAGTAGACCTTCTCGCTCACCGGGAGCGAACTGCGGAAGGTCCGCCCGGACTCCAGACGGGTGGCGTCCGCGGTTCCGGCCACGCCGGGGACGGTCGTGGCGTCCGGTGAGAAGCCATACGGCGTCGGCGTCCCCGCCGCAACCGCGGACGGTCCACCGGTCCCGGCGACGGCCGTCCACAGCACCGCCCCCGCCACCGCCACGCGGCACACCGCACGCCGCCCCATCACGCACCGCCCCCTGCCCTCGCCGGGCCCCGTCGTCAGGCCCTCGTCCTCGCGGCCCCAGCCATCAGGCCCTCGACATCGCGAGCCCTGCCATCGCCGGGCCCGGAACGTGCCCCATCCTGCCCACCCGGGCCGCGCCCCGCCCGCCCAACAACACAAAACCCCGACCGCAACCACGGCCGGGGTCTGTTCTCAGATCAGGTTGTCACGAACCCGTGGGCACGGAGTCAGTCGCCTCCGTCCACAGATCCTGCTCGGCGCGATCCGCCTGGATCTGGCGGTACACGAGGAGCCCGCCGATGGCGGCCAGTGCGACCAGGAGAAGCTTCTTCACCGCGCGACCTCGTCTTTCCTTGACGTAGGGGACCTCTGGCGCCCGACTATACACACCGACCGATATCGATCGGTGACCTGTGCGGGGCCCTCAACTCAGCGCCCGCGGCCCGCAGTAGAAGCGGAGAACACCACTCCGATCTGAGGGTGATCACACCCCTACAGACGGTTACTTTGAGCCCTCTTCTCCACTTTTCGGGGTGCTTGGACCCATCCGGGTGGTGTTCATCTGAACATCGACGCGCCACCGGCGTAGGTCCACCACTTCGCGGCCCCCATACACATCATGAGGAAAGTACGCAAATCGCCCAACCTGAAAGTGAGGGGCCATGGCCCGGAACAAGGTCATGAAGCTGTGGACCGCCATCGTCACCGCCTTCCTCGCGCTGTGCACGGCGCTCGGACTCGTCACCACGACCGCCGCCGCGGCCGTACCGCACAGCGAGTCGGCTCGTGAGACCGGCAGCGAGAGCGCCACGGAGTTCACGGCGCCGGCGATGTCCCACTGGGCCTGGGCCTACGCCAGGTCACTGCCCCCCACGATGAAGCAGCGCATCCGCGCCGAGGCCCACGGCAAGACACCGAGCTGCCGCCACCGCCCGGTCGAGGACACCGAGGCGGACCAGGCCACGCCCGCCGACTGCGACACCGCCGCGCCCACGGCCGAGGACACCCTCATCCCGCTTCAGCGCTGACAGAGCCTTCGCTCGCTCCATCCTCCCTGTCCATCCGGCGAACTTGCGTACGCCTCACCAGGCCCGGCCACCCGGAAGAGTGGCCGGGCCTCGTCGTAGCCTGGGCCCATGCCTCGCTCGCCCGCCGTCCGCGACAGTCGGCGCCATCAGTGGGAGAAGAACCGGGTGCGCCGCCCGTGCGCCGAGCGGACCGGTCTCGGTGCCACCGAGCACGACACCGGCCTGGACTGCTCCGATCTGACCTTCCACGCCGAGTACGACGAGATCGAGGCCCCCGCCGACCTCGCGGAGGCGTTCGGCGTCCCCCTCGGCACCCCGCTCCTGCGACGCGTCTACCGCACCCGCCGGGCCACCGAGAGCGCCCCGTTCGGCCTGGTCACCAGCTTTCTGCCGCACGACCTGATCGCGGCCAACCCCGACCTGCTGGACCCGGCCAACGAGCCGTGGCCAGGCGGCACCCAGCACCAACTTCACACCGTGGGCGTCGAGGTGGCCCGCGTCGAGGAACGCGTCACGGCCCGTCCCCCGACGCCCGAGGAGGCGCGGGAACTGGAACTGCCCGCCGGCAGCCCGGTGCTGGTGCTGCGCAAGACGTCGTACGACATCAGGGACCGTGTCGTGGAGGTCTCCCGGGTGACGCTCCCCGGCGACCGTACCGAACTGCTGTTCACCACCGAGCTGGAAAGGTGGTGAGGGCCGCCGTGCGCCGGCGCATCATCATCGTGACCGCTGTCCACGGCCCCTCGGCCCGCTTCCTCCCGGACGCCCACGCGTCGCTGTGCGCGCAGGAACTGCCGGACGGCTGGGAGTGGCACTGGCTGGTCCAGGAGGACGGCACGACCGACGCCGTGGCGCCGTACGTCCCCGACGACGCCCGCGTCACCTTCCGGCAGGGCCGCTCCGGTGGTCCCGGGGTCGCCCGGACCATCGCGCTGGCGCACGCCGACGGGCCGTACGTGAAGGTGCTGGACGCCGACGACCGGCTGACGCCCGGCGCGCTCGCCCGCGATCTGGCCGTTCTGGAGGGCGATCCCGGCATCGGCTGGACGACTTCCCGGGCGTTGGACCTGCTGTCCGACGGCTCCACCGTGGGCTTCCCCGGCGACCCCGGCGACGGTCCCGTCGAGCGGGGCGCGGTGCTCGAGCACTGGCGGGCGCACGACTTCCTCGCCCAGGTGCATCCGGCCACGCTCTGCGTCCGCCGGGACCTGCTGCTCGCGCTCGGCGGCTGGATGGCGCTGCCCGCGTCCGAGGACACCGGGCTGCTGCTGGCGCTGAACGCCGTGAGCCGGGGCTGGTTCACCGCGGAGGCCGGGCTGCTGTACCGGAAGTGGGAGGGGCAGGCCACGGGCCAGGCCTCGCACGTCGATCCGGCGGAGCGGGCGGCGCGGATGGCCGTGGCGGAGGCCCGGGCACGGGCGCTGGCCGCCACCGGCTGGACCTACGGGCCGCCGAGCACGATCGCCTGCGACGGACACAGCTCCGCCGCCTCCCGCACCTCCTGATCGTCCCCGCGGTCCTCCCGCCCGGCGATGACGGCCCCGAACCCGTCCGCCACGGTGAACACGGACGGCACCCGGTACACGCACTCGCCGGAGCCGTAACACAGCTCCGGATCCACGGAGACCTTCGACATCCGCACTCCCGTCTCTCACCGGGTGCCTGCCCCGGCCGCGGGGCCGCCAATCAGCGGTCGAAGGGCAGATCCAGCATCCGGATCGCGTTCCCGCGCAGCAGCTTGTACGTCACCTCGTCGGACAGACCCGCCACATGCTCGGCCGCGACCTGCTTGGTGTGCGGCCAGGTCGAGTCGACGTGCGGGTAGTCCGTCTCGAAGGTGGCGTTGTCCACCCCCACCGTGTCGATCGCCTCGATGCCGTGCCTGTCCCGGAAGAAGCAGCAGAAGATCTGCCGGTAGTAATACGTCGACGGCGGTTCCGGAATCAGGTCCTTCACCCCGCCCCACGCCCGGTGCTCCTCCCACACGTCGTCCGCGCGTTCGAGGGCGTACGGGATCCAGCCCATCTGTCCCTCGCTGTAGGCGAGTTTCAGCCGCGGGAACTTCACCAGCACCCCGGAGAAGAGGAAGTCCATCATCGACGCCATGGCGTTGTTGAAGCTCAGCGAGGCCTGCACGGCGGGCGGCGCGTCCGGGGAGGCGGCCGGCATCTGCGAGGAGGACCCGATGTGCATGTTCACGACCGTCCCGGTCTCCTCGCAGGCCGCGAAGAAGGGGTCCCAGTAGCCGGAGTGAATCGAGGGCAGCCCGAGATAGGTCGGGATCTCGCTGAACGTCACCGCGCGCACCCCGCGGGCGGCGTTGCGGTGGATCTCCGCGACCGCCAGGTCGATGTCCCACAGCGGGATCAGACACAGCGGGATGAGCCGGCCGCCGCTGTCGCCGCACCACTCCTCGACCATCCAGTCGTTGTAGGCGCGCACACAGGCCAGCCCGACCTCCTTGTCCTTGGCCTCCGCGAAGGTCTGTCCACAGAAGCGGGGAAAGGTGGGGAAGCAGAGCGAGGCCTCGACATGGTTCATCTCCATGTCCTCCAGGCGCGCCTTGGGGTCCCAGCAGCCCCGCCGCATCTGCTCCCGGGTGATGCCGTCGAGCGTCATCTCGTCCCGGGAGAACCCGACCGCCGCGATGATCCGCTTGTACGGGAAGAACTCGCCCTCGTACTCCCACCAGTCGGTGATCTGTCCGTCCGGATCGGTGGTGAACCGGTACTTCCCGCCGACGTATGCGAGCTCACCGATCCCGGCGGTGAAGGGTTTGGGGCCTTTGTCCCGGTACTTGGCCGGGAGCCAGGTCTCGAAGAGGTGCGCGGGCTCGATCACGTGATCGTCCACGCTGATGACCTTGGGCAGTTCCCTGGTGCCGTCCACGCCGGCTGCCTCCCACCGCATATCTGACGGTTCGTCAGATACGAAGGTACGGCGGGACGGGGGCAGCGGCAAGAAGCGGGAGGCGTCGGCACCCGAGTGCCGCGTCGTTCGGCACCGGTCCCTCCCCTCGCGGGGACCGGTGCCAAACGACGCGCCGGTGTCGGTCCCACACCGTGGCGGGGACCGAAGTCGGGGTGGTCGGGAAGGCTCGCGGACGGGGTAGACGTTCCGTCACTGCGGCGAAGGCGGCTGACGCGGGCAGCCTCCCCGGACGACGCGCGGTTGACTGGCTACGCGGTGTGATCCTGCCAGTTGGGGCCCGTTCCGAGGAGGTTCCGGTTTTCAACCCTGGGCTTCCTCGCAGGTCAGCCGTATAAAGTGAGTTTTCCGGTCCGGACGTCCAGGTGCGGGTGAAGTAAGGGGTGGACGCCTTGAGTTCCGACTCAGGGGCACGCACAGCCTTCGCGGAACGCCTTGCGCTGCTGTACCGGGAGGCCGGCAACCCGCCCCTGAAGCGGGTGTCCGAGGCGGTCGCCCAACTCCAGCGCGTGGACGAACGAGGGCGTCCGGTACGGGTGTCCGCGCAGCGCATCAGCGACTGGCGGCGCGCGAAGAACGTACCGGCGCAGTTCGCCGCCCTGGCCGCCGTCCTCCAGGTCCTCATCCCGCAGGCGCGGCGCGCACGGGCGGCGGCGGTCTCGCCCGGCCTGTACGACATGACCCAGTGGCAGCTCCTGTGGGAGCGGGCCGTGGCCGATCCGGTCGTCGCCGAGGAGCCCGCCTCCGAGGCGCCGGCCATGGAGACCGTCTGTCCGTACCGGGGCCTCGCCTCCTACCGGCAGGAGGACGCCCGCTGGTTCTTCGGCCGGGAGCGCAGCACGGACGCGCTCGTCGCCCATCTCCGGGCCGCGGAGCGGACCGGCGGACTGCTGATGCTCGTGGGCGCCTCGGGGGCCGGGAAGTCCTCCCTGCTCCACGCCGGCCTCGTGCCCGCGTTACGGGAGGCGGGCGGGGAGGTGCTCCAACTCGTCCCGGGAGCGGATCCGCTGGGGGAGCTGAGCCGTCGGGTTCCGGGGCTGCCTGGTGTTTCACGTGAAACATCGCGCCCCGAGGAGGCGCCCGGCAGCCCGGAGTTCGGGGCCGCCGTCCGTGAGGCCTTCACGGCAGCGTCCTCGGCCGCCCCGCTGGTCGTCATCGTCGACCAGTTCGAGGAGGCCTTCACGCTCTGCGCCGAGGAGCGCGACCGGGACGCCTTCATCCAGCTCCTGCACGCCGCCGCCACCCCCGCGACCGACGGCACCCCGGCCCCCGCGCTCGTCGTCCTCGGCATCCGCGCCGACTTCTACGAACAGTGCCTCGGCTACCCCGAACTCGCCGACGCGCTCCAGCACCGGCACATGGTCCTCGGCCCCCTGACCGCCGCCGAACTGCGGGAGGCGGTGACCGGGCCGGCCAAGGCCGTCGGTCTGGAGCTGGAGCCCGGGCTCGCCGAGCTCATCGTCCGGGAGGTCAGCGCCGACGGCCCGCGCGGCGCCCATGACGCGGGTGTGCTCCCGCTGCTCTCGCACGCCCTGCTGGCCACCTGGCAGCGCCGCAAGTCGGGGCGGCTGACCCTGGCCGGCTACCGGGCCGCCGGCGGCATCCAAGGAGCCGTCGCGGCGACCGCCGAACGGGCCTGGTCCAGCCTGGACCCGGCGGCCCGGACCGCGGCCCGGCTGCTGCTGCTCCGCCTGGTGCGCCTCGGCGAGGACACCCAGGCCACCCGCAGGCGCGGCACCCGGCGGCAGCTGGCGGCGGAGTCGACGGATCCCGACAAGACGGAGGAGTCCCTCGAGGCGCTGGTCCGCGCCCGTCTGGTCACCCTCGACGCGGAGACCGTGGAGATCACCCACGAGGCCCTGCTGCACGCCTGGCCGAGGCTGCGGGAGTGGATCGACGAGGACCGGGGCGGCAACCTGCTGCGCCAGCGTCTGGAGGAGGACGGCCGCTCCTGGGAGGACTCCCACCGCGACTCCTCCCTGCTCTACCGGGGCTCCCGGCTGGACCAGGCGGACAGCTGGGCCAAGTCGGCCGGGGACACCCTCCTGACCCGCAGCGCGGTGGAGTTCCTGGCCGCCTCCGTACGACTGCGTCGGCGCTCCCAGTGGATCCGGCGGGGCGCGGTGGCGGCGCTGATGGTGCTGGCCCTGGTGGCCGTCGGTTCGGCGGTGGTGGCCTGGCAACAGCGCAATGACGCCGTGTTCGAGCAGGTGGTCGCCGAGGCCGACCGCGTCCAGTACACCGACCCGTCGCTGTCGGCCCAGCTGGACCTGGTCGCGCACCGGCTGCGCCCGGGCGACGAGGGCACCAACAACCGGCTGGTGTCCATCGTGAACGCCCCGTTGGCCACCCCCCTCCTCGGCCACACCGGCGCCGTCTACCTCACCTCCTTCAGCCCCGACGGCAAGCTCCTGGCGACGGCCAGCTACGACCGCACGGTCCGGCTGTGGGACGTGTCGGACCGAGGCCGCCCGAAGCCCCTGGGCAAGCCCCTGATCGGCCATACGAGCTGGGTGAGCAGCGCGGTGTTCAGCCCGGACGGCCGGACCCTCGCCAGCGCGGCGGACGACGGCACGATCCGCCTGTGGGACGTGACGGACCCGGGACACCCCAAGCCGCTGCGCACCCCGATGACGGGGCACGAGGGCACCGTCTACCTGGTCGCGTTCAGTCCCGACGGGCGTACCCTGGCCTCCGCCAGCGAGGACCGCACCGTCCGCCTGTGGGACGTCTCGGGGCCGGACCGGCCGAGGACCGTCAGCACCCTGACCGGTGCCGGCGCCGCCGTCCGCTCGGTGGCGTTCAGCCCGGACGGCGACACCCTGGCCGCGGGCGGCGACGACGACACGATCCACCTGTGGAACGTGGCCGACCCGCGCCGCCCGAAGCCCTACGACAGCCGTCTGACCGGCCACACCGACCTGGTGCACTCCGTCGCCTTCAGCCCCGACGGGCGCACCCTCGCCAGCGGCGCCGCCGACGACACCGTACGGCTGTGGAACGTGGCGGACCCCGGGGACGCGTCCGCGCTCGGTCCACCCCTGACCGGCCACACCGGGCCCATCTGGTCGGTGGCCTTCAGCCCGGACGGCGCCACCCTCGCCGCGGCCAGCGCCGACAGCACCGCGAGCCTGTGGAACGTCAGCGACCCGGCGTACCCCTCCCGAGTGGGCGAGCCACTCGCGGGCAGCAGCGGCGAGATGTACGCCCTGGGCTTCAGCCCGGACGGCAGAACCCTGGCCACGGGCAGCGGCGACAGCAAGGTGCGGCTGTGGTCGATCCCCACGTCCGACATGTTCGGCCGCAGCGGAGCCTTCCGCCCCGACGGACGGGTCCTCGCCACGGCCGCCCGGGACGGCAGCGTACGGCTGTGGGACGTGCGCACCCCCGACCGCCCGATGGCGCTGAACAAGCCGTTCATGCCCGACGACGGCGGCCAGCGCTCCCTGCAGTTCGCGCCCGACGGCCGCACCCTCGCGGTGCTGACCGGCAACCGCTCGGTGTACCTGTGGGACGTCTCCGACCCCACCCGCCCGGTCTCCCACGGCCCGCCCCTGACCCTGCGCACCCGCTTCATGGGCCCGGACGCGCTGGCCTTCAGCCCCGACGGCCGCACCCTGGCAACCGCCTACGACGACCGCACCCTCCAGCTGTGGGACGTCTCGGACCCCTCCCGCCCGACCCCGTACGGCGCCCCCCTCACCGGCCACCGCGGCTACGTCAACACCCTCGCCTTCTCCTCGGACGGCGCCACCCTCGCCAGTGGCAGCGCGGACGGCACGATCCGCCTGTGGAACACCGCGGACCCCGGGCGGACGACCGCGCGGGGCGGCTCGCTCGCCGCCCACGAGGGTCCCGTGAACATGGTCGCCTTCAGCCCGGACGGCAGAACCCTCGCCAGCGGCAGCGACGACGACTCGGTGCGCCTGTGGGACGTGACGGACCCCGCGGCGGTGAGCGAGCCGGTGGCCACGCTGACCGGCCACACCGAGGCGGTCGTCTCCCTCACCTTCAGCCAGGACGGCCGCACCCTCGCCAGCGGCGGCAACGACAACACGGTCCACCTGTGGAACGTCTCCGCGCCCGCGGAAGCCGCCCCCATCGGTCAGTCGATGAGCCCCAACGCCAAGACGGGCAACTTCCTGTCCTTCAGCCCCAAGAGCCAGATGCTCGGGGTCTCCAGCGGCACCGACACCGTCCGCCTGTGGCACCTCGACGTCGACCGTGCCGTCCGCCGGATCTGCGCCACCACCCGGGGCGTCCTGACCGAGGAGAAGTGGGACGAGTACCTGCCCCGCCTCTCCTACGACCCCCCGTGCGACCACTGACCAGGAACGTGATCCCGCTCACATAGCCCACCCGGTCCCGAACGGCTGCCTCCCGCCGTTCAACCAGCCTTGTTACTGTTGGCCACAGCCCGATCGCTGGTGCATCCCCCGTCGCCAGCGATCGGGCGCTTTCGCACCCCTTTCGATCGACCAGCAACGCACATGACCCCCGGTCCTGGTGGACCGGGGGTCATGTGGGTGGTGGGGCTAACAGGATTTGAACCTGTGGCCTCATCCTTATCAGGGATGCGCTCTAACCAACTGAGCTATAGCCCCGCCGCGCTTTGCGGGGTGTGTCCCGCGCGCTGACTCCTGAAGATTAGCGCACGTGGTGCGCAGTCCCAAAATCGGTTGTCGGGGAACCGTCAGGAGAGGTTTGAACAGGCGCTCACTCGTCTTCGGCCAGCGTCAGTTCGACACCGCCCACGAAGCCGGCGGAGAGGTTGTAGATGAACGCGCCGAGCGTGGCGAGGGCCGTCGCGAGGACGACGTCGATGACCGCGATGATCGCCGTGAACATCAGGACGTTCGGCAGGGACAGGAACGACTGGAGGTCGAAGCCGTTCGACTCGTTGGAGCCGGTCGCCTCCGAGATCGTGCCGCCGACCGTGGAGAAGACGCCCATGGCGTCCATGACCATCCACAGCACCGCCGACGCGACGATCGTGCAGATGCCGAGCGCGATGGACAGCAGGAAGCTGACCTTCATCACCGACCACGGGTCGGCCTTGGCCACCCGCAGCCGCGCCTTACGGGTCCGCGGCACCGTGCGCGCCCCCGTGCGCGGCCTGCGCACCGCGCCGCTCGGCGCGGCCGCCGCCGGGTACGCCTGCGGCGGGTGGTAGGGCCCGGAGGAGGGCTGCGGCTGTCGCTCGCCGGGCAGCGGCGAAGCCGTGGGCGCCGGTTGCGCCGGCTGCTGCTGGTTCGCCGGGGCCGGGCCGCCCGCGTACTGCTGGGCCTGCGGGCCTCGGGTGTCCGTCACAGTTCCCCCCTGGGATCCATGCGTGTCGGGTGAGGGCGAGTCACTGGTCTGCGCGGCGGAGCCACGGCCGCCGCCGTCCGTCTCCGTACCCGTAGAGGTACCGGTCGATCCGGCGCCCGTGGCTCCGCTCACGTGACTCACTCCTCGTGCTACTCGGCCGAGGGCGCCTCACCCTCGTCCGTGCCGGCGGTCTCGGCGGTCTCGTCGTCGGCGACGTCGCCGTCGACCTCCTCCGCCTCGCGCCCCGCTTCGGCGTTACGTGCGATGCCGACCACGGCATCGCGCTTGCCCAGATTGATCAGTTGGACGCCCATGGTGTCACGGCCCGTCTCCCTGACCCCGTTGACTCGCGTACGAATCACGCCGCCGGACAGCGTGATGGCGAGGATCTCGTCCGTCTCCTCGACCACCAGCGCACCGACGAGCGATCCACGGTCCTCAACGATCTTGGCGGCCTTGATACCGAGGCCGCCGCGCCCCTGGACGCGGTACTCGTCGACGGGAGTCCGCTTCGCGTACCCGCCGTCGGTTGCAGTGAACACGAACGTACCGGGTCGAACAACATTCATCGAGAGCAGCTCGTCCCCCTCGCGGAAACTCATGCCCTTCACACCCGAGGTGGCACGGCCCATGGGCCGCAGCGCGTCGTCCGTGGCGGTGAACCTGATCGACTGGGCCTTCTTGCTGATCAGCAGCAGATCATCCTCGGCCGAGACCAGCTCGGCACCGATCAGTTCGTCGTCGGAACCGTCCGCCGTCTCACGAAGGTTGATCGCGATGACACCGCCGGAGCGCGGCGAATCGTAATCCTTCAGAGGCGTCTTCTTCACCAGACCCGCCTTGGTGGCGAGCACGAGGTAGGGCACCGCCTCGTAGTCGCGGATCGCGAGGATCTCGGCGATGGCCTCGTCCGGCTGGAAGGCCAGCAGGTTCGCCACGTGCTGCCCGCGCGCGTCACGCCCCGCGTCCGGGAGCTCGTACGCCTTCGCCCGGTAGACCCGGCCCTTGTTGGTGAAGAACAGCAGCCAGTGGTGGGTCGTCGAGACGAAGAAGTGGTCGACGATGTCGTCTTCCTTCAGCTTCGCCCCGCGGACACCCTTGCCGCCGCGCTTCTGCGCCCGGTAGTCGTCCGTCTTGGTGCGCTTGACGTAGCCGCCGCGGGTGACGGTGACCACGATGTCCTCTTCGGCGATGAGGTCCTCGATGGACATGTCGCCGTCGTAGGGCACCAGCATCGTCTTGCGGTCGTCGCCGTACTTCTCGACGATCGCGGCGAGCTCCTCGCTGACGATGCCGCGCTGGCGGACCGGGGAGGCGAGGATCGCGTTGTACTCGGTGATCTTCGCCTGGAGTTCGTCGTGCTCCTGGATGATCTTCTGGCGCTCCAGGGCGGCCAGTCGGCGCAGCTGCATCTCGAGGATGGCGTTGGCCTGGATCTCGTCGATCTGCAGGAGCTCCATCAGGCCCGTGCGCGCGATCTCGACCGTGTCACTGGCCCGGATCAGCGCGATGACCTCGTCGATGGCGTCCAGGGCCTTCAGCAGGCCGCGCAGGATGTGCGCCCGCTCCTCGGCCTTGCGCAGGCGGAAGCGCGTACGGCGGACGATGACCTCGATCTGGTGCGTCACCCAGTGCCGGATGAACGCGTCCAGGGAGAGCGTGCGCGGCACGCCGTCCACCAGCGCCAGCATGTTGGCGCCGAAGTTCGTCTGCAGGTCGGTGTGCTTGTACAGGTTGTTCAGCACGACCTTGGCGACCGCGTCCCGCTTCAGGACGATGACCAGACGCTGGCCGGTGCGGCTCGACGTCTCGTCGCGGACGTCCGCGATGCCACCGATCTTGCCGTCCTTCACCAGGTCGGCGATCTTCTGCGCGAGGTTGTCCGGGTTGACCTGGTAGGGCAGCTCGGTGACCACCAGGCACTGGCGGTTCTGGATCTCCTCGACCTCGACGACCGCCCGCATGGTGATCGAGCCGCGGCCCGTGCGGTACGCCTCCTCGATGCCCTTGCGACCGACGACCAGCGCGCCCGTCGGGAAGTCCGGGCCCTTGATGCGCTCGATGAGGGCGTCCAGCAGCTCCTCGTGCGAGGCCTCCGGGTTCTCCAGGTACCACTGGGCGCCGGCCGCGACCTCGCGGAGGTTGTGCGGCGGGATGTTCGTCGCCATACCGACCGCGATGCCCGCCGAGCCGTTGATCAGCAGGTTGGGGAAGCGGGCGGGCAGGACGGTCGGCTCCTGGGAGCGGCCGTCGTAGTTGTCCGTGAAGTCGACGGTCTCCTCGTCGATGTCACGCACCATCTCCATCGACAGCGGCGCCATCTTGCACTCGGTGTAGCGCATGGCCGCCGCCGGGTCGTTGCCCGGCGAGCCGAAGTTGCCGTTGGAGTCCACGAGCGGCATGCGCATCGACCACGGCTGGGCGAGGCGCACCAGGGCGTCGTAGATCGAGGAGTCGCCGTGGGGGTGGTAGTTGCCCATGACGTCGCCGACGACGCGGGCGCACTTGTAGAAGCCGCGCTCGGGGCGGTAGCCCCCGTCGTACATGGCGTACAGGACACGGCGGTGGACGGGCTTGAGACCGTCCCGCACGTCCGGCAGCGCGCGCGAGACGATGACGGACATCGCGTAGTCGAGGTACGAGCGCTGCATCTCCGTCTCGAGCCCGACGGGCTCGATGCGCATCGCGAGTTCGCCGCCCTCTTCAGGGGTGACTGGGGTGTTCTCGTCGGCCATTGCTGGTGAAGATCCTTCCTGGTGCGGTCAGCTGAGACCGACTCAGATGTCGAGGAAGCGGACGTCCTTGGCGTTGCGCTGGATGAAGGCGCGGCGGGCCTCGACGTCCTCGCCCATGAGGACCGAGAACAGGTCGTCGGCCTGGGCGGCGTCGTCGAGGGTGACCTGGCCGAGGACGCGGTGCTCCTGGTCCATGGTCGTCACGCGCAGCTCCTCGGCGTTCATCTCACCGAGACCCTTGAAGCGCTGGATGGAGTCCTCGCGCACGCGCTTGCCGCGCTGGCGGCCCATCTCGATCAGCGCGTCGCGCTCGCGGTCCGAGTAGGCGTACTCGACGTCGTCCCGGCCCCACTTGAGCTTGTACAGCGGCGGACGCGACAGGAACACGTGCCCGGCCTCGACCAGCGGCCGCATGAAGCGGAACAGGAAGGTCAGCAGCAGGGTGTTGATGTGCTGGCCGTCGACGTCGGCGTCCGCCATCAGGATGATCTTGTGATAGCGGAGCTTCTCGATGTCGAAGTCCTCGTGCACACCCGTGCCGAAGGCCGAGATCAGCGCCTGGATCTCCTGGTTCTGCAGGATCTTGTCGATCCGCGCCTTCTCGACGTTGAGGATCTTGCCTCGGATCGGGAGGATCGCCTGGTACTGCGGGTTGCGGCCGGACTTGGCCGAGCCGCCGGCGGAGTCACCCTCGACGATGAAGATCTCGCACTTGGTCGGGTCGTTCGACTGGCAGTCCGAGAGCTTGCCCGGCAGCGACGCCGACTCCAGCAGGCCCTTGCGGCGGGTCAGGTCCCGCGCCTTGCGGGCCGCCACGCGCGCGGTGGCCGCCTGGATGCCCTTGCGGACGATGTCGGCGGCCTCGACCGGGTTGCGGTCCAGCCAGTCGTTGAGGTGCTCGTAGACCGCCTTCTGCACGAAGGTCTTGGCCTCCGTGTTGCCCAGCTTGGTCTTCGTCTGGCCCTCGAACTGCGGCTCGCTCAGCTTCACCGAGATGATCGCCGTCAGACCCTCGCGGATGTCGTCACCCGTGAGGTTGTCGTCCTTCTCGCGCAGCAGCTTCTTGTCGCGCGCGTACTTGTTGATCAGGTTGGTGAGCGCGGCGCGGAAGCCCTCTTCGTGGGTACCGCCCTCGTGCGTGTGGATGATGTTGGCGAAGGAGTACACGCCCTCGCTGTAGCCGCTGTTCCACTGCATGGCGACTTCGAGGGACAGGGCCTTGTCCTTGTCCTCGGCCTCGAGGTCGATGACCGAGGGGTGCACCGCGTCCCCCTTGCGGGAGTTGAGGTACTTCACGAAGTCGACGATGCCGCCTTCGTAGTGGTACGTGACGTGCTTGACCTCGGCCTTCTCGTCGGCGCCCGCCTCGTCCGCCCCGGACGTGGCCTTCGCCGACTCGCGCTCGTCAGTGAGTTTGATCGTCAAACCCTTGTTGAGGAACGCCATCTCCTGGAAGCGCCGAGAGAGCGTCTCGAAGGAGTAGTCGGTGGTCTCGAAGATGTCGCCGTCGGCCCAGAAGGTGACCGAGGTGCCGGTCTCCTCGATGGCCTCGTGCTGGGCGAGCGGCGCCGTGGGGACGCCCATCTTGTAGTCCTGCGTCCAGCGGTGACCGTCCGTCCTGACCTCGACGGAGACCTTGCTCGACAGGGCGTTGACGACGGAGACGCCCACGCCGTGCAGACCGCCGGAGACCGCGTAGCCGCCGCCGCCGAACTTGCCGCCCGCGTGCAGCACCGTCAGCACGACCTCGACGGCGGGCTTGCCCTCGGAGGGCACGATGCCGACCGGGATGCCGCGGCCGTTGTCGACGACCCGTACGCCGCCGTCGGCCAGGATCGTCACGTCGATGGTGTCCGCGTGCCCGGCCAGCGCCTCGTCGACCGAGTTGTCGACCACCTCGTAGACGAGGTGGTGCAGACCGCGCTCGCCGGTGGAGCCGATGTACATACCGGGGCGCTTGCGGACCGCGTCCAGGCCTTCGAGGACGGTGATGGCGCTGGCGTCGTACGAAGCTGTGGCCTCGCCGGTCGACGAGGTCACAGCGCCGTTCTCGCCGGCGTCGGTGGACGGGATGTTCTCGTTGGGGTTGCCGGAATCGGCCACGAAGCGCCCTTTCTGGCACAGCACGAGCCGGGCTCGTCGGCGGTTGCCGGAGCGGCTGCGGCATGTTGCGTTGGTAAGCCTTGATCAGCGTTGCTCAGCTTTTCCCGGACGGTCCCCACGTTTGGGGCGGGATTAGCTTCCAGTCTACCGGTAGCACCGACAGTGATGGGGGTTTGCCGGTACCTGAGTCCGCATGTGCCGCCCTGAACCGGTCCCGCCCGACTCCCCATATGCGGAGCGGGGCTCCAAGAGGCTCACAGCGGCACTCAGCGCTTCTGGGGGTCAACCCTTTGCTACTTGGGAGTCAGGTAGGCCGCGCGCCGGGATCCACCGCCGCGCCCAGGAGTACGACGGGACCGCTCCGACATGCCAATACGTGATGTACGTCACCCGTAGGTGTCACCGGGACCGGTGCTGCCCGGGGCGCGCAAGGGGCCGTAGCGGCGCTCGGGGCCGCCGGGGCCCAAAACCTTGATCGCCTTCACCGTGCCGTGCCCGAGATCCTCGTTCAGGCGGGCCACCAACTGCGGGGCGAGCAGCCGCAGATTCGTCGCCCACGCCGTCGAGTCGCACCGCACGACCAGCACCCGCTCGTCCTCGTCGTACGTGACCGGCACACAGTGCTTGGCCAGATCCGGCCCCACGATCTGCGGCCAGCGGCCCATCACACCGCCCACCGCGGCCGGCGTCTCCCAGCCGCGCTCGGTGATCAGCCGGTTGATGGCGGCGCCGAGCGCCATGGGGTCGCGGCCGTCGGCGCGCGCGCCGGAGCGCAGACCGCCACCGCGGCGCGCCTGCTTCTTCTGCGCCTGCGCGTCACCCCGCGCGCGTGCCTGTTCCTTGGCCGCCCGCAGCGCCACGCGCGCGAGGTCGACACCGGAAGGCTCGGCGGACTTCTTGGGCTCCTCGGCGGTCATACGCGCTCCACCGTCCCCTCGGCCACGCCGTACCGCGCCCCCGCCAGCACATGCGGCACGTCGTCGTCGACCGCCGCCGTCACCAGCACCTGCTCCCCGGGCGCGACCAGCTCGGCCAGCCGCTCCCGGCGCCGGGTGTCCAGCTCGGCGAAGACGTCGTCCAGGACGAGCACCGGCTCATTGCCCTCGGCGCGCAGCAGGTCGTAGGAGGCCAGCCGGAGCGCGAGCGCGTAGGACCAGGACTCGCCGTGCGAGGCGTACCCCTTGGCGGGCAACTGCCCGAGCTTGAGCAGCAGATCGTCCCGATGGGGTCCTACGAGGGTGACGCCCCGCTCGATCTCCTGCTTGCGGGACTCCGCGAGCGCGGCCATCACCTGCTCGTACAGATCCTCGCGCGTGTGCGCCTCGCCGGGCGCGGACGGCTTGTACTCCAGCGCCAGCGGACCGCCGCCGGGGGCCAGTTGCTCGTACGCCTTGTCCGCCAGCGGCTGGAGCGCGGCGATCAGGTCGAGGCGCTGGGCGAGCAGTTCGGCGCCCGCGCGGGCGAGGTGCTGGTCCCAGACGTCGAGGGTGGACAGGTCCATGGAGCGGCCGCCGTGCCGCCGGGCGAGCGCGGCCGTCTTGAGCAGGGTGTTGCGTTGCTTGAGGACCCGGTCGTAGTCAGAGCGCACCCCGGCCATGCGCGGGGAGCGCGCGGTGATCAGCTCGTCCAGGAAACGGCGGCGCTCACCGGGGTCTCCCTTGACCAGGGCCAGATCCTCCGGCGCGAACAGGACCGTCCGCACGATCCCGAGGATGTCCCGGGGCCTGACCTGCGAGGACCTGTTGATCCGGGCGCGGTTCGCCCGGCCCGGGTTCAGCTCCAGCTCCACCAGCTGCTGCCGCTCGCCCTGCCGGACCTGGGCCCGGATGATCGCGCGCTCGGCGCCCATCCGGACCAGCGGCGCGTCGGAGGCGACGCGGTGGCTGCCGAGGGTGGCGAGATAGCCGACGGCCTCGACGAGGTTGGTCTTGCCCTGGCCGTTCGGGCCCACGAACGCGGTGACGCCCGGGTCGAGCGGAACTTCGACCCGGGCGTACGAGCGGAAGTCGGCCAGCGACAGATGCGTGACGTGCATGGTGGTGCGCCGACCTCCCCCGGTCTCGTGTGGTGCTGGTGTTACTTCTTCTCGACCGCGTGGCCGCCGAACTGGTTCCGCAGCGCGGCGATCATCTTCATCTGCGGAGAGTCCTCCTGCCGCGAGGCGAACCGCGCGAACAGGGAGGCCGTGATCGCGGGCAGCGGCACGGCGTTGTCGATGGCGGCTTCCACAGTCCAGCGGCCCTCGCCGGAGTCCTGTGCATAACCGCGCAGCTTCTCCAGGTGCTCGTCCTCGTCGAGGGCGTTGACCGCGAGGTCCAGCAGCCAGGAGCGGATGACCGTGCCCTCCTGCCAGGAGCGGAAGACCTCGCGCACGTCGGTGACGGAGTCGACCTTCTCCAGCAGCTCCCAGCCCTCGGCGTAGGCCTGCATCATCGCGTACTCGATGCCGTTGTGGACCATCTTCGCGAAGTGGCCCGCGCCGACCTTGCCGGCGTGCACCGAGCCGAAGTCGCCCTCGGGCTTGAGCGCGTCGAAGATCGGCTGCACCTTGGCGACGTTCTCCGCGTCGCCGCCGTACATCAGCGCGTAGCCGTTCTCCAGGCCCCAGACGCCGCCGGAGACACCGCAGTCGACGAAGCCGATGCCCTTGGCGGCCAGCTCCTCGGCGTGCTTCTCGTCGTCCGTCCAGCGCGAGTTGCCGCCGTCCACGACGACGTCACCGGGCTCCAGGAGCTCGGCCAGTTCGTCGACGGTCGACTGGGTCGGCGCACCCGCCGGGACCATCACCCAGACCACGCGCGGGCCCTTGAGCTTGCCCACAAGCTCTTCCAGGCTGTGGACATCCGCGAGGTCAGGGTTGCGGTCGTATCCGACGACGGTGTGGCCCGCGCGGCGGATCCGCTCGCGCATGTTGCCGCCCATCTTGCCGAGGCCGACGAGACCGAGCTCCATCAGTTGTTCCTTAGGTTGCTGTGGCGTGAGTGGCACCTTCGTACCTACGTCCGAGCCTAAACCCGGACTCTCACGCACAACTGTGGGCATAGCCGCTCAGATGACCCAGCCCACCGAGCCCACCCTCTGACCGGCCCTGACGCAGGTCAGCCGCTCAGACGGACCGGCATGATCAGGTACTTGTACGCCTCATCGGCCTCGGCATCCAGCGCCGGCTTGCCGGACAGCAGCGCCGGCTTGGTGGACGTCGTGAACGACAGCTGCGCCACCGGGGAGTCGATCGCGCTGAGCCCGTCCAGCAGGAAGGTCGGGTTGAAGGCGATCGAGATGTCGTCGCCCTCGAGCTGCGCGTCGACCCTTTCCACAGCCTGTGCGTCGTCGCTCGACCCGGCCTCCAGGATCAGCACGCCCTGCTCGAAGCTCAGCCGCACCGGGGTGTTCCGCTCGGCCACCAGCGCCACACGCTTCACGGCCTCCACGAAGGGTGCCGTCTCGATCACCGCGACGGAGTTGAACTCGGTCGGGAACAGCGTCCGGTACTTCGGGAGGTCGCCCTCCAGCAGCCGGGTGGTGGTCCGCCGGCCCGCGCCCTCGAAACCGATCAGGCCCTCGCCCGAGCCGGAGCCGGACAGCGCGAGCGTCACACTGTCACCGCTGGTCAGCGCCTTGGCCGTGTCGAGGAGCGTCTTCGCGGGGACCAGGGCCACCGCGGACGCGTCCGGGTTCTCCGGCTTCCACAGGAACTCACGGACCGCGAAGCGGTACCGGTCGGTGGAGGCCAGCGTGACCCGGTCGCCCTCGATCTCGATGCGCACACCGGTCAGCACCGGCAGCGTGTCGTCACGGCCCGCCGCGATGGCCACCTGGGAAGCGGCCGAGGCGAAGACCTCACCGGGGACCGTGCCGGTCGCCGACGGCATCTGCGGCAGCGCCGGGTACTCCTCCACAGGCAGGGTGTGGAGTGTGAATCGCGAGGAGCCGCAGACCACGCTCGCCCGTACACCGTCTGTGGAAATCTCCACCGGCCGGTTCGGCAGCGCACGGCAGATGTCGGCGAGGAGCCGGCCGGAGACGAGGACCGTGCCCTCCTCCTCGACCTCGGCGTCCACCGAGACCCGCGCGGAGACCTCGTAGTCGAAGCCGGACAGGCTCAGCTGACCGTCCTCGGCCTTCAGCAGCAGGCCGGCGAGGACAGGCGCCGGCGGACGGGCCGGGAGGCTGCGCGCCGCCCAGGCCACGGCCTCCGCGAGTACGTCGCGTTCCACCCGGATCTTCACTGTTGCCGCCTCCTGCTGTTGCCGGCGCTTCTCGCCCTGCCTGGCTACGTCGTCTGTCTCGGTGTCGCCGGTCCCCGTGTCATCGGTTCCTGTGACGGGAAGGACACCGGGGAACAGTCTGACGCACGGCACTGACAGTAGGTGCCCCTCGGGGTCAAGTCGTGACGAGGGGCAGCCGGGCGCCGGACGGCGAGTTGTGCACAGGACCCCCTTCGAAACGAATTCCCCGCTCTCTCTAGTTGGGAGTAGTAGTAGGGCCTGTGGAAACCGTGGATAACCACGTTTGCCCAGCTCAGAGCGGGAATTTTGTCCACTGCCCCTGTGGGCGGAGCCGGTGGACAACCGGGTGCTTCTGTGGAGAACAGAAAGTTCTGCACACCCCGTGCACAGGCCGGGGCGAGTTCTCCCCAGCGCCGTCCCCAGCTTTACCCACCTTTCCCACAGGGCAACCCGGCACCTTCGTGTGACGCCTTTCACTCGACTCGGTGAGAAGGCGCGTCGCGTTGCCGAACAGTGGACAGTCATGTGGAGAAGCTGCCGATCGCTGGGGACAACCGGCCTCATCCTGTGGGTTGCCGGTGGACAACTCGATGCACAGCCTGTGGACCATCTCGTTGTCCACAGTCTGTGGAGATCCTTCGTCCACGAATCCACAACCGGCTGAGCTGGGCTGATGGTCTGTCAACCGCACAGCTGTGGACGACGATCTGGACAACTCCACAGTCCCCAGGATGTGGACGGAAGAAAGTCCCCGAATCTGTGGAGAGTGGCCGTAACCCGGCGAGTAATCGAACACCGGGCGGCGTCGGCGCCGTGTCGGCGGAGGGCCTGTACCGCGCCGGCACAGCGAAGGGCGCCCCCCGGATCTGCTCCGGAGGGCGCCCTGGACGCCGTATCGAGGCGGCTGTCAGCCGTTCTTGATGCGGTTGGTGAGCTCGGTGACCTGGTTGTAGATGGAGCGCCGCTCGGCCATCAGATTGCGGATCTTGCGGTCCGCGTGCATGACCGTGGTGTGGTCGCGGCCGCCGAAGAGGGCGCCGATCTTCGGCAGGGAGAGGTCCGTCAGTTCCCGGCACAGATACATGGCGATCTGGCGGGCCGTCACCAGCGCGCGCCCGCGCGAAGTGCCGCACAGGTCCTCGACCGTGAGGCCGAAGTAGTCGGCGGTGGCGCTCATGATGGCCGTGGAGGTGATCTCCGGCGCCGAGTCCTCGCCGCCCGGGATCAGGTCCTTCAGGACGATCTCCGTCAGGCCCAGGTCCACCGGCTGCCGGTTGAGCGAGGCGAACGCGGTCACGCGGATCAGCGCGCCCTCCAGCTCCCGGATGTTCCGCGAGATCCGGGAGGCGATGAACTCCAGCACCTCCGGCGGGGCGTTCAGCTGCTCCTGCACCGCCTTCTTGCGCAGGATGGCGATCCGCGTCTCCAGCTCGGGCGGCTGGACGTCGGTGATCAGTCCCCACTCGAACCGGTTGCGCAGCCGGTCCTCCAGCGTGACCAGCTGCTTGGGCGGCCGGTCGCTGGAGAGCACGATCTGCTTGTTGGCGTTGTGGAGCGTGTTGAAGGTGTGGAAGAACTCCTCCTGCGTCGACTCCTTGTCCGCGAGGAACTGGATGTCGTCGACGAGCAGGATGTCCATCTCGCGGTACCGCTTGCGGAAGCTGTCGCCCTTGCCGTCGCGGATGGAGTTGATGAACTCGTTGGTGAACTCCTCGGAGCTCACGTAGCGCACGCGCGTGCCGGGATACAGGCTTCGCGCGTAATGCCCGATCGCGTGCAGCAGGTGCGTCTTGCCGAGCCCGGACTCCCCATAGATGAAGAGGGGGTTGTAGGCCTTCGCGGGCGCCTCGGCGACGGCGACCGCCGCCGCGTGGGCGAAACGGTTCGACGCCCCGATGACGAAGGTGTCGAAGAGGTACTTCGGGTTCAGGCGCGCGGTCGGCTCGCCGGGACCGGTGGCCGGCGCGGGCTGCGCGGCCAGCGGGCCGGGGGCGCCGCTGGAGGTGGGCAGCGAGGAGCCGACGGGGCCGCGGTGGGCGGGGCCGTGGCCGGTGCCCGGCTCGGGCAGCTCCCGGCGGGCGTCGCGCTGGTCGTAGTCGGGCCGGCCCTGGTCGTAGTCGCCGCGCGGCTTGTCGTAGTCGGGGCGCTTGGCGTCGTAGTCGCCGCGGGGGCCGTCGTACTCGGAGCGCTGGCCGTCGTAGGGCGGGCGGTCCATCGGCTGCGGGCGGTAGTCCTGCTGCGGCTGGCCGTAGCCGTCCTGGCCGTAGGAGTCCTGGGAGGACGGGGTGGCGTACGGGTCGCGCTCGGGGAAGCCCAGGCGCTGCTGCTGCCAGCTGTACTCGTCCTGCTGCGGGCGCGGCCAGGCGCCGGGCTCGGGGCGCTGGTACTCGCCCGGGTAAGCGGGCCGGGCCGTGGGGAGCTGGTCGCCCTGGTCGGACCGGGAGGGGTAGGCGTCGCCGTCGGCGCCGCGATGGCGGCCGTAGCCCTCGTACTGGCCGGAGGGGAGTTCGGGCTCCTCGTACCGCGGCTGGGGGCGGGCGGGGGGCGTCGGCGGGGCCGGGGCCTCGCCCGCGGAGTCGTCGACGGTGATCGCGATGCGGATGGGGCGGCCGCACTCGCGGCTCAGGGTCTCGCTGACGATCGGGGCGAGACGGCCCTCCAGTACGCCCTTCGCGAACTCGTTCGGGACGGCGAGCAGGGCGGTGTCCGCGACCAGCGCGAGCGGCTGGCAGCGGCGGATCCAGTGTTCGTCCTTCGCCTCGACACCCTGGCCGCGACCCTCGCCGAGGAGCTGCTCGAGTACTCGTGGCCACACTGCGGCAAGATCGGCAGGTACGTCAGCCACAGGGCACGCTCTCTCACGGGTCCCACGAACGTGTGATTGTGGGACGGGTCGGGATTCAAATCGGGTGGGACGGGCGAATCGGAGTTCAGCCACGGTAGTCAGGGCGACGGGTGCGGTTCAAGTTGTTGTCCCCAGGCTGTGGATAGTGTCTCCCGGTGACCCCTGGTTTGACCGGATGGCGTAGCCCCGCGTACCGTAACCAGGTCGAGTTGTCGATGGCTGCTGCCGCCTGCCTCCGATGGGCACAAGATCACGTCCCCGCCACGGCGGGGGTGAACCGGTGATCGGGAAGCGGTGCACTCGGGCGTAACGCGAGCTACTCGTGGGCGCACGGTGACAGCCAGGACGGCACCCGCCACCACCGATTTGATTTCTGGAGCCCCCGAGTGAGCAAGCGCACCTTCCAGCCGAACAACCGTCGTCGCGCGAAGACCCACGGCTTCCGCCTGCGGATGCGTACCCGTGCCGGCCGCGCGATTCTCGCGAACCGTCGTGCCAAGGGTCGCGCCAGCCTGTCCGCCTGATTCCGGTCAGGTCATGACGTCGTGCTGCCCACCGAGAACCGGCTGAGGCGGCGCGAGGACTTCGCGACCGCGGTACGACGAGGCCGCCGGGCCGGGCGCCCGACCCTCGTCGTCCACCTTCGTAGCGGTGCCACGGACCCGCACGCGCCTGGGGAGAGCGCTCCCCCGACGCGTGCGGGTTTCGTCGTCAGCAAGGCCGTCGGCGGTGCGGTCGTGCGCAACAAGGTGAAGCGCAGGCTTCGCCATCTGGTGCGCGATCGAGTCGACGTCTTTCCCCCCGGTAGCCTGGTAGTCGTACGAGCGCTGCCCGGTGCGGGTGACGCCGACCATGCACAGCTGGCCCGAGACCTGGATGCCGCTCTGCAGCGGCTGCTGGGAGGGGGCGCGCGATGAAGTACCCGCTGCTGGCTCTGATCAAGATCTACCAGTGGACCATCAGCCCGCTGCTCGGGCCGGTGTGCAAGTACTACCCGTCGTGTTCCCACTACGGCTACACGGCCATCGACCGGCACGGTGCGATCAAGGGCACGGCGCTCACGGCCTGGCGCATCCTGCGCTGCAATCCGTGGTCGCTGGGCGGTGTGGACCATGTCCCGCCGCGCAAGCGCCCGCGGTGGCACGAGATGTTGCGAGGCGCATGGCGCGCACGCAAGGGCGGGACCTCCGCCGCCGAAACGGCCACCGAAGACCAAGCTTCTTCGAGCCCGGCCGCAGAGACCCCGTCCCATGCCCAAGGAGCATGATTAGTGGACACGATTGCCAGCCTCTTCAGCTTCATCACGACACCTGTCTCCTGGGTCATCGTCCAGTTCCACACGGTGTACGGCGCCATCTTCGGCGATGACACAGGGTGGGCCTGGGGCCTGTCCATCGTGTCCTTGGTGATCCTGATCCGTATCTGCCTGATCCCGCTCTTCGTGAAGCAGATCAAGGCGACCCGGGCCATGCAGACGCTGCAGCCCGAGATGAAGAAGATCCAGGAGCGCTACAAGAACGACAAGCAGCGCCAGTCCGAAGAGATGATGAAGCTCTACAAGGAGACGGGCACCAACCCGCTCTCCTCGTGTCTTCCCATCCTGGCGCAGTCGCCGTTCTTCTTCGCCCTGTACCACGTGCTCAACAGCATCGCGAACAACGAGAAGGTCGGCGTCATCAACGACCGGCTGCTGGAGAGCGCGCAGCAGGCGCACATCTTCGGCGCGCCGCTCGCGTCGAAGTTCACGGACAGCGCGTCCAAGGTCGAGGCGCTCGGCTCCACGATCACCGACGTCCGTGTCGTCACCGCGATCATGATCATCCTCATGTCGGCGTCGCAGTTCTACACGCAGCGCCAGCTGATGACGAAGAACGTCGACACCACGGTGAAGACGCCGTTCATGCAGCAGCAGAAGATGCTGATGTACATCTTCCCGGTCATGTTCGCCGTCTTCGGCATCAACTTCCCGGTCGGTGTCCTCGTCTACTGGCTGACCACCAACGTGTGGACCATGGGTCAGCAGATGTACGTCATCCGCAACAACCCGACCCCGGGCTCCAAGGCCCAGGCCGCGTACCTGGAGCGCCTGAGCAAGCACGTCACGCACCACGGCAAGGTCCGCCGACGCGGTGAGCGCAACATCATCAAGGCGATCGTCGCCAAGGGCCGCGACCGCAACGAGTACGAGCGCAAGTTCATCAACGGCCTGAACAAGGCGGGTCTCGCCGCGCAGACCGACGGCACCGTGGTGAAGAGCGAGACGCCCGTCGCGGTCGCGACCGAGGACGGTACGCCCACGGCGGCGCCGAAGCGCCAGCAGCCCAAGCGGCAGAGTAAGTCCCAGCGCCAGTCCGGCGGGGCCAAGGCGGCGGGCGGTGAGCCCGAGACCAAGACGTCGCTGACCAAGTCCGACGCCCCCGAGGACGCCAAGCCCTCCACCGCCAAGCAGGCCCAGAAGCCCGGGTCCGGCGCCCGCAGCAAGGCCCAGTCCGGACAGCGCAAGGGTCCGCAGCGGCCCAAGTCCCCGTCCAAGAAGTAAGAAGGAGTCCATCCCGTGACGGAAGGCACCACCTCCGCCGCTGCCGAGGGTGCAGACACCCTGACCCGCCTGGAGCAGGAGGGCGAGATCGCGGCGGACTACCTCGAGGGTCTGCTCGACATCGCCGATCTCGACGGCGACATCGACATGGACGTCGAGGCCGACCGCGCCGCTGTCTCGATCATCAGCGACACGGGCGGCCGCGACCTGCAGAAGCTGGTCGGCCGCGACGGTGAGGTGCTGGAGGCACTCCAGGAGCTCACGCGCCTGGCCGTGCACCGGGAGACCGGCGACCGCAGCCGACTGATGCTGGACATCGCCGGCTACCGCGCCAACAAGCGCGCCGAGCTCTCCGAGCTGGGCGCCAAGGCGGCGGCCGACGTGAAGAACACCGGCGAGCCGGTGAAGCTGAAGCCGATGACGCCCTTCGAGCGCAAGGTCGTCCACGACGCGGTCAAGGCCGCGGGTCTGCGCAGCGAGTCCGAGGGCGAGGAGCCGCAGCGCTTCGTCGTCGTGCTGCCCGCCTGATCGGTCCGTAGGTTCCTCCGGCCCCGTCTGCCCGGCAGGCGGGGCCGAACTTTGTCAGCCTGATAGTTCTGGTGGTTCTGGTGCCGGCGCCCGAGTGCGCCGGCGCGGTACGGAAGGACGGTCCCCCGTGACGGAGGCAGCGGAGCTTCCCCCCGCGCCCGAGCAGGCGCGTGCGGTGTTCGGTGATCGCTTCGCGGACGCGGTCCGATACGCGGAGCTGCTCGCGGAGGCGGGCGTGCAGCGCGGTCTGATCGGGCCGCGTGAGGTGCCCCGGCTGTGGGAGCGGCATCTGCTGAACTGCGCCGTGCTCTCGGAGGTCGTGCCCGAGGGGGTGACGGTGTGCGACGTCGGCTCCGGGGCGGGGCTGCCCGGCATTCCGCTGGCCCTGGTCCGGGAGGACCTGAAGATCACGCTGCTGGAACCGCTGCTGCGCCGGACGACCTTCCTGACCGAGGTGGTCGAGCTGCTGGGCCTGGATCATGTGACCGTCGTGCGGGGCCGGGCCGAGGAGGTCATGGGCAAGCTCCAGCCGGTGCACGTGGTGACGGCTCGGGCCGTGGCTCCGCTGGACCGGCTGGCCACCTGGGGCATCCCGCTGCTGCGTCCCTACGGCGAGATGCTCGCCCTCAAGGGCGACACCGCCGAGGAGGAGCTGAAGAGCGCCGCCACGGCGCTGAGCAAGCTCGGTGCGGTGGGGACATCCGTCCTGCATGTGGGTGAGGGCGTGGTGGATCCGCTGTCCACGGTCGTGCGGGTCGAGGTCGGGGAGAGCCCCGGCGGCGTCCGCTTCGCGGCGAAGCGGGCGAAGGCGGCCCGGACAGGGCGAGCGCGTCGGCGTCGCTGATCCTGTCCGGCGGTGCTGATTCTGTCCCGGCGGTGCTGATCCGTCCTGAGGACGAGACGTACTCCACACAAGCTGCCTAACCTACGCATGCCGGAGTGTCGGCGACAGATCGGCCTGTGCTGCTGTGCATCGTGTTTCACGTGAAACGTCGCTCACTGCTGCACGGCATCATCAGCCGGGGCCGCGCCGCGGCCGAACCCCGCGACCGGAAGCCTCTCGGGTCACTCGGAGAGGTAACGGAGTTGTCCACAGAGGTGGAATTCTCCACAGAAGACCAGGGCTCACTGGTTCACGACCCCGAAGACATGGGAGGCTCTGTTCATTGCGAGCCTGTAGTCGAGGAGAGTGAATCCTTGCGGTCCGACGCCAACATCGCGGGACCGATGACCGATCCGGTCCCCGGTCCCCGTACCGAGTCGATGGGGGAGGATGTTTCACGTGAAACACCGCCCCCGATGGACGACACTCCCATCGGTCGTGCCGCCCAACTGGCGGTAGAGGCTCTGGGCCGTGCCGGTGAGGGTCTCCCACGACCCGAGCAGACCCGGTTCATCGTGGTCGCCAACCAGAAGGGCGGCGTCGGCAAGACGACGACGACCGTCAACCTGGCCGCCTCACTGGCTCTGCACGGTGCCCGCGTCCTGGTGATCGACCTCGACCCCCAGGGCAACGCGTCCACCGCCCTGGGTATCGACCATCACGCGGAAGTTCCGTCGATCTACGACGTGTTGGTCGAGAGCAGGCCGCTCGCCGAAGTCGTCCAGCCGGTCCCTGATGTGGAGGGCCTCTTCTGCGCCCCCGCCACGATCGACCTCGCCGGTGCGGAGATCGAGCTGGTGTCCCTGGTGGCCCGCGAGAGCCGGCTGCAGCGGGCCATCCAGGCCTACGAGCAGCCGCTGGACTACATCCTCATCGACTGCCCGCCCTCGCTCGGCCTGCTGACGGTCAACGCGCTGGTGGCCGGGCAGGAGGTTTTGATCCCGATCCAGTGCGAGTACTACGCGCTGGAGGGCCTGGGCCAACTACTGCGCAATGTCGACCTGGTGCGGGGGCACCTCAACCCCACGCTGCATGTATCGACGATCCTGCTCACCATGTACGACGGCCGGACCCGCCTGGCGTCCCAGGTCGCGGACGAGGTGCGCAGTCACTTCGGCGAGGAGGTGCTGCGGACGAGCATCCCCCGCTCGGTCCGTATCTCCGAGGCGCCGAGTTATGGACAGACGGTGCTGACCTACGATCCCGGATCCAGCGGTGCCCTGTCCTATCTTGAGGCGGCACGAGAAATCGCGCTGAGGGGTGTCGGCGTTCGCTACGACGCGACGCACGCCCATATCGGCGCCCAGAGCGACCCGAGCATGGTGGAGGGGATCCAGTGAGCGACCGACGGAGAATTGGTTTGGGCCGTGGTCTCGGCGCGCTGATCCCCGGACCGGCGGAGCAGGCCACGGCGGGAAGCCCCGCCCCCACCTCTCCGGCGGCCGTCCCGGTACTGACCGGTGATCGGGGAGTCGCCGCCGCTAAGGTGGCCGCCCTCCCGCCGGTTTCCCGTGAAACCGAGGAGCCGGTCGTCAACGGCATCGCGGAGGCGCCCGCGCCTCCGATGGGCGCCCACTTCGCCGAGATCCCCCTGGACGACATCACGCCGAACCCGCGCCAGCCGCGTGAGGTGTTCGACGAGGACGCGCTGCAGGAGCTCATCACCTCCATCAAGGAGGTCGGTCTCCTCCAGCCGGTCGTCGTACGGCAGGTGGGTGGGGGCCAGTACGAGCTCATCATGGGTGAGCGCCGCTGGCGGGCGTGCCGCGAGGCGGGCCTGACGGCCATCCCGGCGATCGTGAGGGCCACGGACGACGAGAAGCTCCTCCTGGACGCCCTGCTGGAGAACCTGCACCGCGCCCAGCTGAACCCGCTGGAAGAGGCCGCCGCCTACGACCAGTTGCTGAAGGACTTCAACTGCACCCACGACCAGCTGGCGGACCGCATCGGCCGGTCCCGTCCGCAGGTCTCCAACACGCTGCGGCTGCTGAAGCTTTCGCCGAGGGTCCAGAACCGGGTGGCGGCGGGCGTGCTCTCCGCCGGACACGCGCGAGCGCTGCTCTCCGTGGAGGACCCGGAGGAGCAGGAGCGGCTGGCTCACCGAGTCGTGGCCGAGGGCCTGTCCGTCCGGTCCATCGAGGAGATCGTCACCTTGATGGGCTCCCGGGTCCAGAAGGCCCCGAGGTCCAAGGGGCCGCGGGCCGGTGCCCGGGTTTCCCCGGCGCTGACCGACCTCGCGACCCGGCTCTCGGATCGCTTCGAGACGCGGGTGAAGGTCGAGCTCGGCCAGAAGAAGGGCAAGATCACCGTCGAGTTCGCCTCGCCGGACGACCTTGAGCGGATCCTCAACACGCTCGCCCCGGGCGAGCGGCTGGCTCTTCAGAAGAGCCTGATGGAGGACGGCGCGGAGGACACCGAGGACTGATCTCGGAAGCCTAGTGCCGTGGTCGGCGGATGAAGGGCGGGCCGTGTCCGGTGAGTACCGGAACACGGCCCGCCCTTTGCTTTCTGGCGGTATCGAGGTAATCGCATCGTCGATACGATGCGATCGGGTATGGCGCATCCACCTGGCGGCACCTCTTAGGGGAGGCAGGGGCCATGCGAACGGTGAGCCGGACCGGACTGGTGAGCGCGGGCCTGGGCCTGGGCGCGGTCGGCGGATTCGTCGGCAGCCTGCTCAGGGAAAGGAGCGCTCTGACAGCCGCCCGTGACGCAGCGGGCGAGGGAAGCGAGGATCAGCCTTCATGGGGCGTCGGCTCGTACCGCTCACGCTGGACAACCTTCAGGACCTTCCCCAGCGTTGCCGCTCGTGTGTCTTCTGGGAGCTGGATCCCGTCAGTGGCGAAGCAGCGGTAGCCGCCGGCACCTCGGCGCTCGAGAAGGAGGGGTGGATCTCCGCCGTTCTGCTGGACTGGGGATCCTGCGGACGGGTCGTCTACGTCGACGACGTCCCGGTGGGTTTCGTGCTCTACGCGCCTCCGGCCTACGTTCCTCGTTCCACCGCGTTTCCCACGAGCCCGGTCTCGCCCGACGCCGTGCAGTTGATGACGGCGTTCATCCTGCCGGGGTACCAGGGGCAAGGGCTGGGGCGGGTGATGGTCCAGACGGTCGCCAAGGATCTGCTGCGCCGGGGCTTCAAGGCCATCGAGGCGTTCGGGGACGCGCGCTGGAAGGAGCCCGCGTGTGTGCTCCCGGCCGACCACCTGCTGGCGGTGGGCTTCAAGACGGTACGACCGCACCCGACCTATCCGCGGCTGAGGCTGGAGCTGCGGACGACGCTGTCCTGGAAGGAAGACGTGGAGATGGCACTGGACCGTCTGTTGGGGGCCGTGCAGAAGGAACCCGCGCTGCGACCGCTGTGAGCGTGGCTGCTCCCTCGGGACAAGCGAATGGGCCAACCCTCGGCGGGTTGGCCCATTCGTGTTTCACGTGAAACAACGCCTACTCGGCGATGAAGTCCTCGAGGTCGCGGAGGATCGCGGCCTTCGGCTTCGCACCGACGATGGTCTTGGCGACCTCGCCGTTCTGGTAGACGTTCAGCGTCGGGATGGACATGACGCCGTACTTGGCGGCCGTACCCGGGTTCTCGTCGATGTTCAGCTTGACGATCTCGATCTTGTCTCCGTACTCGGCGGCAATGGCCTCGAGAGACGGCGCGATCTGGCGGCACGGACCGCACCAGGCGGCCCAGAAGTCCACGAGGACGGGCTTGTCGCTCTTGATGACGTCCTGCTCGAAGGAGTCGTCGGTCACATTCTTCAGGGTGCCGGCCACGGCGGGCTCCTTAACTGGTTGGTGCGTGGGGCGGGTGGGTGGGAGGTCAGACGGCGGCGGTCTTCTCGGGCTCGGCCTTCTCCTCGTCCGCGAGGGCGGCGAGGAAACGCTCCGCGTCGAGGGCGGCGGAGCAGCCGGTGCCGGCCGCGGTGATCGCCTGGCGGTAGGTGTGGTCGACCACGTCGCCGGCGCCGAAGACGCCGGTCAGGTTGGTACGGGTGGAGGGGGCGTCCACCTTGAGGTAGCCCTCCTCGTCCAGATCCAGCTGGCCCTTGAAGAGCTCGGTGCGCGGGTCGTGGCCGATCGCGATGAACAGGCCGGTCACCGCGAGGTCGGAGAGCTCGCCCGTCTTGACGTTGCGCAGCTTCAGACCCGAGAGCTTCTGGTCGCCCTGGACCTCGGCGACCTCGCTGTCCCACACGAACTTGATCTTCGGGTCGGCGAAGGCGCGCTCCTGCATGGCCTTCGAGGCGCGCAGGGTGTCGCGGCGGTGGACGATCGTCACGGACTTGGCGAAGCGCGAGAGGAAGGTGGCCTCCTCCATCGCGGTGTCGCCGCCGCCGATCACGGCGATGTCCTGGTCCTTGAAGAAGAACCCGTCACAGGTGGCGCACCAGGAGACACCGCGGCCGGACAGGGCGTCCTCGTTCGGCAGACCGAGCTTGCGGTGCTGGGAGCCGGTGGTGACGATGACGGCCTTGGCGCGGTGAACGGTGCCCGCGGTGTCGGTGACGGTCTTGATCTCGCCGGTGAGGTCGACGGAGACGATGTCGTCCGGAATCAGCTCGGCACCGAAACGCTCGGCCTGGCCGCGCATGTTGTCCATGAGCTCGGGGCCCATGATGCCGTCCTGGAAGCCGGGGAAGTTCTCGACCTCGGTGGTGTTCATCAGCGCGCCACCGGCGGTGACGGCACCTTCGAACACCAGCGGCTTCAGCGACGCGCGCGCGGTGTAGAGCGCCGCCGTGTAGCCGGCGGGCCCGGAGCCGATGATGATCACGTTACGGACGTCGCTCACGGCTTGATTCCTCGTCTCTGGACTGCGTCATAGGTCCGGCGGGAGCCCTTCTCAGAGCTCTCACCCCACCCAACGGATCCTAAGGGGCGCGCATTCCCGCTGTGTCCGGGCACACGAAGGGGCGACGCCTTACCGATGTGGGTCAGCGGCTGTAGGTGTGGGTCAGCAGGACTTCGCCCTTGCCCACGGATGGATCACTCACGCAGGTCGTGGCCACGATGTAGGCGGTGACCTTGTCGGCGTCGTCGGCGTCGGACAGCACCACGAGCAGGGCGTCGGTGCCCTGATACGTGCCCTGCTCGGTGGCGAGGGCGGGGTCGTCGCGCCCGATGCCTTTCTGGACGCAGCCGGGGACCGTGGGCTGCTTGAAGACGTGGGGCTCCCTGGAGGGGGGATGGGACTGAGCGCCCATGCTGCTGTTGGGGGAGCGACGCTCGTCCGTCGACGACTCGGCGAGCAGGTCGGAGACCTGCTTCTCCAGTGTGGTCGCGGCGAAGGTGTCCGCGGCGGTGGACCGGCCACCGCCCCCCTCGTCGGACGAGCCGTCGTTCAGTGACGCCAGCAGCGCGGACCCGAGTCCGAGGGCGGCAACCGTGAAGACGGTGCCGAGGACGGCGACGCGACGGCGTCCGCCCCGCCGGCGTTCCTTGCGGCCGGGGCCGGAGGACGAGGTGCGGGCGTGGCCCGCGGGACGGTCGGCGGTGACCGATGTTTCACGTGAAACACGCGTGCCGACGTCGAGGCTCTGTGGACTGGAGGCCGCGGCCTCCTTGGAAGTCGTGGCGTTCAGCAGCGCCTCGGCGGCCAGGGCGGCGTCGATCCGTCCCGCGACATCGGCGGGCATGCGCGGCGGACCCGGCAGTGTTCCGAGCAGCCCACGAATCTCCTCCAGCGACGCGTAGACGTCCGCGCACAGCTCGCACTGGTCCAGGTGCCGGCGTACGCCGGTGCTCCGGGTCGTGGGCAACAGGCCCTCGCTGAGGTCGGAGAGTTCGGTGACTTCCGGGTGCCCGGCCGTGTCTGTCGTCGACGTCACGCTCGCCCACCTCCGCCCTTCACAGCAGCTGAATCATTCGGCCCGGCCTCGCCCGGACGCTCGGCATGCGGTCCCGCTGCCGGTGGGACGGATGTCCCCTCCTCGTGGTTCCGCTCCTGACCCGCCGCTCTTCCGGCACCGGCCTTTTCCGGCCGCAGATGGGTGAGGAGGGGCAGCAGTCTCGCCCTGCCCCGGGCGCAGCGGCTTTTGACCGTCCCGGTGGGCACGTCGAGGACGCGGGCGGCCTCGGCGACGGGGTACCCCTGCATGTCCACCAAGACGAGGGCGGCCCGCTGATCGGGCGGAAGGGTGCCGAGGGCCTCCAGCAGCTGCCGGTGCAGGTCCTTGCGCTCTGCGGGCGCTGCGGCCGACTCGTGCGGCTCCAGGAGCTGCTCCAGCCGCTCGGTGTCGTCGACGGGAGAGGTCTTGCGGGAGGCCGCCTTGCGGGCCCGGTCCAGGCAGGCGTTCACCGTGATCCGGTGCAGCCAGGTCGTGACGGCCGACTGACCACGGAAGGTGTGGGCGGCCCGGTAGGCGGAGACCAACGCGTCCTGAACGGCGTCAGCGGCCTCCTCGCGATCGCCCAGGGTGCGCAGGGCCACGGCCCAGAGGCGGTCACGATGACGGCGTACCAACTCGGCGAAGGCGTCGGGATCCCCCTCCACATGGCGGGCCAGGAGGTCCTGATCGCTCGTGTCGCCGTATGCGGTGCCGTCTGCCATCGGACCCCCTCCCTCGCAGCCTCAGCTGGTGACCTTGACGTCGAGCACCCGGCCACGCCACTTGCCGTCGTCGGCCTGTATCGGCAGCTCGGTCAGCCATACCAGCAGGTACCGGGACTTGAGTGTCTCGTCCGGCTTCAGCGTCACCGTCTGGCCGGAGCCGTCGGCGACCTTGGTGTAGCCGTCCAGGGACGTCGGCATCGTGCCGGCGTCGCCGGAGGCGGCGAGCAGATCGACGGAGGTGCTCCCCATGAAGCTGACGGTCACCTTGCCGACCTGCTGGGCCTTGCCGAGGTCGAGGATGACACCGACGCCGGGCTTCAGGTTCCCGAAGTTGGCGCCCTCGTAATAGCTGGTCTGCCAGTACGACTTCGGGTCGTCGTCGAAGACCTTGTAGACGTCCTCCGGGTACTCGGAGCCGTCGCTGCCCTGCGGGTCGAAGTCGTGGGCTTCCTGGATCGCGATCGGCTTGCCGACCGTCGGCTTCTTCGGGCTCTTGTCGTCCCCGTCGGTCGTCTGCGTCTGGTTCGAGTTGTCGGACTTTCCCTGGTCCATCAGGGCGTCCGCGAGCTGCCAGCTGCCCAGGCCCAGGGCGGCGATGAGAAGCGCCGACACGGCCCACTTCAGCGCCCTGCCCGTGCGGCTCTGGAGCGGGGGCGGCGGCACCGTCACCGGCTGGGTGGCACCGGGGTGCGGGGCCTGGCGGCCGTACGTGCCCTGCTGGTACGTCGTGCGCTGATACTCCGGGGGCGCGGTGAACGTCGGCTCCGGCGGGCGGATGCGGGGCATCTCGCTGATCGCCTTCACCAGTTCCTCCGGCGTGGTGCACGCGGACTCGTGGCGGGAGGCGGTCGCGCCGTCGTTGGCGAGCGCGCGCATGGACAGCTCGGACAGGCCCCGGTGCACTCCGGCCCGCACCTGGTCGGGGGCGATCAGGCCCACGTCCTTGGGCAGCCCGGAGAGACCGTAGGCGTCGCTTTCGTACGGCCAGCGCTGGGTGAGCGCCGCGTACAGCAGGGCGCCGATCGCCTCGGTGTCGGTGCGCTGCGGGGTGTCCGAACTGATGCCGCGCAGCGCGGCGTTGACGGCGAGTCCGCGGATCCGCCACTGCCCGGAGGACGTTCGCAGCACCGCGTTGGGATTCAGCCGCAGATGTGCGAGGCCCTCTCGGTGCGCGGCGGCCATGGCTGCCGCGACCTGGGAGACCATCTGGTAGCCGTCGTACGGCTCCAGGGGGCCCGAGGAGAGCAGGGTGGTCAGCTCGGTGGCGTCGGGCAGCCACTCGTGGACGACGTAGACGAGGTCGTTCTCCTCGACGGCGTCGAGCACCTGGACGAAGCGGGGGTCGCCGAGCAGCGCGGAGGAGCGGGCCGCGGCCAGCACGGAGCGGGCCCGAGTGTGGTCCGCGGGCAGAATGTGGACGCCCACGGCACGCCGTAGCTTCTCGTCCACCGCCCGCCAGCTGCTGAAGCCGTCCAGACGGGTAACGCACTCCTCGAGGCGGTAGCGTCTGGCGAGCTTGTGGCCGCTGTGCAGTTCGGGTGGTGAGGCCTTCCCGGAACCGTCGGTCCCGCCACTCCCCTGTGCCTCGTCGGTGTCCGTGTCCCGCTCCCGATTCTTGACCACCCCGTCGGACGTGGACTGGTCCGCCTGTGCGGTCAGCGACTCGTCGCCGCTGTTGTCTGCCACGTCGACGGCAGCCGTGCTCCGTTCCGCCACCGTCGCTCCTGCCTCCCCATCCGTTGCGCGCTCTGAGACGCCGAGACCAATTGTGCCCACAGTCCGCCGCTATGCACGACACACGGTGGCGGATGATGGTTGTGCGCGTACCCCCGCTTCAGCGCCCCAGACGCCCGCGGACCATCCCGACCAGCGAGTTCAGCTCCTCGATGCGCATCTTGCGGGCGAACACGAAGAAGATTCCGAGCAGGACCGCTCCGCCGACCACCAGGGCGGCCAACGAGCCGACCACGCCCTGCCCCAGGGCGTTGCCGATGCCGTAGCAGGCCGCGCCGCTGAGCAGAGCCGCGGGCACCGAGGCGATGCAGAGCCTCGCGTACGTCCGCAGGACCCGGGCGCCGTCGAGGTCACCGCCGAGCCGCTTGCGCAGACGGCTCCAGGCGACACCCACGCCGATCGCGTACGCGAGGCCGTACGAGGCGGCCATGCCGACCACGGCCCAGCGGGCCGGGAGAACGACGAAACACGCGGCGGAGGCAGCGGCGTTGACCCCCGCCACGATGACCGTGTTGTAGAAGGGCGTGCGCGTGTCCTCGTAGGCGTAGAAAGCGCGCAGGACGACGTACTGCACGGAGTACGGGACCAGGCCGAGGCCGAAGGCCATCAGCATGAACCCCATGTTGGTGGCCTCGCTGGTGCCCGACGAGCCGAAGATCAGCGTGCACATCGGGATGCCGAGGGCGAGGAAACCGAAGGCGATCGGCACGATCGCGACGGCCGTCGTGCGCAGGCCCTGCGAGATGTCGTCGCGAACGGCCCCGGCGTCGTCCTCGGCAGCCGAGCGGGACAGGCGCGGCAGCAGGGCGGCCATCAGTGAGACCGTGATGATCGCCTGCGGGAGCCCCCAGATGAGCTGGGCGTTGGCGTAGGCGGCGAAGCCGGTGCCGTCGACGGGCGATTCCGTGCCCGCCGCCGTGGACAGTTGGGAGACGACGATCGCGCCCGCCTGGTTGGCGAGGACGAACAGCACGGTCCACTTGGCGAGCGTGACGGCCTTGCCGAGGCCGTGGCCCTTCCAGTCGAACCGCGGGCGCAGCCGGAACCCGGTCTCGCGCAGGTAGGGGATCATCGCCAGCGCCTGGACGACCAGGCCCAGAAGGACGCCGATGCCGAGCAGCCGCTGGCCCTCCGGCGGGATGTTCGTGACCGTCATGCCCGAGTCGGCGGCGGTGCCGTAGACCCACATGAACATGCCCAGGGTCACGATGATGACGATGTTGTTGAGGACCGGGGTCCACATCATCGCGCCGAACTTCCCGCGGGCGTTGAGGATCTGCCCCATCACCACGTGGATGCCCATGAAGAAGATCGAGGGCAGGAAGTACTGGACGAAGGTGATGCCGACCTCGTTGGCCGCCGGGTCGCTGGCGACCGAGTCGGACAGCATCCGGATCAGCAGCGGCGCGGCGAGGACCGAGAGCACGGTGAGCGCGCCGAGCGCCACCATGACGAGGGTCAGCAGCCGGTTGGCGTAGGCCTCGCCGCCGTCCTCGTCCTCCTTCATCGCGCGCACGAGCTGGGGCACGAAGACGGAGTTGAGACCGCCGCCCACGGTCAGGATGTAGATCATCGTGGGCAGCTGGTAGGCGACCTGGAAGGTGTCACCGAGCAGACCGACGCCGAGCGCCGAGACGATGAGCGCGGAGCGGATGAAGCCGGTGAGCCGGGACACCATCGTGCCCGCCGCCATCACAGCGCTCGACTTCAGCAAACCGCCCGCCTTCCCGGCCTTCTTCGCCGGAGCCGGGGAAGCCGCGGCCGCGGGTGCCGGTGCGGCCGGCGGCGGTACGGGGGCGGTGCCGAGGTTCATGGTCGCGTCGGCCGCGGGCACGGCGGCCTGCTGGGGCTGCTGGTACTGCCCGGGCGCCGCCGCGGGGCCCGGCACCGAGGGAGGCTCGTAGGGCTGGCGGGCGCCGCCCTGCTGCTGGTCCCTGAACAGGTGCGCGAAGGCGTCCGGCTCCTGCCGCTCCTCGGCGGAGTGCGTGACCAGGTCGTCGACGCCCACGTACTGCGTGGTGCGCGGGTCGTCGCCGTACGGCAGGTACTGGGTCGCGCCGTCGGGCTCGGGGGCGGGGGTCTGGGCCCACACGTGCGGGTCGGGGGCGTACGGCGACTGCTGGGGCTGGGCGTAGAGCGGCTGCTGAGGATAGGTGCCGGGGGGCGGCGGGGGGTGCGCGGCGCGGTCGTAGAGGGCCTCGGCGACCGGGTCCTGGGCCGAGAGGTCCTGCGCCCGGTAGGGGTCCTGGTCGTAGGCGTCCTGGAGGTACATGTCCGCGGGGGGCTGCGGCGGTACCTGGCCGTGCTCGGGCGGCGGGCCCTCGGGGTAGCCCGAGCTGCCCGCGGCCTGGCCGCGGTCACCGTCGTACGGCGCGTTCATGGTTACCCCACCTCATCGTCCCGGGCCGACCGGCCACGACATCCTCAACGGTCCACTCTCTCACCCGTGCCGGACGGGTCGGCGCTTTCCGCTGGGGTGTCCGGTGTCAGGTCACTCGGCTGCTCCGGGGCGCCTGCCCCGGCACCGGATCCGGACTCCTCCGTAGGACGATCCTCGGCGCCCTCGGGGTTCTCCGGCGCCTGCTCGGCCTCGCCGAGGCCGTCGGGTCCGCTCTTTCGCGCGTCGCGGGCGGCCCGCTTGCGCTGCGTGTACATCCGGAAGCCGGCGAGGACGAGAAGGAGGAAGCCGCCGCCGATGACCAGCATGACCGTGGCGGTGAACTCGGTCACCTTCACGTTGAACCTGACCGGGTCGCCGTACTTCTGCCCGTCCTCCGTGTAGAGCTGGGCGATCACCTCGGCCTGTCCGTTGGCCTCGGCGGAGGTGGTGAACTTCACCGTCTGGCTGTGTCCGCCCGAGACCGCGACCGGCTGCTCGTCGTAGGTGGCGCCCCCGATCTTCAGGCGCCTCGGGCTGGTCGAGGTGAGCCGCAGGACCAGGTTGTCGACGCCCTGCACCAGGTTGTTCTGCACGGTCACCGGGATGGTGGCGCTGCGCCCGGAGAGCTTGGTCTCGGACTTCTCGATGAGGCTGACCTGTTCGGCCAGGGACTCCAGGTACCGCTCCATGTCGTCGCGGTACTCGGCCGCCTCGGTGGCCCGGCCCCGCCACGACGTGGACATCTCGCGGTTCATGGACCGCCCGAAGGGGGTCACGACCCGGGACTCGTCGCTGAGGACCACCTTGAACCTGTCGAGCTTGTCCTGGGTGGCCGCGATCTGCTCGAAGGCCGACCGCTGCAGCTCCTGCTTGCGCAGACCGGAGGGGTACGCGGACCGCGACGGGATCTTCGTGGTGGCACCTGGGTCCGGCTTGGCCGCGGCGGTGGTCGTAAGGTCCTGGAACTCGGTCCAGCCGCCGTCCTGAAGGGCCGTGACCGCCTCCGCCAGCGCCCGGGCCTGCCCGGCCGTCGGCATGCGCTGCGGGGCGACCACGATGCTGCGCTGGTCGTCCGTCTGGAGGTTCAGCGCCAGGCTCTGGGCCAGGAAACGCTGCACGGCGAGGGTCGAGGTGGAGGCCCTCGTCATGTCGCCCTGGAACGCCGTGGACAGCCGGGCGTCCGCGACCACGGCCGTCGTGCCGCCGCCAATGGGACGGGCCGCCGAGGGCGTATAGGTCAGACCGGCCGTCTCCTGGAGGCTGTCGCTGCGCGCGATCACCTTGTCCGCGCCGGCGGACGTGGCGACCTTGACGATCGAGGGGGCCACGGCGCCGTCCACGGGCCAGGCGAAGTCGGTCGTCGGCTCCACGTGCAGGATCGAGTCGACGGTGTCGGCGGCGACGTCGGTCGCCTCCTTGAGGTGCCCGAGGGACCCGGTGACGTTCGTGCCGTTGTGGGCGAGGGAGGCCAGGTCGGGGTCGGCGAAGGGCAGGGCGACGACCTCGTCGTCCGCCACCGCGTCCTGCACGTCGGCGAGCCACCGCCTGGCGAGATCCTGGTCGGCACGGGTGCCGACGGTGGTGGTGCCGTTCTCGCCCTGGATGCGGTAGCTGCGGGTCATGGCGTCGACGGAGGCCAGCAGGTCCGGGTCGACCACCCAGGTGACGTCGAGGTCCTTGCCGAGGGCGACCAGCTGCTCCAGGCGGCCGCCCGGGGCGATCTCCTTGGCGAGGGCGTTGTCCCGGAAGACCGGCGTCTGCGACTCGTTCGACCCCGTCTGCGCCGTCATGTGGACGGTGGAGATCAGCGGCCACAGCACGGTCGTCTTCGTTCGGGTGTCGGCCTCGTCGGGCTGGTACGGCAGGAAGGTCCGCTGGACGCCGAGCACCTGGGGCCAGGGCTGTGCGGAGGTCTCGCCGGACAGGGAGACGGCGAGCTGGTAGATGCCGTTGCCGTCGAGATCGAGTTCGTCGACCGGCACGGAGATGCTGAAGGGCTCCGAGACGCCCGGCGTGAGCTTGGGGAACTTCGCGACGTACTTGTCGCCCACCGGCAGCCCGTCGATGCCCGGCTGTGAGCCGGTGGCCTTGGCGGCGGTGTCGATGCCGGAGCGCGTGGTCAGCTCCTGTCCCACCCGCAGGTCCACCTGGGCGTCGCTGACGGCCTGCTTGCCCGTGTTGGTCACCGTGCCGGAGACGGTCAGGGTGTCGCCGTCCGTGGGGATGCTCGGGGTGAGCGAGTCCACAGCGACGGCGACCGTCTCGTCGGTCTCGGCGGCCTGGGCGGGGGACGCTGCGGGCAGCTGGAGGAGCCCCGCCAGCAGGGGGGCGCCGGCGAGCAGTGCCCCGGTGCGCCGCAGCCACCGGCGGGCAGGTGAGGCACTGGTCCCCTGGAAGTCTGCCGCCTCGGCCACGCGCTCGCCCGTCCCTCGTCGTCGTCAGTGGTCGTCGGAATGTGCGTCCACGCATGGTAACGATGCGCGCTGAGGGGAAGTGCCGCGGACTGCGCCACAAGATCGGCCCACCCCCGTGGCCTGTCCCGTATGTGCCCGTATAAAGGGGACCGGGTTTGTGCACGTTTAATGGAGGCGCTGGGGGCCGTTCCGGCCACGTACCCTCTTTTGTTGTGCCGAACGCCAACGAAGACAACCTCAACGTCCTGAGCCAGGTGCAGCACCGCGCGGTGAGTGAACTGCTGCGGGTCGCGCCGGTCGCCGACGACCTCGCCCGCCGCTTCGAGGAGGCCGGGTTCTCGCTGGCCCTGGTCGGCGGGTCGGTCCGGGACGCTCTGCTCGGCCGGCTCGGCAACGACCTGGACTTCACGACCGACGCCCGGCCCGAGGACGTCCTCAGGATCGTGCGGCCGTGGGCGGACGCCGTCTGGGAGGTCGGGATCGCGTTCGGCACGGTGGGCGCCCAGAAGGACGGCTACCAGATCGAGGTCACGACCTACCGGTCCGAGGCGTACGACCGGACCTCCCGCAAGCCGGAGGTCTCGTACGGCGACTCCATCGAGGAGGACCTGGTCCGCCGCGACTTCACGGTGAACGCGATGGCCGTCGCGCTGCCGGCGAAGGAGTTCATCGACCCGCACGGAGGGCTCGACGACCTCGCGGCGCGGGTGCTGCGCACCCCGGGCACCCCGGAGGAGTCGTTCTCCGACGACCCCCTGCGGATGATGCGGGCCGCACGGTTCGCGGCCCAGCTCGACTTCGAGGTGGCTCCCGAGGTAGTCACGGCGATGAAGGAGATGGCCGAGCGCATCGAGATCGTCTCGGCGGAGCGGGTGCGGGACGAGCTGAACAAGCTGATCCTGTCGGCACACCCTCGCAAGGGTCTGACGCTGCTCGTGGACACCGGGCTCGGCGGGCGGGTGCTGCCCGAGCTGCCGGCCCTGCGGCTGGAGAGCGACGAGCACCACCGTCACAAGGACGTCTACGAGCACACGCTGATCGTCCTGGAGCAGGCGATGGCGCTGGAGGAGAACGGTCCCGACCTGACCCTCCGGCTGGCCGCGCTGCTGCACGACATCGGTAAGCCGCGCACGCGCCGCTTCGAGCAGGACGGCCGGGTCTCCTTCCACCACCACGAGGTGGTCGGGGCGAAGATGACCAAGAAGCGGATGACGGCTCTGAAGTACTCCAACGAGCTGGTGAAGGACGTCTCCCGGCTGGTCGAGCTCCACCTGCGCTTCCACGGCTACGGCACCGGGGAGTGGACGGACTCCGCGGTCCGCCGTTATGTGCGGGACGCGGGCCCGCTGCTCGACCGGCTGCACAAGCTGACCCGCTCGGACTGCACGACCCGCAACAAGCGCAAGGCCGCCGCCCTCTCCCGGGCCTACGACGGCCTGGAGGAGCGCATCGCCCAGCTCCAGGAGCAGGAGGAGCTCGACGCGATCCGCCCGGACCTCGACGGCAACGACATCATGCAGATCCTCGGGGTCGGTCCGGGGCCGGTGATCGGCAGCGCCTACAAGCACATGCTGGAGCTGCGCCTGGAGAACGGCCCCATGGAGCGCGACGCTGCGGTGACGGCACTCAAGGAGTGGTGGGCCGAGCAGCAGGGCTGAGAGCCTGAAACGGGGTCATGTTTCACGTGAAACATGACCCCGGGAATGCGAGAGGGGGCGGTGTTTCACGTGAAACACCGCCCCCTCTCGCTGACTGCCTATTACTTGTAGTCCTTCAGGCAGAGCAGGAAGTCGCTGCCGTCACCGGACTCGGTGTAGACGTACTGGAAGTCCTTCGCCTTGGACTCGCACTGCGTCTCCGCCGTCAGGCCGCTGAACGAGCCCTCGATCTTGGCGAGCACCTCGTACTCGGCCTCGGAGGAGCTGCACTCCACGACCTCGAGGTCCGGGTTGTTGTCGTCGGTGCTGCCGCGGTGCATGCAGTCGCCCACAGCGGCGGTGTTGGCGTCGTCCCGGCTGGCTATGAAGCCGCCGACGACGACCGAGACGACGGCCACGCCGATGACGATGTTCTTGATCGTCTTGAAGCTGAGCTTGCGGCGGGGCTGCTCCGGCGGGACCGGGGCGTACGGGGCCGCACCCTGCTGCGGGAAGCCCGGCTGCTGCGGGTACGGGGCCTGGCCCTGGGGCTGCTGGGCGTAAGGGTTCTGGCCCTGAGCGAACGGGTTCTGGCCCTGGGGCGGCGGAGTGGTCACTTGGGGGTCCCCCTAGGAACATGGGTGAGTGACGCGAACAGAGCGCGCATAAGACTCACGTAAGTTATCGGGCCCCACTGACACACCAGTAGTCAGGAGGTGCTCTGTGGCATTGATGTGACACTTACCGGCGCTCAAAGCGGGCCATAGCCACAGCAATCACTCCGTAGATAACGGCGACCGTTACCACCAGCGGCACCGAGCGGCCGTCCGGCGGCAGTATCAGCGCGGCCACCGCGGCGGCGCCGACGAAGGCGACGTTGAACAGGACGTCGTAGAAGGAGAAGACCCGGCCGCGGAAGCCGTCCTCGACGGAGGACTGGACGATGGTGTCCGTGGCGATCTTCGCGCCCTGCGTGCTCAGGCCCAGCACGAACGCCCCCGCCAGCATGGGGGCAGTGGCGAACGGCAGCCCCAACGCCGGTTCCAGCACGGCGGCGACGCCGGCGCACACCACGATCCAGCGCCCAGGACCGAGCCGCCGCGCCGCCCACGGTGTCAGCACGGCCGCCACGAAGAAGCCCGAGCCGGAGATGCCCAAGGCCAGCCCCAGCAGGGCGAGTCCCTCGTCCGTGGTCGTGGAGAAGGAGTACCGGCACAGCATCAGCAGCATTACCAGCAGGGCGCCGTAGCAGAAGCGCATCAGGGTCATCGCGGCCAGCGCCCAGGTCGCCTCCCTGCGCGCCGGCGCGGCCAGATGACGTACCGCCGATCCCAGATCGCGCGCGGTCTCGGCCAGGGCCGTGCGCAGCCCGGGCCGCACCAACTCCCGGTCGGGTCCCAGCAGATCCCGTGACATTCGCAGCGAGGCCAGCGCCGCGCAGAGGTACAGGGCCGCGCCGAGCAGCACGACGGCCGCGTCGGAGTCCGACACCAACAGTCGTACGACGAAGGCGAGACCGCCGCCCAGCGTCGCCGCGAGCGTTCCGGCCGTCGGGGACAGGGAGTTGGCCATCACCAGTCGCTCCTCGTCGACCACGCGCGGGAGGGCCGCGGACAGGCCTGACAGGACGAAGCGGTTGACGGCGGTGACGCACAGGGCGGAGGCGTAGAAGAGCCAGTCCGGGACCTGGCTGACCATCAGGACGGCTGTGGCGCATGCCAGCAGAGCGCGCAGGAGACTGCCGTAGAGGAAGACCTGGCGGCGTTCCCAGCGGTCGAGGAGGACTCCGGCGAAGGGGCCGACGAGGGAGTACGGAAGGAGCAGGACCGCCATCGCGGAGGCGATCGCGGCGGCCGAGGTCTGCTTCTCGGGGGAGAAGACGACGTAGGTGGCGAGCGCGACCTGATAGACGCCGTCGGCGCCCTGAGAGAGCAGCCGGAGGGCGAGCAGACGCCTGAAGTTCCGAAAACGCAGCAGGACGCGCAGGTCGCGGGCGACGGACATGGGGCTCAGCCTCACATACGGGAAGGTCCCCGGGCCGTATGACCCGGGGACCCTTCTCGGCCCTGGCAGGAGCAGATTCGAGGAGCGGCCTGCTTAGCGCTCGACCTCGCCCTTGATGAACTTCTCGACGTTCTCGAAGGCCTCGTCGTCGAAGTACTGCACCGGCGGGGACTTCATGAAGTACGAGGACGCCGACAGGATCGGGCCGCCGATGCCGCGGTCCTTGGCGATCTTCGCTGCGCGCAGGGCGTCGATGATGACACCCGCGGAGTTCGGGGAGTCCCAGACCTCGAGCTTGTACTCCAGGTTCAGCGGGACGTCACCGAACGCGCGGCCCTCGAGGCGGACGTAGGCCCACTTGCGGTCGTCGAGCCACGCGACGTAGTCGGACGGGCCGATGTGGACGTTCTTCTCGCCGAGGTCCCGGTCGGGGATCTGCGAGGTGACGGCCTGCGTCTTGGAGATCTTCTTGGACTCGAGGCGGTCCCGCTCGAGCATGTTCTTGAAGTCCATGTTGCCGCCGACGTTCAGCTGCATGGTGCGCTCCAGGCGCACGCCACGGTCCTCGAACAGCTTCGCCATGACGCGGTGCGTGATGGTGGCGCCGACCTGCGACTTGATGTCGTCACCGACGATCGGGACGCCCGCCTCGGTGAACTTGTCCGCCCACTCCTTGGTGCCGGCGATGAAGACCGGGAGGGCGTTGACGAAGGCGACCTTGGCGTCGATGGCGCACTGGGCGTAGAACTTCGCCGCGTCCTCGGAGCCGACGGGCAGGTAGCAGACGAGGACGTCGACCTGCTTGTCCTTGAGGATCTGGACGACGTCGACCGGCTCCTCGGCGGACTCCTCGATGGTCTGGCGGTAGTACTTGCCGAGACCGTCGAGGGTGTGGCCGCGCTGGACGGTCACGCCGGAGTGCGGCACGTCGCAGATCTTGATGGTGTTGTTCTCGGAGGCGCCGATGGCGTCAGCGAGGTCGAGGCCGACCTTCTTCGCGTCGACGTCGAAGGCCGCGACGAACTCCACGTCACCGACGTGGTAGTCGCCGAACTGGACGTGCATGAGGCCCGGGACCTTGGACGCCGGGTCGGCGTCCTTGTAGTACTCGACGCCCTGCACCAGCGACGCGGCGCAGTTGCCCACGCCGACGATGGCTACGCGAACCGAACCCATTCCGGTTGCTCCCTGTGTGTACGAGTGAGGCTCTGAGTGAGCGCTCACGTGGCGGTGTCGTCGGGCGTATCCGACCCGGGGGTGTCCCCGGGTCGGGGCAGGCCGCCCGTCGATCCATGTGTGGTGTCCTGCTGAGCGGGCCCCCCGGTGGCGGACCCCTTGAGGTCCCTCCCGGCCCGCTCGCTCTCGATGAGCTCGTTCAGCCAGCGCACTTCGCGCTCCACGGACTCCATCCCGTGGCGCTGGAGCTCAAGCGTGTAGTCGTCGAGGCGCTCCCGGGTGCGCGCCAGGGAGGCGCGCATCTTCTCCAGACGCTCCTCCAGGCGGCTGCGGCGGCCCTCCAGTACGCGCATGCGGACATCGCGCGAGGTCTGCCCGAAGAAGGCGAACCGAGCGGCGAAGTGCTCGTCCTCGTACGCGTCGGGGCCGGTCTGGGAGAGCAGGTCCTCGAAGTGCTCCTTACCTTCCGCCGTCAACCGGTAGACGATCTTGGCGCGGCGGCCGGCGAGGGACGCTGCGAGGGCGTCCTCGGGGGCGTTCCCCGGCTCCTCGATCAACCAGCCGTTGGCGACCAGCGTCTTGAGGCAGGGGTAGAGGGTTCCGTAGCTGAACGCCCGGAACACGCCCAGTGACGTGTTGAGTCGTTTGCGCAGCTCATAGCCGTGCATCGGGGACTCGCGGAGCAGGCCGAGTACGGCGAACTCAAGGATCCCGGAACGCCGGCTCATCCTCTCGCCTCCTCGTCTTATCTCGCGCTGATGTATCGACTCGATACATCAAGACGATAGAACGGCCTTCCGCATGCGACAAGAGGGAGGATGGTGAACGGGATCACATCACTGATTCATGGGATGCGATGTGCCTGATTTGGGGTGAACTTCGGGGCTAGGCAGGTTTTGACGGTGCGTAGTCTGTGCGCCATGCACACCACCGGGAACCAAGTGACGTCTGGGGGCGTCGTCGTCCTCGGTGCAGTACGGGTGAATGCGGAACCGGCCACATCCGTACTTCGGGGGGACCGGAAACCTGCCGCCGTTTCCAGGCGCGTCACACGGGTGCGCCTGCCCTAGGAGTAATCGTTCGATGAGCGAGCACCGTCGCAAACCGCCGCAGCCGCAGGAAGGCGGACGTGCCGCGGCCCGACGCGGCCAGCCCGGCCCGTCCTCCGGCCGCCGCGCGGCACCGCGAGGCGCCACCGGGTCTCCCGCCGACTCCTATGGGACGAGTTCCCATGGGTCGGTCCCCCACGGATCGGGTGGTGAGGAACGCCTGTACGGCGGCCGCGCCGAAGCCCGCCGCGCCGCCCAGAGAAGCGCGGGCGGCCGACGCAGGGCTGCCGAGCCGGGCCGGCGCGGCGCTCCCGGCGGCCCGACCGGTCCCGGCAGGGGCCGGGGCCGGGCAACGCCTCCCGGCAAGAAGCGGATCATCGACTATCCGCGCGCGGGCAAGTACGGATGGCGTCGCTGGATGCCGTCCTGGAAGCTCGTGTCGGGGCTGTGCCTGGGCTTCTTCGGCAGCCTGGTGGCCATCGCCGGCATCGGCTACGCGATGGTGGGCGTCCCCGACGTGGCCAAGACCGCCGAGGCGCAGAACAACGTCTTCTACTGGTCCGACGGCTCCCAGATGGTCGCCACGGGTGGTGAGACCAACCGGCAGATCGTGGCGCTCGACCAGATCCCGGAGGACATGCGCAACGCGGTCATCTCCCAGGAGAACAAGACCTTCTACGACGACAGCGGCATCGACCCCAAGGGCATCGCCCGCGCCGTGCTGAACATGGCACGGGGCGGCGAGACGCAGGGCGGTTCCACCATCACCCAGCAGTTCGTCAAGAACGCGATGCTGGACGACCAGTCCCAGACGATCTCCCGCAAGTTCCAGGAGATCATGGTCTCGGTCAAGGTGGGCTCCCAGTTCTCCAAGGACGAGATCCTGGCCGGCTACCTGAACTCCGCGTACTACGGCCGTGGCGCCTACGGCATCCAGGCCGCTTCGCGGGCGTACTTCAACAAGGACTCGATCGACCTCAACGCCGGGCAGTGCGCCTTCCTGTCGGCCATGCTGAAGGGCGCCACGTACTACGACCCCGCGGGCGCGACGTCCATCGACCCGGCCGCGACGGAAGAGGCGAACAGCAGGCGGGCCACGATCCAGATGCAGGACACCCTGGACAAGATGGTCGAGTACGGCCACCTCGGTGCCTCCGAGCGGGCCAAGTACACCAAGCTTCCGAAGGTGCAGAACCCCCGCTCCAACACCGCGCTGAGCGGCCAGGTCGGCTACCTCGTCGACCTCGCCAAGGCGTACGTGGTCAACAACACGAACATCACCGCCGAAGACCTGCAGCAGGGCGGCTACTCGATCTACACGACCTTCGACAAGAAGAAGGTCAAGGAGCTCGAGTCCGCGGTCAAGAAGGTCGAGAAGGCCAACATCGATCCCAAGAAGCGCCCGGAGACGGACACGCACGTCCAGTTCGGCGGGGCTTCGGTGGACCCGGAGACGGGTGCCATCAAGGCGATCTACGGCGGTTCGGACGCGACCAAGCACTTCACCAACAACGCCGACGTCACCGGCGCCCAGGTCGGATCGACGTTCAAGCCGTTCGTCCTCGCGGCGGCCATGAAGTGGGGCGTCCGCAACCCCGAGCTCGGCGAGACGCAGGCACAGGACGAGCGAACCAAGGTGTCCCCGAAGAGCCTGTACAGCGGCCAGAACGACCTGAAGATCAAGAACTACGACGGGTCGGTCTGGCAGGACGACAAGGGCAAGGAGTGGCTCCAGGCCAACGACGGCGACGAGTCGCTCGGCGACCCGCCGAACTACCAGGTCGATCTGCGGACGGCGATGCAGTTCTCGGCGAACTCCGCCTTCGTGCAGCTCGGCATGGACGTCGGCCTGGACAAGGTGAAGGAGGCCGCCGTCGACGCGGGCATCAAGGAGGACACCCTGACGGGTACCACCTTCCCGTCCTTCTCCATCGGCATCTCCGAGCCCAGCGCGATCCGCATGGCGGGCTCGTACGCCACCTTCGCGGCCAGCGGCAAGCAGCGTGAGCCGTACTCCGTGACCGAGGTCAAGAGCGCGGACGGCCCGGTCTACCAGCACGAGGACAAGACGAAGCAGGCGTTCACCGCGCAGGTGGCCGACAACGTCACGGACGTCCTGAAGACCGTGGTCGAGAAGGGCACGGGTACCAACGCCCAGCTGACCGGCCGCGAGGTCGCCGGCAAGACCGGTACGACCGACGGCAACAAGTCGGCCTGGTTCGTCGGGTACACCCCGCAGCTGTCGACCGCGATCAGCATGTTCCGGTACCCGGACGACGAGACGGTCAAGAACCGCAAGTTCCTGGAGATGTACGGCACGGGTGACCAGGAGTCGATCCACGGTGCCTCGTTCCCGGCCGAGATCTGGCACGACTACATGGAGCAGGCGCTGAAGGGCGAGCCGGCGAAGGACTTCCCCACGCCGGAGCCCATCGGCGAGGTCATCAACGACGTCCCGTCCCCGACGCCCACTCCCACGCCCACGGAGACGGAGGAGGCCAGCCCGACGCCGAGCCCGACGCCGACCAAGACCAAGCCCAATCCGAAGCCCACGGAGACAGCGCCGGAATGCGGGTTCTTCGGCTGCGAGGAGACCGACGGCGGGACCGACACCGGCGGCACCGACGGAGGCGTGACGACGTCACCGACACCGACGGAGACCGGGGACACCGGAGACAGCAACGGCAACGGCAACGGCAACGGAGGCCTCTTCGGCGGCAGTACCGGCTAGCCCGAGCGGCCGGGAAGAGGGGTGTCCGATTCGGCGCCCTATCGCCCGGCGCGGGTGTTTCACGTGAAACATGGGCCGTCGCACCGACCAGGTGCGGCGGCCCACGGCGTGTTCCCAGGCGCGTACGGCAGGATGTGCCCCATGCCCAGCGCAGAGACGACGCGAGCGAGCGTGCACGAGCCGGACCCGGTACGGCCGACCAAGGACGACGAGGTGGCCCGCAGCGGCAGTGAGCTGATCGGCGGTCCGGTCGGACGGTTCGCCCTGCTGGGGACGTCGTGGTGGACCCCCGTGCGGATCATCGCGCTCGTCGCGATCGGCGTGTTCGCCCTCGGCCTGGTCCAGAAGGCGCCCTGCTACAACGGCGCCTGGTTCTTCGGTGCCAGCTCGCAGTACACGCACGCCTGCTACTCCGACATCCCCCACCTCTACCAGGGGCGCGGCTTCGCCGACGGTCTCGTGCCGTACTTCGACAAGCTCTCCGGCGATATGGAGTACCTCGAGTACCCGGTGCTCACCGGTGTGTTCATGGAGGTGGCGTCCTGGCTCACGCCGGGCAGCGGCAGCATCCAGCACCAGGAGCAGTGGTACTGGATGGTCAACGCGGGGATGCTGATGGCCTGCGCGGCCGTCATCGCCGTCTGTGTGACCCGCACGCACGCCCGGCGCCCCTGGGACGGATTGCTGGTCGCGCTCGCACCCGCCTTCGCGCTGACCGCGACCATCAACTGGGACCTGCTGGCCGTCGCCCTGACCGCCGCCGCGATGCTGATGTGGTCGCGGGGCCGCTCCCTCGCCTTCGGCGTCCTCCTGGGGCTCGCCACGGCCGCCAAGCTCTATCCCGTCTTCCTGCTCGGCGCGCTGTTCGTGCTGTGCTGGCGCGCGGGCAAGTGGCGGGACTTCGGCAAGGCACTGGGCGGCACGGTCATCGCCTGGGTCGTCGTGAACGGGCCGGTGATGCTGCTCGCCTTCGACGGCTGGTCGAAGTTCTACACGTTCAGCCAGGAGCGGGGCGTCGACTTCGGGTCCTTCTGGCTGATCCTGGCCCAGAACTCCAGCGACCCGCTGAGCACCGACACCGTCAACACCCTCGCCACCCTGCTGATGCTGCTGTGCTGCGCCGGCGTCGCCGCGCTCACGCTCACCGCCCCGCGGCGGCCGCGCTTCGCGCAGCTCGCGTTCCTGATCGTCGCGGCGTTCATCCTCACCAACAAGGTCTACTCCCCGCAGTACGTCCTGTGGCTGATCCCGCTGGCCGCGCTGGCCCGCCCGAAGTGGCGCGACTTCCTGATCTGGCAGGCCTGCGAGGTGGCCTACTTCCTCGGGATCTGGATGTACCTCGCGTACACGACCAGCGGAGACGCCCACAAGGGACTGCCGACCGACGGCTACCACTGGGCCATCGGCGTGCACCTGCTCGGCACGCTCTACCTGTGCGCCGTGGTGGTCCGCGACATCCTCATGCCCGAGCGGGACGTGGTGCGCCGGGCGGGCGACGACGATCCGTCGGGCGGGGTGCTCGACGGGGCGGAGGACGTCTTCGTGTTCGGGGCCGCGGCCCATCCGCCCAAGCACGCGGCCCACTTCGAGGGACCGCAGGTGGAGTGGGGCGGCCCGGACGGCCGTTCGCTCTGAGCGAACGGTGCCTGTGAGCCGCAGGGGGCGCCGAAGGCAAGCGCTGAGGGACGCGAAAGGCCGTGCACGGGAGAACCGTGCACGGCCTTCTCGTTGGCCTCGTCGGCGGCATGGTGCCTATGGGGCGACGCTCAGCGGTCGACGATGCGGTCGAACTGCGTGGTGGTGTGGCGCAGATGGGCCACCAGCTCGTCGCCGACCTTCGGCTCCGGGGCGTCCGACGGGACGAACAGGATGGAGACCTGCATGTGCGGCGGCTCGGCGAACCAGCGCTGCTTGCCGCCCCAGACGAACGGAGAAAGGTTCCGGTTGACCGTGGCGAGGCCGGCCCGGGCGACCCCCTTGGCGCGCGGCATGACGCCGTGCAGCGCCTTGGGGGCCTCCAGGCCCACCCCGTGCGAGGTTCCGCCCGCCACGACCACCAGGAAGCCGTCGGAGGCCGCCTTCTGCTGCCGGTAGCCGAAACGGTCGCCCTTGGAGACGCGGGTGACGTCCAGGACCGCACCGCCGTACTGCGTGGCGTCGTGGTCCCCCAGCCACAGCCGGGTGCCGATCCGGGCGCGGAAGCGGGTCTGCGGGAACTGCTGCTGCAGACGGGCGAGTTCCTCGGCCTTGAGGTGGCTGACGAACATCGTGTGCAGCGGCAGACGGGCCGCGCGCAGCCGGTCCATCCAGCCGATGACCTCCTCGACCGCGTCCGAGCCGTCGGTGCGGTCCAGGGGCAGGTGGATGGCGAAGCCCTCCAGCCGGACGTTCTCTATGGCGGCGTGCAGCTGCGCCAGTTCCTGCTCGCTCACGCCGTGCCGCTTCATCGAGGACATCACCTCGATGACGACCCGGGCCCCCACGAGGCCGTACACGCCATCGATCGAGGACACCGAGCGGATGACCCGGTCGGGCAGCGGGACGGGCTCCTCGCCCCGCCGGTACGGCGTCAGCACCAGCAGGTCGCCGCCGAACCAGTCCTTGATGCGGGCGGCCTCGTACGTCGTGCCCACGGCGAGGATGTCCGACCCCATCCGGGTGGCCTCCTCCGCCAGGCGTTCGTGTCCGAAGCCGTAGCCGTTGCCCTTGCAGACCGGGACGAGCCCCGGGAACTGCTCCTGCACGTGCTTGTGGTGCGCCCGCCAGCGCGCGGTGTCGACGTAGAGCGTGAGCGCCATGGCCGGACCTGGAACCTTTCTGGTGGCTGCGGTGTATCAGAGGTATGGAAGCTATCGAAGCAAATGCCCGTGGTTCGGCACCCGCCCGTGGCTCAGCGGCGCGACATGTAGATGTCGAGCGCCTTGTGGAGCAGCTTGTTCAGCGGGAAGTCCCACTCGCCGAGGTACTCGGCCGCCTGGCCGCCGGTGCCCACCTTGAACTGGATCAGGCCGAAGAGGTGGTCGGACTCGTCCAGCGAGTCGGAGATGCCGCGCAGGTCGTAGACGGTCGCGCCGAGCGCGTAGGCGTCGCGCAGCATCCGCCACTGCATCGCGTTCGAGGGCCGGACCTCACGGCCGATGTTGTCGGAGGCGCCGTAGGAGTACCAGACGTGCCCGCCGACCACCAGCATCGTCGCCGCGGCCAGGTTCACGCCGTTGTGCCGGGCGAAGTACAGCCGCATGCGGTTGGGGTCCTCGGTGTTGAGGGCCGTCCACATGCGCTGGAAGTACCCCAGCGGGCGGGGCCGGAAGTGGTCGCGCACAGCCGTGATCTCGTACAGCCGCTGCCATTCCTCGAGGTCGTGGTAGCCGCCCTGGACGACCTCGACGCCGGCCTTCTCGGCCTTCTTGATGTTGCGGCGCCACAGCTGGTTGAAGTTCTTGTGGACCTCTTCCAGGGACCGGTTGGCCAGCGGCACCTGGTACACGTAGCGGGGCTGCACGTCGCCGAAGCCGGCGCCGCCGTCCTCGCCCTGCTGCCAGCCCATACGGCGGAGCTTGTCGGCGACCTCGAAGGCGCGCGGCTCGATGAAGTCGGCCTCGATGTCGCGCAGCCGCTTCACGTCCGGGTTCTGGATGCCGGCCTTGATGGAGCCCGCCTCCCAGCGCCGGATGATGACCGGCGGGCCCATCTTCACCGAGAAGGCACCCTGCTGCTTCAGGTGCGCGAGCATCGGTTCCAGCCAGTCGGTCAGATTCGGCGCGAACCAGTTGATGACCGGGCCCTCGGGCAGATAGGCGAGGTAGCGCTTGATCTTGGGCAGCTGCCGGTAGAGGACCAGGCCCGCGCCGACCATCTCACCGGTCCGGTCGTCGAACCACCCGAGGTTCTCGGAGCGCCACTCCGCCTTGACGTCGGCCCAGGCCGGAACCTGCATGTGGCTCGCCGCCGGCAGGCTCTGGATGTAGGCCAGATGCTGCTCGCGACTGATCGTCCTCAGGGTCAGGCTCATTCGGGGCGCTCCTCGGGCTGGTGTGTCCCCATGGGTTCAGGGGCTCCGGCTCTCGCGCCGAAGCCTACTGCGCCTCGCGAGCGGTCCGACCGGGCGTACGGAAGCCACGCCCCGGCCTGTCGGCCGCCGGGGCGCTGCGGGGTGGGGTCGAAGGGGTGCGGGAGGAGTGGCTACGGCCTCAGCCGACGACCCCGCCGAAGAGGCCTCCGTGCGCCATGCCCAGGAAGAAGCCGACAGCCGAGGCGCCCAGGCCCAGGATCAGGCCGAAGCGTTCCCGCGTCGTCTCCGAGACCCACTGGCCGTAGGCACCGGTGGCGATTCCCACCAGACCGGTCCAGGAGCTCAGCAGATGCAGGTCGTGGAACATCGCCGTGACGAAGGAAATGACGCCCAGCACCAGGGTCACCGCGAGCAGGGTGTCCTGGAGGGGGTGGGGCTTTCCGTCCGTGGCGAAGAGGCCTCCGACGGTGTTGGGTCGCATTGTCTGTGCCATAGGGCACCTCCTGCGTGAGGCGGCGCATCGTAGCGCCATACACACCCGATGTATCCAGATTGTCGGCGCTCACGGCCGGATTTCAACCGGAAGCGGGTGTGCGGGTACTCTGTACCGTCTGCAGCTGTGTCTGCCCATGTCACGACCAGGGACTTCCGAGAGGGACCCCAATTGTCAGTGGCGGCGGATACCGTTGCGTACGCATCACAACCCTCCTGCCACGGAACGACCGTGGCCGCTGAGTCCAAAGGAGGTGGGTTCCACATGCGTCACTACGAGGTGATGGTCATCCTCGACCCCGATCTGGAGGAGCGCGCTGTCGCCCCCCTGATCGAGAACTTCCTCTCCGTCGTCCGTGAGGGCAACGGCAAGGTGGAGAAGGTCGACACCTGGGGCCGTCGTCGTCTCGCGTACGAGATCAAGAAGAAGCCCGAGGGCATCTACTCGGTCATCGACCTGCAGGCCGAGCCTGCGGTCGTCAAGGAGCTCGACCGCCAGATGAACCTGAACGAGTCGGTCCTCCGGACCAAGGTCCTCCGCCCCGAGACCCACTGAGCTCTTCCGCTCAGCTGATCTCGGGATTCGAGTAGCAGCACAAGCAGCCAGCAGCAAACCCGCCGAGAGGTTCCCCCATGGCAGGCGAGACCGTCATCACGGTCGTCGGCAATCTTGTCGACGACCCCGAGCTGCGCTTCACCCCTTCCGGTGCGGCGGTCGCGAAGTTCCGTGTCGCGTCCACTCCCCGCACCTTCGACCGTCAGACCAACGAGTGGAAGGACGGCGAGAGCCTGTTCCTGACCTGCTCGGTCTGGCGTCAGGCGGCGGAGAACGTCGCCGAGTCGCTCCAGCGAGGCATGCGCGTCATCGTGCAGGGCCGGCTGAAGCAGCGGTCCTACGAGGACCGTGAGGGCGTCAAGCGCACGGTCTACGAGCTGGATGTCGAGGAAGTCGGCGCCAGCCTGCGCAACGCCACGGCCAAGGTCACCAAGACCGCCGGCCGCGGTGGCCAGCAGGGCGGCGGTGGCTTCGGCGGCGGTGGCGGCCAGGGTGGCGGCGGCTGGGGCGGTGGCCCCGGTGGCGGTCAGCAGGGCGGCGGCGCTCCCGCCGACGACCCGTGGGCGACCGGTGCTCCCGCCGGTGGCCAGCAGGGCGGCGGCGGTGGCTGGGGTGGAAACTCCGGCGGCGGCGGTGGCGGCTACTCGGACGAGCCCCCCTTCTAGATCCCCGGGCCTTGTGCCCGTTGATCGAGGGCGGGTCGTATCCCAAACTTCTTGATCACACAGGAGAAACACCATGGCGAAGCCGCCTGTGCGCAAGCCGAAGAAGAAGGTCTGCGCTTTCTGCAAGGACAAGGTCACGTACGTGGACTACAAGGACACGAACATGCTGCGGAAGTTCATTTCCGACCGCGGCAAGATCCGTGCCCGCCGCGTGACCGGCAACTGCACGCAGCACCAGCGTGACGTCGCCACGGCCGTCAAGAACAGCCGTGAGATGGCGCTGCTGCCCTACACCTCCACCGCGCGATAAGGGAAGGGTGACCGAAACATGAAGATCATCCTCACCCACGAGGTCTCCGGCCTCGGTGCCGCGGGCGACGTCGTCGACGTCAAGGACGGTTACGCTCGCAACTACCTGATCCCGCGGAACTTCGCGATCCGTTGGACCAAGGGTGGCGAGAAGGACGTCGAGCAGATCCGTCGTGCTCGCAAGATCCACGAGATCCAGACCATCGAGCAGGCCAACGCTGTGAAGGCCCAGCTCGAGGGCGTCAAGGTCCGTCTGGCCGTCCGCTCCGGCGACGCCGGTCGTCTCTTCGGTTCCGTCACCCCGGCCGACATCGCTTCGGCGATCAAGGCTTCCGGTGGCCCCGAGGTCGACAAGCGCCGCATTGAGCTGACCGCTCCGATCAAGACCCTGGGCGCCCACGAGACGTCCGTGCGTCTGCACCCCGAGGTTGCCGCCAAGGTCAACATCGAGGTCGTCGCGGCCTGACGCTGCGCTCGGTTTGAGCAGTCTGTGAGAAGGGGCCGCACCCCCAGGGGTGCGGCCCCTTCCGCCTGCCTGGGCCTGACGCCGCGGGGCCATGTTTCACGTGAAACGTCGGTTTCACGTGAAACGGTCAGCGCGTCGCGCCGGTGACCAGCCAGCGGCCCGATCGGGTCCGCAGCCAGAGCGTCAGCATCCGTACCGTCATCATCAGCGTCATGGCGGCCCACAGGGCTGTGAGTCCGCCGCCCAGGGCGGGGACGAGCAGGGCGACCGGAGTGAAGACCGCCAGGGTGATCACCATCGCCCATGCCAGATAGGGACCGTCCCCGGCTCCCATGAGGACTCCGTCCAGGGTGAACACCACACCTGAGATCGGCTGGGACAGGGCGACGATCACCAGCGCGGGCAAAGCGGCGTCTTTGACCATGGGGTCGCTGGTGAACAGGGGCAGGAACAGTGGCCGGGAGAGCAGGACCAGTACGCCGAGCACCGCCCCGACCGCTATGCCCCACTCCACCATGCGGCGGCACGCCTGACGGGCACCCTCGGCGTCACCGGCACCGAGATAGCGTCCGATGATGGCCTGGCCGGCGATCGCGATGGCGTCGAGGGCAAAGGCCAGCAGGCTCCACAGCGACAGGATGATCTGGTGCGCGGCGATGTCGGCATCGCCCAGGCGGGCGGCGACAGCGGTGGCGATCATCAGGATCGCCCGCAGCGACAGCGTACGCACCAGCAGCGGGACGCCGGCCTGGGCGGAGGCCTTGATGCCCGCCGCGTCGGGGCGCAGCGATGCCTGGTGCTCGCGGGCTCCCCGGACGACGACCACGAGATAGGCGGCGGCCATACCCCACTGGGCGAGGACGGTTCCCCAGGCGGAGCCCGCGATGCCGAGATCGGCGCCGTAGACGAGAGCGGCGTTGAGGGCGGCGTTGGCGACGAAGCCCGCGCCGGCGACGTAGAGCGGTGTCCTCGTGTCCTGGAGACCTCGCAGGACTCCGGTGGCGGCGAGCACGACGAGCATGGCCGGTATGCCGAGGGCGGAGATCCTCAGATAGGTGGTCGCGTACGGGGCCGCTGTGTCTGAGGCGCCGAAGAGGTCCACCAGGAATGGTGCCGAAGGCAGGACGAACGCGATGACGGCGATGCCGAGTACGACGGCCAGCCAAATGCCGTCCATGCCCTGGCGGATGGCGGACCGGAGGTCGCCCGCTCCGACACGGCGGGCGACGGCCGCGGTGGTGGCGTAGGCCAGGAAGACGAAGACGCTCACGGCGGTCACGAGAAGCGCCGATGCGATGCCGAGACCGGCGAGCTGGGCGGTCCCGAGATGGCCGACGATCGCGCTGTCGGCGATGACGAACAGGGGCTCGGCGACCAGGGCGCCGAAGGCCGGGACGGCCAGTGCCACGATCTCTCGATCGTGCCGGCGGCGGATGGCCTGGGGGGTCGCGGGAGCCTGTGTCATGAGCACTAATCTAATCGTCCACAGGTAAGAGATGCAATGCGAGACTGACCCTTACTCATCGTCTGGGGATGTGGGCTTTCGCATACCGTTCGATGTGATCTTGAGCCGAGTGAGAAAGTTTTTCTTCTGCACAGCCGGTGGACGGGAAACGTGCAGGTCAGGGTGTGTGCCCCGGAAAGCGGCGCAGCTTGTTCACAGGGCTGTCCACCGTGTCGTGCACAGGTTTTGCGCAGTTCTCCACAGCATCCGGGCCGTCTTCCACATGGCCTGTGGATAACCAGATTGGCTGACGGTGGCCGGGGGCCTACCGTGGTCCGGCGCCCGCTCCGTCCGTCGGCCGTGAAAACGACACAAAACCGACGCGCTAGAAACGGAGTTGGGCTTCTCGTTTTGTCAGTGCCGTGCCGTAGAAAAGAGAGGCACGGCGAGGTCCGCGCGGCGGACGGGAGGAGGTGGCTCGGTGAGCATTTCCGAGCCCTTGGACGACCCGTGGGCCGACAGCGGGCCCAGTGATCGTCTGCCCGCTTCCCGCCGCCGTAGCGACGGAGGCCGGGGCCGCGATGAGCAGCACGACCGCGGCCGGGAGAACGGCGAGTGGGACGGCGGCGGTTCGGCCTTCGAGCGGGTGCCGCCCCAGGACCTCGACGCGGAGCAGTCCGTCCTCGGCGGCATGCTCCTGTCCAAGGACGCCATCGCGGACGTGGTCGAGGTCCTCAAGGGCCACGACTTCTACAAGCCCGCACACGAAACGATCTTCCAGGCGATCCTCGACGTCTACGCCAAGGGCGAGCCGGCCGACCCGATCACCATCGCCGCCGAACTCACCAAACGAGGTGAGATCAACAAGGTCGGCGGCGCCTCCTATCTGCACACCCTCGTCCAGACGGTCCCGACGGCGGCGAACGCCGAGTACTACGCCGAGATCGTGCACGAACGGGCTGTCCTGCGCCGCCTGGTCGAGGCCGGCACCCGCATCACCCAGATGGGATACGCGGCCGACGACGACGTGGACGAGATCGTCAACCGCGCCCAGGCCGAGATCTACGCGGTCACCGAGCAGCGCACCAGCGAGGACTACCTTCCGCTCGGCGACATCATGGAGGGCGCGCTCGACGAGATCGAGGCGATCGGCTCACGCACCGGCGAGATGACCGGTGTGCCGACCGGGTTCACCGACCTCGACTCGCTCACCAACGGCCTGCACCCGGGTCAGATGATCGTCATCGCGGCCCGCCCCGCCATGGGTAAGTCCACGCTCGCCCTGGACTTCGCGCGAGCAGCGTCGATCAAGCACAACCTCGCCAGCGTCATCTTCTCCCTCGAAATGGGGCGCAACGAGATCGCGATGCGTCTGCTGTCGGCCGAGGCGCGGGTGGCGCTGCACCACATGCGCTCCGGCACCATGACGGACGAGGACTGGACGCGCCTCGCGCGCCGGATGCCCGAGGTCTCGGCCGCACCCCTCTACATCGACGACTCGCCGAACCTGTCGATGATGGAGATCCGCGCGAAGTGCCGCCGGCTGAAGCAGCGCAACGACATCAAACTCGTGATCATCGACTACCTGCAGCTGATGCAGTCCGGTGGCTCCAAGCGCTCCGAGAGCCGTCAGCAGGAGGTCTCGGACATGTCCCGAAACCTCAAGCTGCTGGCCAAGGAGCTGGAGGTCCCGGTGATCGCGCTCTCCCAGCTCAACCGTGGGCCCGAGCAGCGCACGGACAAGAAGCCGATGGTCTCCGACCTGCGTGAGTCCGGCTCCATCGAGCAGGACGCCGACATGGTCATCCTGCTGCACCGTGAGGACGCCTACGAGAAGGAGTCCCCGCGCGCGGGCGAGGCGGACATCATCGTCGGCAAGCACCGTAACGGTCCGACGGCGACGATCACCGTGGCCTTCCAGGGTCACTACTCCCGCTTCGTCGACATGGCACAGACCTGATCCACCGGCACCGGGACTTATGCGCTCGACTCCCCGAGGTAACTCGGGGTGGACTGGGGGCATGACGACATCTCAGGAAGAGCTGCTGCCCGGTACGCGCCGGGGCTTGCTGCACCGGATCGCCGTGGCCCAGGCCGAGGGGCGAGCGCCCTCGCTGGTCGCGGCGGTCGTACGGGACGGGCGGGTGGTGTGGCACGGGGCCCGGACGTCGGTCGACGGGCATGGGCCGGACGAGAACGTGCAGTACCGGATCGGCTCGATCACCAAGACCTTCACGGCCGTTCTGGTGCTGAGGCTGCGCGACGAGGGGCTGCTCGACCTCGGTGACCCGCTGGAGAAGCATCTGCCCGGTACGGGAGCGGGGGAGGCCACTGTCGCCGAACTCCTCGCCCACACCGGCGGACTGGCCGCGGAGTCCCCCGGCCCGTGGTGGGAGCGGACGCCCGGTTCGATGCGGCCCGAGCTCTCCGACGTGCTGGGCGAACAGCCCCTCCTGCATCCTGTCGGCCGCCGGCACCACTACTCCAACCCCGGTTACACCCTGCTGGGCGCGCTGGTGGAGAAGCTCCGCGGGGAGCCGTGGGAGGACGTGCTGCGGCGTGAAGTGCTCGAACCGCTGGGCCTGAACCGGACGAGCGGGCGACCGCGGGCGCCGCACGCGGGTGGCTGGGCCGTGCATCCCTGGGCCGATGTGATGCTTCCGGAACCCTCCGAGGACCTCGGGCGGATGGCTCCTGCCGGGCAACTGTGGTCCACGACGGCCGACTTGGCGCGGTTCGCCGTGTTCCTGGCCAAGGGCGACGACCGGGTGCTGAGCGCGGAGACCGTACGGGAGATGCGCACGCCCGCCGCGCCCGGCGAGGCCGCGGACATCGCCGACGGGACCTCGTACGGGCTGGGACTTCAGATCCAGCACCGGCACGGCCGGCTGCTGGCGGGGCACGCGGGTTCGCTGCCCGGCTTCCTGGCGAGCCTGCTCTTCAGCGAGAGCGACGACGTCGCGGCGGTGGTGCTCGCCAACTGCACCTCGGGACCGCTGCTCTCCCTGGTCGCCGCCGATCTCGTACGCATCGTGGCCGAGGCGGAGCCTCGGATCCCCGAGCCCTGGCGGCCGATGGCCGAAGCCGATCCGGCCGTGCTCGAGTTGGCGGGGCAGTGGTACTGGGGGACGCACGGCTTCGCGCTGAGGGTGACGGCCGACGGGCTTGTCTCGCTGGAGCCGTTGTCCGGCACCGGCCGTCGCTCGCGGTTCCGGGCGAACGGCGACGGCACGTGGACCGGCCTCGAGGGCTATTACGCCGGAGAGCTCCTGGAGGCCGTACGGCGGCCGGACGGGAGCGTGAGCCACCTCGACCTCGGGTCGTTCGTGTTCACGCGCCAGCCGTACGACGAGGGGGCTCCGGTGCCGGGCGGGGTCGACCCGGACGGGTGGCGCGGCATCAAGTAGTCAGGGGCGCCTGTTTCACGTGAAACAGGGCGCCGTGGCCGGTCACAGGGTGAGCTTGAAGCCCACGTGGGAGGCCGTGAATCCGAGCCGCTCGTAGAAGCGGTGGGCGTCGGTGCGGGAGGCGTCCGACGTCAGCTGGACCAATTGGCAGTCCTGGCGCCGGGACTCCTCGACCGCCCACTCGATGAACCGGGTTCCCAGACCGCTGCCCCGCTCGTCGGCGTGGATGCGGACGGCCTCGATGATCGAGCGGGTCGCGCCCTTGCGGGAGAGCCCGGGGATGATCGTGAGCTGGAGAGTGCCGACCACCCGTCCCGCGCGCTCGGCCACCATGAGGTGCTGGTTGGGGTCGAGGCGCAGGCGTTCCAGGGCCGGCAGGTACGGGGTCAGATCGTCTGGCGACTCACGCTGGGCACCCAGCGGGTCGTCGGCGAGCATCGCGACGATCGCCGGAATGTCGTCGGCGACGGCGGGACGTATTTCGAGGTCTCCCATGGCGCTCAGCCTATGCGGACGGCCGAAGGCGGGATCCGTGACCGCCGCGGGACCTCCCTCGCCCTGGAGCGGCTGCGACAGGGGTAGCGCTGGTGCGCAATTGCCATCGCTTGCAAATATAAGGCGTGCGCAAGTATTGTGGGGTCACGTAAAGCTCTCCTGCAATCTTCTGGAAGGTGGCACCCCCATGCCGCTCGCCCTCCTGGCCCTGGCGATCGGGGCCTTCGGAATCGGAACGACCGAGTTCGTGATCATGGGCTTGCTGCCCGAGGTCGCGGGCGACTTCGGGGTCTCCATCCCCACCGCCGGCCTGCTGGTGACCGGCTACGCGCTCGGTGTGGTGGCCGGTGCGCCGCTGATGACGGTGCTCGGCACCAAGGTCTCCCGCAAGCGGATGCTGATGCTGCTGATGGGCCTGTTCATCGCCGGGAACCTGCTGTCCGCGCTCGCCCCGACCTTCTCCGTCATGCTCATCGGCCGGGTGGTCGCCTCACTCGCCCATGGCGCCTTCTTCGGCATCGGTTCGGTCGTCGCGGCCGAGCTGGTCGCCCCGGACAAGAAGGCCGGCGCCATCGCGATGATGTTCACCGGCCTCACCGTCGCCAACGTGGTCGGTGTCCCGCTCGGCACCTTCGTCGGACAGTCCATCGGCTGGCGCGTCACCTTCGGGATCGTCGCCGCCCTCGGGGTGATCGGTCTCGCCGGGATCGCGCGGCTCGTCCCCGACATGCCCAAGCCGGAAGGCGTACGGCTGCGTCACGAGCTGGCCGCCTTCAAGAACGCCCAGGTGCTGCTCGCGATGGCGATGACGGTCCTCGGCTTCGGCGGGGTGTTCGCCGCGATCACCTACATCGCGCCGATGATGACCCACGTCGCCGGTTTCGCCGAGGGCTCGGTCACCTGGCTGCTGGTCCTCTTCGGACTCGGCATGGTGGGCGGCAACCTCGTCGGCGGCAGGTTCGCCGACCGTGCCCTGATGCCCCTGCTGTACGTCTCGCTGGGCGCCCTCGCCGTCGTGCTGGCCCTGTTCACCCTCACCGCGCACAACAAGGTCCTGGCGGCCGTCACGATCGCGCTCATCGGGGCCCTGGGCTTCGCCACCGTCCCGCCGCTGCAGAAGCGCGTCCTGGACCAGGCCCACGGTGCCCCGACCCTGGCCTCGGCGGTCAACATCGGCGCCTTCAACCTCGGCAACGCGCTCTCGGCGTGGCTCGGCGGCCTCGTCATCGCGGGCGGCCTCGGCTACACCTCCCCCAACTGGGTCGGAGCCGCTCTCGCCGCCGCGGCGCTGTTCCTGGCCGTCCTCTCGGCCGCCTTGGAGCGCCGGGACCGCAGGCCCAGCGCGGTCGTGGCCGGATCCGCGCCCGCCGAAGCGCTCGCCCATCGCTGACCGACCCTCGAAACGCCGGTTCCCGAACCACACGGGAACCGGCGTCGCCGCGTCCGCGAGGCTTATCCCGCCGTCGTGATCACGACAGGGAGGGCGCCGGCAGTTCTGCCGGCACGCCAGTCGAGGCCTCAACCCGCCGCCACGGTCATGTCAGCGGAGGCCGAGGCCTCAACCCGCCGCCACCGTCAGCGGGGCGAACCGGCGCGTCCAGTCCCCGGGCAGCTCGGGGATGCCGTACGTCATCACCGCGTTGAAGGCGACGGAGGCCAGCCCTCGCTCCTTGGCCCAGGCCAGCAGCTCTTCGTGCCGCACGTCGATGTCCGTGCGCAGGGGGCGGTCGGTGTGGGCGGCCAGGGAGGCGATCAGGGCCTGAGCGGTCCTCGTGTCACGCGCGATCAGCGGTCCCACGACGTGGGTGTCCATGTTGGGCCAGGCGGCCGCGTACCCGGTGATCCGGCCGTCCTCCTCGGCCACCCGCAGCTGGTCGGCGAAGGCGGGCAGCCGGGTGAGGAGCGGGGTGCGGTCGGAACCGAAGACCTCTTCGTCGAGCCGAAGGATCGCGGTGAGGTCCTCGGCGGTGGCCGCACGCGTGGGGACCTCCGCAGCCGGGCCGCGGGGCGTGAAGTGCCCGCGCAGCATCTCCGCCCGGCCGGTGACCTTGAAGCCGAGCTCCTCGTAGAGCGGGCGGCCGTTCGGCGTCGCGTGCAGGGTCAGCGGGGTGGCGTCATGTGCCGCCAGGACATGCCGCATCAGATGGCGTCCGATGCCCTGACGGGCGTGCCGTTCGGCGACCAGCACCATGCCGACGGCCGCCAGATCGGGGGCGTCGTGGGGGCCGTACCGGGTGACCACACAGGCGCCCACGAGGCCGCCCTCGGGGTCGTCGATGCCGTACCCCCTGCCCGCGGTGAGGAGGAAGCCCCACTTGTGTTCCTCCCGGGGCCAACCCCGGTTCTCGGACAGGTCGGCGCAGGCGGTGAGATCGCGTGGCGTCAGACGGCGGATGGGCGGAGCGGCGGGGGAAGGAGTCGGCACGCAGGTCAGGCTGTCCGACCGGTGGGCTCGCCGTCCACCTGTTTCCGGGGAGACGTACGGGCTTTTGGCCAATGTGTGCGGCAGAGACCGCGGTGCCTGCGGGCGCGGGCCGTTTCACGTGAAACTCTTCGCAGCTGTACCGACCTCCGTGGCGGTCACCGCTGACCGGCGTCCGACCGGTCGCGCGACTCGCTCCTGCCCGGGCAGGGATCTGCCGGAAGTCTGTGAATTGGTGCGGCCCGCCCGGGAATTGAACGAAAACGCGGCTTCGCCCCTGGTCAATCGGTGACGAGGGAAGGGGGGACTTGTGTGCGCGGCGCTGGCCGGTAGGGTCGACTCCGGTTCGCATCCGGGACGGAACTCCGGGCCCGGCGCACACGATTCGTGCGAACCGCGAGCAGGGCACGGCAGCCTAACGGGACGGAGAGATCGAAGACCCGCATTTGCGCCTACGCGACCGGGGTATGCGTGCCCGGTGGAATGCTGCGGAGGGGGAACTGCGGCCAATGTCACACTCTTCCCTTACTTGTCCGTACACCGTGTGGATACGGGTTGAATGTGGCCGCAGTGGCCAGGGCGCCGACCGGGAAAGCAAGCCGTCCGCGGGGGAAAGCAGGCAGCTTCCGGACGAGGAAGTGCGCAGACCGACCGAAAGATGTTCGAGGCGAGGCACACACCATGGACGCTCCGACCACCACGTCGGCCGACAACGGCACGTCCGGCGGGGGCGGCTGGTTCACGCCCCAACAGCAGCCGTCGCCGGATCAGGGCAGCGCGCCGGAGCGGGCCCGGCCCTCGGAGCCCGCGGTCCCGCCGGCCGAACCCCGTGTCCCCGCCCAGCGCCTCGACGAAGCCACCTCAAACCCGCAGCCCCCGGGCCACGCACCCTCCAACCCGCCTGTCCAGGGCCACCACGCACCCTCCGGCCCGCAGCCCACAAGCCTCACAGCCTCCGGCCAGGCACACTCGGCCCCGGCACAGCCGGCCTCCCCGGACGCCGTCCTCGTGCGCCGGACGATGGCCGAGGTCGCTCCCGTGGCCGACAAGGTGACGTCGTACTTCTACGCGCTGCTCTTCGTGCGTCACCCCGACCTGCGCTCCCTCTTCCCCGCCGCGATGGACACCCAGAGGGACCGGCTGCTCAAGGCGTTGCTCACGGCCGCCGAGCACATCGACAACACCGAGGTCCTGGTCGCGTATCTGCAGAACCTCGGCCGGGGCCACCGCAAGTACGGCACCCGCCCCGAGCACTACCCGGCCGTGGGCGAGTGCCTCATCGGCGCGCTGAGCAGGTACGCCTCGGCCGTCTGGGACGCGGAGACGGAGGCCGCCTGGGTCCGGACGTACACGACGATCTCGCAGGTGATGATCGACGCGGCGGCCGCGGACGAACTGCGCGCCCCCGCCTGGTGGTACGCGGAGGTCGTCGCGCACGACCTGAGGACCCCGGACGTCGCGGTCGTCACCGTCCGCCCCGACCAGCCCTACCCCTTCCTCGCCGGGCAGTACACGAGCCTGGAGACCCCCTGGTGGCCTCGGATATGGCGGCACTACTCCTTCGCCTCGGCGCCTCGCTCCGACGGCCTGCTGTCGTTCCACGTGAAGGCCGTCCCCGCGGGGTGGGTGTCGAACGCGCTGGTGCACCGGGCCCGCCCCGGCGACATCGTCCGGCTCGGCCCCCCGGCCGGTTCGATGACCGTGGACCACACCACCGACACCGGGCTGCTCTGCCTGGGCGGCGGCACCGGCATAGCCCCCATCAAGGCGCTCGTCGAGGACGTGGCCGAGCACGGTGAGCGGCGCCCGGTCGAGGTGTTCTACGGCGCGCGCAGCGACCACGACCTGTACGACATCGACACGATGCTCAGGCTTCAGCAGTCCCACCCCTGGCTGGCGGTCCGCCCGGTGGTCGACCGGCACGGTCTGGTCCAGCTTCCCGACGCCATCCGGGAGTTCGGTCCCTGGTACGAGTACGACGCCTATGTGTCGGGACCACCTGGGATGATCCGTAGCGGTGTGGACGTCCTCAGGGACATCGGCGTCCCCTCGGAGCGCATACGCCATGACGCGCTGGAGGAACTCGTCGCCGCCGGCGGCTGAGCTCAGCCCAGGTCCGGTGCGTGCATCGCCCGTACGCCCTCGATGTTGCCGTCCAGATAGTGGCGCAGCGACAGCGGGACGAGGTGGACGGAGGCGATGCCGACGCGGGTGAACGGCACCCGCACGATCTCGTACTCGCCCACCGGCTCGTCGACCTCCGGGCCGTGCCGCAGGGACGGGTCCATCGACTCCAGCCGGCAGACGAAGAAGTGCTGCACCTTCACACCGGTCGCGCCACCGTCCTCGCCGATGTGCTCGACGGTGTCGACGAAACAGGGCACCACATCGATGATCTTGGCGCCGAGTTCCTCGTACACCTCGCGGTGCAGGGCCGCCACGACGGTCGTGTCCGTGGGCTCGACCCCGCCGCCGGGAGTGAGCCAGTAGGGATCCATGCCCGGCTTGGTGCGCTTGATCAGGATCAGGTCGTCACCGTCCAGCAGAACGGCGCGGGCGGTGCGCTTGACCACGGGTCGGACGGTCATGGAGGAAATGTGGCCCGGCTGGTTCCACGTGAAACATTGCGAAACGTCACGAGGCGAGCTCTACGGGTGACGGCGGACGGCGCGGACCTCAGCACCACTCGGACGCCGACCGCAAGAGCCACTCATGGGCCCGCGCGATGTGCGGCATCGCCAGCGTGCCGGTCCGCACCACCAGGAAGTACGTCCGCAGCGGCGGTACCGCCGGCTCGTGCAGGGCGACGACCTCCCCGCGCTCCAGTGCCGGCGCGCAGAGATAGCGGGGCAGCACCGCGAGCCCGGCGCCCGCGACCGCGCAGGCCAGGACCGCGCGCAGGTCGGGCACGATGACGGTTCCGGCGGCGGCCGGGCGGGAGTCGAAGACGGAGGCCCAGTAGCGGGAGACGAAGGGCAGCGTCTCGTGCACCTCGATCACCGGAACGCCCTCCAGCGTGGGCTCGCCGTTGCGGCGGGACGCTCCGGAACCAATCTTCTCGGCCCAGCGCGGGGCGGCGAGCAGGACGTGCACTTCGTCGCAGAGCGCAGTCGCGGTGAGCAGAGCGCCCCGCGGCCGGGCCGTGGTGATGGCCAGATCATGATGTCCGGCGGCCAACCCCTCCAGCGTCTCCTCGGCGGTGCCGAAGGAGGCCCGCAGCGCGAAACCCTGGCCGTCCTCGCCGGTCAGCTCGGTGAGTGCGGGCAGGGCCCGTTCGGCGGTGAACTCGGGAGGCCCCGCGAGATGGAGTGTCCGTACCGAGGACTCGTCGTCCAGGCCGCTCTCGGTGATCTCGACGAGGGCGTCCAGGTGCGGCGCGGCCTTGTGCGCGAGCTCGTCGCCGATGGTCGTGGGCGTCACGCCCCTGGCCTGCCGGAGGAACAGCGGGCGGCCCAGCTGTCGTTCAAGGGTTCGGATCTGGGAGGTCACGGCGGGCTGGGAGAGGCCCAGCAGGGCGGCGGCGCGGGTGAAGGAGCCGGCTCTGTGCACCGTCACGAAGGTGCGCAGCAAGGCCAAGTCCATGGCACACCCTCCCTTCTCCGCCCTCCCTCGGCCCCCCGGCCGCGCCCAACTATAAATAAGTCGATAGGTCTCTGTCGCTACTGTGATTGGACACTGACACACAGTCAACTAGCCTTGTTCGCGCGGTTCTTCGCGCGCGGAACCGAGGACGGTCCGAGCCACGAGGGGGGAGGCTCGGACCGTCCGTGGAGCGTAGGTGTACCCCTCACCGAGCTGTTCGGTGCGCTGACTCGTCCAGCGCACGCAGCACATCCGCCACCAGGTCCTCGGGGTCCTCCGCGCCGACCGAGAGCCTGATGAAGCCCTCCGGTACCGCGTCCCCTCCCCAGCGCCCGCGCCGCTCCGCCGTGGACCGCACCCCGCCGAAGCTGGTCGCGTCGTCCACGAGCCGCAGCGCGTCGAGGAAACGGTCGGCACGCGCGCGTGAGGGGAGCGTGAAGGAGACCACGCACCCATAGCGGCGCATCTGGCGTACGGCGGTCGCGTGCGCCGGGTCGGCCGGCAGCCCCGGGTAGCGCACCCCGAGCTCCTCCGGCCAGTCCCGCAGCGCCTCGGCGACCGCGAGGGCGGTGGCGTTCTGCCGGTCCACCCGCAACTGGAGCGTGGCCAGGGAGCGGTGCGCGAGCCACGCCTCCATGGGACCGGGGATGGCGCCGATGATCTTGCGCCAGCGGCGGACGGCGGCCATCGTCTCGGCGCCGCGTCCACAGACGTATCCGAGAAGGATGTCGCCGTGTCCGGTGAGCTGTTTGGTGCCGCTCGCCACCGAGAAGTCGGCGCCGAGTTCCAGCGGGCGCTGCCCGAGCGGGGTGGCGAGCGTGTTGTCCACGGCGACGAGAGCGCCACGCGCGTGTGCCGCCTCGACGAGCCGCCGGATGTCGCAGACGTCCAGGCCCGGGTTGGAGGGCGTCTCGATCCACAGCAGCCGTGCGCCGTCGAGGACGTCGAGCTGGGCCTCGCCGCCCGTCGGCGCGGTGCGCACCTCGACGCCGTACGCCTCCAGTTGCCCGCGCACCAGGGGCAGCGCCTGGTAGCCGTCGCTGGGCAGCACGACCGCCTCCCCGGCGCGCAGCTGGGAGAAGAGGACGGAGGAGACGGCGGCCATCCCGGAGGCGAAGACGAGCGTCTCGACGCCTTCCTCGTCCGGCGCCTCCAACTCACCCACGGCCTGTTCCAGACGGGTCCAGGTCGGGTTCTCGTCACGGCCGTAGGTGTACGGCCCCGTGGGGTCGCCCGGCAGATGGAAGTGGGCGGCGAACACCGGCCCCGGCAGCGTCGGCTCGTACTTGACCGGTTCGGGCAGACCGGCACGCACCGCGCGCGTGCCGTCACCCGGTCCCCGCGCGGGCTCGTTCATGCCGCCCGCTCCTCCGCCTTCTCGCGCACCGCGGCGAGCAGCCCGGTGCTCGCCGCCTCGACCATCGCCAGACACTCCTCGAAGCCCTCCATGCCCCCGTAGTAGGGATCGGGGACGTCGAGATCGTCGTCCGCGGTGGGGTCGTACGAGCGCAACAGCCGTACCTTCGCCGCGTCCCCCTCGGTCGGGGCGAGCCGGCGCAGCGCCTTGAGGTGTCCCTCGTCGAGCGCCACGACCAGGTCCAGGCGGGCGAACCAGGAGGCCTGGAACTGCCGTGCGGTGTGCCCGCCGTCGTAGCCGTTCGCCTCCAGGACGGCGACCGTGCGCGGGTCGGCCGGGTCGCCCTCGTGCCAGCCGCCCGTGCCGGCGCTGTCGACCTCGACCAAACCGTCGAGCCCGGCCTCCGCCACGCGCGCCCGGAAGACGGACTCGGCCATCGGGGAGCGGCAGATGTTGCCGGTGCAGACGAAGCAGACGCGGTACGACATCGGCGCTCAGTCCCCGTCGGGCAGGGCGACGTTGAGCGCCCAGGAGACGATCGAGATGATCAGGCCGCCGAGAACGGCGGTCCAGAAGCCCTCGACATGGAAGCTCAGGTCGAGCACGTCGGCGAGCCAGGAGGTCAGCAGCAGCATCAGCGCGTTCACGACCAGGGTGAACAGGCCGAGCGTGAGGATGAGCAGCGGCAGGCTCAGCAGGTTCACCACCGGCTTCACCAGAGAGTTGACCAGGCCGAAGATCAGTGCGACCAGCAGCAGGGTTCCGGCCTTCTTGCCCGTGCTGTCACCGGTGAGGGTGATCTTGTCCAGCAGCCATACGGCGACCGCCAGGGCGCCCGCGTTGGCGATCGTCTTGACTACGAAATTCTTCATGTGTCTGATCGTGGCAGACGAGATCGGAATCGAGCAGAGGGACGAGGGCGGACGACAGCGATGAAGGCATTCCGGCTGGACGAACTGGAGGCGGAGCGCGCCGCCAATGAGGGCGCCTACCTGCAGTTTCTGCGGGAGCGGAACATGTCGGTCGGGCTGTACGCGCTCAACGCGGGCGAGCACGATCCACAGAAGCCGCACAACCAGGACGAGGTCTACTTCGTTGTGAGCGGCCGCGCCGCGATCACCGTGGGCATGGAGACCACGCAGGTGGCTCGGGGCAGCGTGGTGTACGTGCCGGCCGGTGTGGCCCACAAGTTCCATCACATCAGCGAGGATCTGCGGGTGCTCGTGGTGTTCTCTCCGCCCGAGAGCTGAGGGCCCGCCCCCGGATTCCCTAGGGGATCGATCAGGGGAGGACGGGGGGCGCGAGGCGCCCGTCGGCACCCTTCACGGCCCTAGCATCGAAGGCAGACAAGGACAGACGGGGCCGCGGACAGAGCGCGGGCCGTCCGATCGGACCCGGCACTGCGACGGGCGGAGAGGTAAGGACGAGGGCGATGGGTGAGATCTTCGCGGGACTGCCGTGGTGGGTGAAGTGGATCGCGGTGCCGGTCATCGCCCTGGTCGTCTTCGGCGGGCTGATAGCGAGCGTCGTCGGCTTCGTCATCGGGCTGCTGTTCAAGGTGCTGGTCTTCGTCGCGCTGGTCGGTGGACTCATCTACGTCGTGCGGAAGTTCACCGCCAGTTCCTCTTCACGGGGCGACTTCTGACGGAGCCGAGGGTGACCGGTGCGACCGGTCGGGGAGTGCGACGGGGCAACCGCTGAGCGGTAACCAGAATCATCGGTTCCCTCGGCCGGGGGAAGTTTTCCGAGCAGGCCGTCTGCGAGCGGTGGCGGACGAATAGAGTCCGGAAAATCGACGCGGGGACATCCCCGTGAGCGGCGTACACCACCACCCGTGTTCCCCGCACGGGCTGCCCCCTCGCGCTACGGGAGTGCCCCTTGGCCACGGTTGACACCGCCTATCCCGCCACCGGAACCTGCGCCCGGCCCCCGACCCAGCCGACGGCCCAGGACCCCGTGAGCCCGACCCACCCCGCCCAGTCGGCGACCCTCATCGGATCCGTCCAGCGCGCCATGCGTCTGCTGGAGTCCGTCGCCGACCATGAGCACGGCGCCCCCGCCAAGCAACTGGCCCGGGAGAACGGTCTGGCGCTGCCGACCGCCTACCATCTGCTGCGCACCCTCGTCCACGAGGGCTATCTCCGGCGCGACAAGGGCCTGTTCTTCCTCGGGGAGGCGGCCGAGCGGCTGGGCAGCAGCGGAGCACAGGAGAAACGTCGCACCACGGTCGCCGACGCGCTCGCCCACTGGCGGGACGCCATCGGCGTACCCGTGTACTACGCGCTGTACCGCGAGGGCGAGATCGAGGTCATGGGCGTCTCCGACACTCCGGGCAACCCGGCGGTCGAGGAGTGGGCCGACTTCCGCGAGACCGGGCACGCGCACGCCATCGGACAGTGTCTGCTGGCCCAGGTCGACGAGGCCACGCGCCGGGACCACCTGGAGCGCTATCCCGTGCAGCCCATCACCCCGTACACCGTGTGCGACGACCACACCCTGCTCCGGCGCCTGGACCGCATGCGGCGCATGGAGCTGGTGACCGAACGGCAGGAGTACGCGCTGGGCACGGTGTGTGCCGCCATTCCGATCACTGTCGGTAACACCGCGGCGACCATGGCCCTGTCCCTTCCGGTCCACCAGGCGGGCCGACTGCTGGACGCGGCACGGCAGTTGCAGGCCGAGATCGGGCGACATCTCGGGTCACTGGCGATCTCTATCAGTATCTGAAAACTCACTCCTTGTGATCTGCCGTGTACTTTCAGCAAGATGCCATTAAGTGCCAGGTGGATCATTCCTGGCCAAACCACGGCAGATGACGGGGTAGGCGATGCGCGAGTCCGTACAGGCAGAGGTCATGATGAGCTTCCTCGTCTCAGAGGAGCTCTCCTTCCGCATCCCGGTGGAGTTGCGGTACGAGACCTACGATCCCTATGCCGTGCGGCTGACCTTTCATCTGCCCGGAGACGCCCCGGTGACCTGGGCGTTCGGACGGGAGCTGATGATCGACGGGGTGGGCCGGCCGTGCGGGGAGGGGGACGTGCGGGTCGCGCCCGCCGATCCCGACACCCTGGGCGATGTGCTGATCCGGCTTCAGGTCGGCGGCGACCACGCGCTGTTCCGTTCCTCCTCGGCACCACTGATCGCCTTCCTCGACCGGACCGACAAGCTGGTGCCGCTCGGCCAGGAGGGCGCGCTCTCCGACTTCGACGCCAGCCTGGACGAGGCCCTGGACCGCATCCTGGCGGAGGAGCAGAGCGCCGGCTGAAGCGTTACGGCCGGGCCGCGCGAGGGCGTAACGCTTCAGCGCGGACTGTGGGGTTGTGCAGGAACGCTTCTTCTCCGAGCGGAAGCCTCCTCCTCCGCACAGCCCGCGGCAGCGTCAGCGCTTCCGGCGTCGCCCCCGCCCGCCACGCGCCGGAGCCGGCCCGCCGGCGGACGTCGCGAGCCGCTTCTCGGGACGGTCCGTCGAGACCATGAGCGCCGCCAGGGCCGTCGTGACCGGAACCGAGGCGACCAGGCCGATCGAGCCGACCAGTGTGCGCACGATCTCCTCCGCCACCAGCTCGCTGTTGGCGACCGTGCCCACGCTGCTCTCCGCGATCGAGAAGAGCAGCAGCAGCGGCAACGCGGCGCCCGCGTAGGCGAGGACGAGGGTGTTGACGACGGAGGCGATGTGGTCGCGGCCGATGCGGATACCGGCGCGGTACAGCCCACGCCAGCCCATCGTGGGGTTGGCCTCGTGCAGCTCCCACACCGCCGAGGTCTGGGTGACCGTCACGTCGTCGAGGACACCGAGCGAGCCGATGATGATGCCCGCGAGCAGCAGGCCGCTCATGTCGATCTCCGGGTACAGCCCGTGGATCAGACCGGTGTTGTCGTCGGTGTTGCCGGTGAGCGAGGCCCAGTCGATGAAGACGGAACCGAGGATGCCGATCAGCAGCAGCGAGATGAGTGTGCCGAGCACCGCCACCGATGTCCGGGCCGACAGGCCATGACACATGTACAGGGCGATCAGCATGATGGCGCTCGACCCGACCACCGCCACGACCAGTGGGTTCGACCCCTGGAGGATGGCGGGCAGGATGAACAGGGTCAGCACCAGGAAACTGATGGCCAGTGCGACCAACGCCATGACCCCGCGCAGCCGGCCCACCACCACGACGGCGATGGCGAAGATACCGGCGAGCACCGCCATGGGGACCCGGCGGTTGACGTCGGCGACCGCGTACTGGAGGTCCTTGGGCGCCGACGGTTCGTAGGCCACCACCACCTTCTGGCCCTCGTGCAGCTGCCGGGACTGGTCGGGCTGCACGATCTCGGTGAAGGTTCGGCCCTCGTCCTTGCCGGTGTCGACGCGGACCGTCGCCTTCTTGCAGGTGCCGTCGGCCTGTTGCTGGGCCGAGGAGCCCTCGGCCGTGGAGGTGTCGCCGGTCGGGGGGACCCCCGAGGCGTTCACCGACGAGCAGCTGACCTCCTCGACCTTGGTGACGGTCGCCTGCTCGGTCTGCCGGTCGAAGCCGACTCCGGTCCGCTCGTGCGGTGGAGCGCCGCCCGGCCACAGCACCACGAGCCCGACGACCACCGCGGCGGCGAACGGGATGAGGATCGCCGCGATCACCTTGCGCAGGTGTTGGGAGACCGGCGCCGCCGGACTGTGGGAGTGGCCGTGTCCGTGCCCCTGCCCGTCACCGCCGCCGGTGGAGCCGGGGCCGCGCGGCGGCTCGGGGGGGAACGGGGGTTCATGCGTCGAGGTCACGGACCGATCATCGCAAGAACGACAGGGGCCCCCTGTTCACCGCGCCCGAATTGACGCTAGCGTGGGGGCACCTTTGTACACGCGGGAGCTCGGAGCACCGGGCTGAGAGGGCGCTGACCTCCGTCCCAGCGATGTTTCACGTGGAACGTCACACGCGAGTGACTTTCCCCACGGAACATCGGCAGACGGATACAGCTGCGTCGACCGCCGAACCTGTTACCGGGTAATGCCGGCGTAGGGAGTAGGTCTCATGACCATCAAGGACGCACGCACGCCTGCCTCCGTCCAGGACGACAAGTCCCAGGAGGCCGGGAAGTCCATCGGCTGGCACAAGGCGTACGTCGAGGGCTCGCGCCCCGATCTACGGGTGCCGGTCCGCCAGGTGCACCTCACCAACGGGCAGTCCGTCACGCTGTACGACACCTCCGGCCCGTACACCGATCCACTCGTCGACACCGACGTCCGCCGGGGCCTGGCCCCGCTCCGGGAGAACTGGATCATCTCCCGCGGCGACACCGAGGAGTACGCGGGCCGTCCCGTCCGACCCGAGGACGACGGGATCAAGCACACCTCGCCGCGCGGCGGCAATCTGCGCAACCTCGACGCGGTCTTCCCCGGCCGCCCCCGGCTGCCCCGCCGGGGCCGCGACGGGCAGGCGGTCACCCAGCTCGCGTACGCCCGCCGGGGCGAGGTCACGCCCGAGATGGAGTACGTGGCCATCCGGGAGAACGTCTCGCCCGAGGTGGTCCGCGAGGAGATCGCGGCCGGGCGTGCGGTGCTGCCCGCGAACGTCAACCACCCGGAGATCGAGCCGATGATCATCGGCAAGCGGTTTCTGGTGAAGGTCAACGCCAACATCGGCAACTCCGCGGTGACCTCCTCCATCGAGGAGGAGGTGGAGAAGATGACCTGGGCGACCCGCTGGGGCGCCGACACGGTCATGGACCTCTCCACCGGCCGCAACATCCACACCACCCGCGAGTGGGTGCTGCGCAACTCCCCCGTCCCCATCGGCACCGTGCCGCTCTACCAGGCCCTCGAGAAGGTCGACGGCAAGGCCGAGGAGCTGACCTGGGAGATCTACAAGGACACGGTCATCGAGCAGGCCGAGCAGGGCGTGGACTACATGACGGTCCACGCGGGCGTCCGCCTGCCGTACGTACCGCTCACGGCCAACCGGAAGACCGGCATCGTCTCGCGCGGTGGCTCGATCATGGCCGCGTGGTGCCTCGCGCACCACAAGGAGAGCTTCCTGTACGAGAACTTCGAGGAGCTCTGCGAGATCCTCGCCGCCTACGACGTCACGTACTCGCTCGGCGACGGGCTGCGGCCCGGTTCGATCGCGGACGCCAACGACGAGGCGCAGTTCGCCGAACTGCGGACGCTCGGGGAGCTCAACCGGATCGCGAAGCGGCACAACGTGCAGACCATGATCGAGGGCCCGGGACATGTCCCGATGCACAAGATCAAGGAGAACATCGACCTCCAGCAGGAGATCTGCGAGGAGGCCCCGTTCTACACGCTCGGCCCGCTGACCACGGACGTCGCTCCGGCGTACGACCACATCACCTCCGGCATCGGTGCCGCGATGATCGCCTGGTGGGGCACGGCCATGCTCTGCTACGTCACGCCCAAGGAGCACCTGGGGCTGCCGAACCGTGATGACGTCAAGACCGGCGTCATCACCTACAAGATCGCCGCCCACGCGGCCGACCTCGCCAAGGGCCACCCCGGGGCACAGGACTGGGACGACGCCCTGTCGGACGCCCGCTTCGAGTTCCGCTGGGAGGACCAGTTCAACCTGGCCCTCGACCCGGACACGGCCCGGGAGTTCCACGACGAGACCCTCCCGGCGGAGCCCGCCAAGACCGCGCACTTCTGCTCCATGTGTGGTCCGAAGTTCTGCTCGATGAAGATCTCCCAGGACATCCGCCGTCAGCACGGCAGCACGGCGGGGGAGATCGAGGAGGGCATGGCCCAGAAGTCCAAGGAGTTCGCCGCCGCGGGCAACCGGGTGTATCTGCCGCTCGCGGACTGACGGCCGGAACCCCGGTCCACGTCTGCCCAGGGGCGGGTGTTTCACGTGAAACACCCGCCCCCTCGGCCGCGCCGACGCCCGCGGGCCCCCGGCCCCTCACCTGCCGGAGCTCTTCCGGGGGCGGTGGATCAGTCGGCACACTGATGCCATGACAGCACTGAGCAAGGGCGCCAACCTTCCTGTAGACGCCACGGCGGTGCGCGTGGAGCTGACCTGGTCCGACGGGCCGGGTGTGCCCGATGTGGACGCGTCGGCGCTGCTGCTCACCGCGGCGGGACGCGTGCGCGACGACGGGGACTTCGTCTTCTACAACCAGCCGCATCACGCGTCGAAGGCCGTGAGCCATCTGGGCAAGCAGCGGGGCGCGGGCACCACGACCGACACCGTCGGTGTGGAACTCGGTTCACTGGAAACGGTCGTGGAGCGGATCGTGCTGTGCGCCTCGGCCGACGGCGGCACGTTCGGGCAGGTGCCGGGACTGAGGATGACGCTGGTCGACGAGCGCAGTGGCGCCGAGATCGCGCACTTCGTGATGGAGGCCGGGACCGAGACCGCCTTCATCGGCGGGGAGCTGTATCTGCGCCAGGGGAAGTGGAAGTTCCGGGCGGTGGGGCAGGGCTACGCCTCCGGACTGGCCGGGCTGGCCACGGACTTCGGCATCACGGTGGACGAGGAGGAGGCGGCCGTACCGACGCCGGCACCCGCCCCCGCCGTACCGACTGCGCCTCCCGCCGCGCCGCCCGCGCCCGCCGCGGTCGTCACACCGCCCGCCCCAGCCTCGACCCCCGCCACCCCCTCCGCCTCCCCCAACCTCACCAAGGGCGAGGAGCGGCTGCCGGTCGACATGCGCAAGCGGCTGGACCTGCGCAAGCAGCAGGTCGCGGTCAGCCTCACCAAGCACGGCGCCACCGGGATCGTCGCCCGCGTCATCCTCGTCCTGGACGCCTCCGGGTCCATGTCGTTCCTGTACTCCCGGGGTGTCGTCGCTGACGTGGTGGAGCGGATGGCCGCCGTGGCCGCGCAGTTGGACGACGACGGCGAGATGCAGGCCTGGACGTTCGCCTCGAACCCGGCCCGGCTGCCCGACTTCCGGATCGGTGAGCTTCCGGAGTGGACGCGGCTGCACGTGCGGTGCGGTGAGCTGAGCCTGTTCGGCGGCAGGAAGAGGAAGAAGGGCCTGGACGACAGCCAGGTCGACATGCGCGCGGTCGGTATCCAGAACGAGGAACAGAAGGTGATCGCGGAGGTCCGCGACTTCGTACGGCAGAACCCCGTCTCCGCGCCCACCCTGGTGCTCTTCTTCTCCGACGGCGGCATCTACCGCAACGCCCAGATCGAGAAGGAGCTCAGGGCCGCGGTCGAGGAGCCGATCTTCTGGCAGTTCGTCGGCCTCGGCAAGTCCGACTACGGCGTCCTGGAGCGCTTCGACACCCTGCCCGGCCGCCGGGTCGACAACGTCGGCTTCTTCGCGGTGGACGACATCAGCTCGGTCCCGGACCAGGAGCTGTACGACCGGCTGCTGTCGGAGTTCCCGCGGTGGACGGTGGCGGCACGCACCGCCGGCATCCTCTGAGCAGCCCGCGCGCGGCTCGGACGAGCCTTCGGCAGGCCACTGCCGGTGAGCCGCCGATGAGCCCCGCAGGGCAGCTGGGAAGAGCCCTCGCGGAGCACCCCGGACGTTCGGCTTGCGCTCCCCACGACGGGGGCGCAAGCCGAGGGACCAGGGTCACTCCGGCTGGTGCTCCGGGCCCCCGAAGTCCGGGCTGGTGTAGTCCGGGCTGGTGAAACTCGGGCGCGGGCCCGACGCAGGACCCTCGCCGGGGCTGCTGAAGCCCGGGCGGTCGTAACCGAGGTTCGGGATACGGCTGGTCGGCGCCGGGGGTGCGGTGCGGTGCAGGGCCGCGGTGCCGGGGTCGGCCAGGGCGTCCCGCAGGAACGGCAGGATGCCGCGCTCCAGCAGGGCTTCTCGCCAGGCTTCCCTGGCCCGGGTCACCTCAATGCTCAGCTCTCCGTAGGGGCCGGTGTCGAGCGCCGGCCGGTTGCGCAGAGCGGTGAGCAGCAGTCCGACGGCGGCGACGAGGATCGCGGCCGCCGTCACGGCGCCGAACACCCACCCGGTGGTGAGCATCGTCTGGGCGAACGCCGGCTCGGGAGTGAGCATCTTCAGGATGTACCCCACGAGCAGGAAGATCGCCGCGGCGATCCCGGCGAGGACGGGGGTGAGGACGGCCGCGACGGCGACGACACCGGCGCCCGCGGTCTCGGCGGTGGCCTCTCCCATGGTGGCGGCGAGCCCCATCGCGCCCGATCCCGACTCGGTGGAGCCGGTTTCACGGACGGACGACGGGGTGGACGGCGCTGGCTGGCGCAGTTCCTCGCGGACCTTCACGTAGTGCTGGTACTCGGTCGCCGCGGCCGCCGTGATGATCGCGGTGGCGTTGAGCGCCATGGTGCGCAGCTGTTCGGAGTTGAGCCGCTGTCCGACAGCGGCCAGTTCCGGTCGGGTCGGTGCGGAGCGCAGCACCTCATCGAGGATCCGCTCGTACTCCTGGCGGTCCTCACTGTGCAGGTGCTGCGGAACGCTGTTCATGTGCATCCCCCGATGCTCCGTAGGGCTTGGGGCTCGCATGGCGACGAGCCGTCGGGCAGAAACGGAGGGGAGCCTGCTACGGATAAGCCGATGGTAGAGCGGCGACGGCACACGGTGACAGGGGGTTTCCAGAAATTGGCCCCTGGCCTGCGTTCGCTCAAGGTCGTTCCGGCCCGGGGGACACCTGCCCCGGGAACGGTCAGATATCCAGGGGAAGTTGCTGGACCAGCAGCTTTCCGGCCATGGTCACCCCGCCGTCCATCGCGATGGCCAGACCGTCGGCGTAGACGTGCGGTCCCTCGACCACCGGGCCGCCGCTGTCCTCTCCGTCCTCGGAGCCGACCTCGCCCAGCAGATAGGGAATCGGGCTGTGCCCGTGAACGATGCGGGTGCCGCCGTACGTATCGAGCAGGGAGCGCACATGGTCGGCGCCGCCCTCGTCGCGGAAGGAGAAGCGCTTGGTGAACTTGCGGAACAGGTCCCAGCACTCGTCCGCGTCGTTACGGGTGAGCGTCTCGCGGACGGTGTCGTTGACCTCTTCGATGGAGTGACCGTAGTCCAGGTAGGCGGTGGTGTCGGAGTGGACGAGCAGATGCCCGTCGACCTCCTCCATGGCGTCGAGCCGGGCCATCCATTGCAGATGGTGGTCCTGGAGACGGTCCATGTCGGTCTTCTGGCCGCCGTTGAGCAGCCAGGCCGCCTGGAAGGTGGCGGTGCCCGCGCCGGAGTTGACGGGGGTGTCGGAGAACCGCTTGGCGCCGATCAGCAGCAGTTCGTGGTTGCCCATCAGGGCCTTGCAGTAGCCGCCGGCCGCGGCCGCCTCGGCGGACAGCCGCATCACCAGGTCGATGACGCCGATGCCGTCCGGCCCGCGGTCGGTGAAGTCGCCGAGGAACCAGAGCCGGGCCGTGCCCGCGCACCAGCTGCCCGCGGAGTCGATCAGGCCCTTCTCCTGGAGGGCGGCCATGAGTTCGTCGAGGTAGCCGTGCACATCGCCCACGACGAAGAGGGGACCGGCACCGCCGGACGGCTGCGGCGCCGCGGCCGCCGCCGGCTCGACGGTCACCTGAAGCGTGTCACCGCGGTTGATCACCGGCAGGTCGCGCTGGGTCGGGGTGTACCCCTCGGGGTAGGTCTCCTCCATCGGCGGCGCGATGTCGCCCGGGTGCATGCCGGGTGCGTACGGAGCGGTCTCGTGGACGTACGCGGGTACCCGGAAGTCGCGCAACGTCGCCGTCCGCTCCACCTCGGGTCCCTGACCGGCCCCCTGAGTCATCAGACCCCTCCACCATCGCGCCGCATCTGCACCGCATCGGACTGCCTGGTCGCAGCGGCCCGCGGTGTCGTGGGCCCATCATAGGAATGCCGATCGCGCCATGTGATGACCCAGGGGTGGTGAATCAGAGCAAGGCTCCGGTTCACCGCGGCTTTCGCCCCGGTTGGGCAGGGCTTCTGCCGCCTGCCTTCCGGTCCGGTTCTACTGCTCCTCGGGCGACCGGGGCGGACTGACGGTCGTCCTCGGCGGACGTCGCTGGGACGAGGTACGGACGATCAGCTCGGTCGGTATCACCTGCTCGACCGGTTGGTCCGATTCGACCCCCTCGATGGCGTCGATGAGGAGCTGCACCACCGCCGTGCCGATCCGGCGCGGTTTGAGCGAGAGCGTGGTGATGGGCGGCTCGGTGTTGGCGTACACCGTGGATTCGCTGCAACAGACCAGAAGCAGGTCGTCCGGTACGCGCAATCCGTAGCGGCGGGCGGCGGCGAGCAGGTCCGTGCCGTTGGGGTCGAACAGGCCGTAGACGGCGTCCGGGCGGTCGGGGCGGGCCAGCAGCCGGTCGGCGGCCACGGCGCCGGCACACGGGTCGTGGGCCGGGTACGCCTCGTACACGGGGTCCTGTCCGACGCGCTCGCACCAGCGGAGGTAGGCGGTGGTGGACAGACGGGTGTACGTGTCCGTCGTCGTCCCGGTCAGCAGACCGATCCGGCGGGCGCCGGCGTCGGCCAGATGGTCCAGGATGCCGAGGACGGCGGCCTCGTGGTCGTTGTCGACCCAGGCGGTGACCGGCAGCGAGCCGACCGGGCGGCCGTCGGAGACGACCGGCAGCCCCTGCCGCACCAGCTCGCTGACCACCGGATCCTGGTCGGACGGGTCGATGACGACCGTGCCGTCCAGGGCGACGTTCGACCACACGTCGTGGCGGGAGGTCGCGGGGAGGATCACGAGGGCGTAGCCGCGGGCGAGCGCGGCCGAGGTGGCGGCTCTGGCCATCTCGGCGAAGTACGCGAACTCGGTGAAGGTGAAAGGTTCATCCCCGTACGTCGTCACGGTCAGGCCGATGAGTCCTGATTTGCCGGTACGGAGGGTTCGGGCCGCGGCCGACGGGCGGTAGCCCAGCCGGTCGGCGACTTCGCGGACGTGGCGTCGGGTGGCGTCGGGGAGCCGGCCCTTGCCGTTGAGGGCGTCGGAGACGGTCGTGATGGAGACTCCGGCGGCGGCGGCGACGTCTCTGATGCCTGCCCGGCCCGGCCGGTTGCCCCGGCGGGCGGTTTCCGCGCGGCTCACCTGGTGCTTCCCTGCTGCTGTCATGGCGAGCCGATAGTAGGGCTCATGCGGTGGGGTAGTGCGGACGCATATGCAGCGGTTGACAGGCACGTTTCTGCAAGGTCATGAACCGTCAAATGCATTGGATTGCAAGGGAGTTAAGCGCTCCCATAGCAATGTGTGACTTGTCGGAGTGCGCACACCTGCCAAGGTTCCGATGTTTCGAAGAGGTCTCAACTCACCTTCACGAGGGATGCGCGCCACGGCGTGAGCCACCGGCGCATAGATATATGTGCGACGCGCCCCCGATTCGTACGACTTCGCGGTGTGATGCCCCTGATGCCGGTGTGACGGACGGGGTCCGGAGCCCGGCGATACGAAGGTCGCTCTCACCTGTACGCAGCCGGGCCGAATCCTCATAAGGTGAGAAGCATTGGAAGCCGGTGGTGACGATGGCCGCCGGTGGTCGTGAGGAGGACTGCGGTGAGCGAGACGAGCCCGAAGCTGCGCGCCGAGCTGGAGGGTATCCCCACCTACAAGCCGGGCAAGCCCGCCGCGGCCGGCGGCCCGGTCGCCTACAAGCTGTCCTCCAACGAGAACCCCTATCCGCCGCTGCCCGGGGTGATGGAGAGCGTGACGGCCGCGGCCGCCGCCTTCAACCGCTACCCGGACATGGCGTGCACGGGCCTGATGAACGAGCTCTCCGAGCGCTTCGGCGTCCCGCTCTCCCACCTGTCCACCGGCACCGGCTCCGTCGGCGTCGCCCAGCAGCTGCTCCAGGCCACCTCGGGCCCCGGCGACGAGGTCATCTACGCCTGGCGCTCCTTCGAGGCGTACCCGATCATCACGCAGATCAGCGGCGCGACCTCGGTACGGGTGCCGCTGACCCCCGGTGATGTGCACGACCTGGACGCGATGGCCGACGCCATCACCGAGCGGACCCGGCTGATCTTCGTCTGCAACCCCAACAACCCCACCGGCACGGTCGTGAAGCGGCCCGAGCTGGAGCGGTTCCTGGACCGGGTGCCCGGCGATGTGCTGGTGGTGCTGGACGAGGCCTACCGCGAGTTCATCCGCGACCCCGAGGTGCCGGACGGCGTGGAGATCTACCGGGACCGGCCGAACGTCTGCGTCCTGCGCACCTTCTCCAAGGCGTACGGCCTTGCCGGGCTCCGGGTCGGCTTCGCCATCGCCCACGAGCCGGTCGCGGCGGCCCTGCGCAAGACCGCGGTGCCCTTCGGTGTCAGCCAGCTCGCGCAGGACGCGGCGGTGGCCTCGCTGCGGGCGGAGGACGAACTGCTGGGCCGGGTGGGCTCGCTGGTGTGTGAACGCAACCGCGTGGTCGACGCGCTGCGCGCTCAGGGCTGGACGGTGCCCGAGACCCAGGCGAACTTCGTGTGGCTGCGGCTGGGGGAGCGCACGGCCGACTTCGCGGCGGCGTGCGAGCGGCACGGCGTGGTGGTCCGGCCGTTCGTGGGTGAGGGCGTGCGGGTGACGATCGGCGAGACCGAGGCGAATGACATCTTCCTGAAGGTGACGGAAGGGTTCCGCAAGGAGCTTTAGTCCTGCACCGGCTCCACCCGGACGGGATCCCCGTTCCGCACGGTCGCCAGCAGTCGCGGGTCCCCGTCGAGGCGGCCCAGGACGTTGCACGGGCTCGCGAGGCGGCACTCGTCGCCTCGCGAGATCGGTGTGGGGCCGTAGGGGAGGGCGAGGGCGTCCCCGTCCGTCCAGAAGGCCACCGTGCCCGGCTCGACGACCTGCCGGGCGTCGGTTTCACGTGGAACCGAGACGCCGGTGTCGAAGTAGACCTCCTCGCCCCAGGTGCGGGCGGTGGAGGCGAGCGGCAGGGCCTTCGCGAGGGCCTGGGTGGTCGGGGTGTCGTCGAGCGTCGCGGTGAGGTGTCCCGCGGGCCAGGAGATCCGTATCTGCATGGCAGGCAATTCAACAAGATGTTGAACTTGCTGCCAAGAGAGGGCCCGAACGGCCCAAGAGGGACCCCCCTTCGAGCTTCGATAATCAGTGCGTCATAATTGCTTGTGAATGTGAACGCGTTCACAAGCGTGTCCGGATTGATCCCGCGATGAGCGGGACATCAGGGGCAAACTGCCGCTGTACCGGCGACGTAAGGAGACTGAAGACGTGGACCTGGCTCTGGCGCCGGAGACACTGGCGCGATGGCAGTTCGGCATCACCACCGTCTACCACTTCCTCTTCGTCCCCCTGACGATCTCTCTCGCCGCCCTGACGGCCGGCCTGCAGACCGCCTGGGTGCGCACGGAGAAGGAGAAGTACCTCAGGGCCACCAAGTTCTGGGGCAAGCTCTTTCTGATCAACATCGCGATGGGTGTCGTCACCGGCATCGTGCAGGAGTTCCAGTTCGGCATGAACTGGTCCGACTACTCCCGCTTCGTCGGTGACGTCTTCGGCGCTCCGCTCGCCTTCGAGGCCCTGATCGCCTTCTTCTTCGAGTCCACCTTCATCGGTCTGTGGATCTTCGGCTGGGACAAGCTGCCGAAGAGGATCCACCTCGCCTGCATGTGGATGGTGTCGATCGGGACGATCCTGTCGGCCTACTTCATCCTCGCGGCCAACTCGTGGATGCAGCACCCGGTCGGCTACCGGATCAACGAGGCCAAGGGCCGGGCCGAGCTCACCGATTTCTGGCTGGTTCTGACCCAGAACACCGCGCTGGCCCAGGCCTTCCACACCCTGTCCGCCGCCTTCCTCACCGGTGGCGCGTTCATGGTCGGCATCTCCGCCTTCCACCTGCTGCGCAAGAAGCACATCCGCGAGATGAAGACCTCGCTGCGGCTCGGCCTGGTCACCGTCGCCGTCGGCGGTCTGCTCACCGCGGTCAGCGGTGACGTCCTCGGCAAGATCATGTACGAGCAGCAGCCGATGAAGATGGCCGCCGCCGAGGCCCTGTGGGACGGCGAGGGGCCGGCGCCCTTCTCGGTCTTCGCCTACGGCGACGTCGAAAAGGGCCACAACAAGGTCGCCATAGAGATCCCGGGCCTGCTGTCCTTCCTGGCCAAGGACGACTTCAGCTCCTACGTCCCCGGCATCAACGACGTGCAGAAGGCCGAGGAGGCACAGTTCGGGCCCGGCGACTACCGGCCCAACATCCCCGTCACGTACTGGGGCTTCCGCTGGATGATCGGCTTCGGCATGACGTCGTTCGCCATCGGCCTCGCAGGGCTGTGGCTGACGCGCAAGAAGTTCATGCTGCCGCAGCACCTGCGGGTCGGTGACGACGAGGTGCCGAACCTGGTCCTGTTCCGCAAGAAGGCGCTCGGCCCGAAGCTCACCACGTGGTACTGGCGCATCGCGCTCTGGACCATGGCCTTCCCGCTGATCGCCAACTCCTGGGGCTGGATCTTCACCGAGATGGGCCGCCAGCCGTGGGTCGTCTACGGCGTCCTGCGCACCCGTGACGCGGTCTCCCCCGGGGTCTCCCAGGGCGAGGTGCTCACCTCGATGATCGTCTTCACCACGCTCTACGCGATCCTCGCCGTCGTCGAGGTCAAGCTGCTCGCCAAGTACGTCAAGGCCGGGCCGCCCGAACTCACCGAGGCCGACCTCAACCCGCCCACGAAGATCGGCGGCGACTCGGCGGACGCCGACAAGCCGATGGCCTTCTCGTACTAGGCCGAGGGAGCTGAACAGTCATGGAACTGCACGACGTCTGGTTCGTCCTGATCGCCGTCCTGTGGACCGGCTACTTCTTCCTGGAGGGCTTCGACTTCGGGGTCGGTATCCTCACCAGGCTGCTGGCCCGGAACCGGCCCGAGAAGCGGGTGCTGATCAACACCATCGGCCCGGTCTGGGACGGCAACGAGGTGTGGCTGCTCACCGCGGGCGGCGCGACCTTCGCCGCCTTCCCGGAGTGGTACGCGACCCTCTTCTCCGGCTTCTATCTGCCCCTGCTGATCATCCTGGTCTCCCTGATCGTCCGGGGCGTGGCCTTCGAGTACCGGGCCAAGCGGCCGGAGGAGAACTGGCAGCGCAACTGGGAGACCGCGATCTTCTGGACCTCGCTGGTGCCGGCGTTCCTGTGGGGTGTGGCCTTCGGCAACATCGTGCGGGGCGTGGAGCTCGACAGCGATCACGAGTACGTCGGCAACGTGGCGGACCTGCTCAACCCGTACGCCCTCCTCGGCGGCCTGGTGACGCTGACGCTGTTCACGTTCCACGGCTCGGTGTTCGTGGCGCTGAAGACGGTCGGCGACATCCGGGAGCGGGCGCGCAGGCTGGCCCTCCAGGTCGGTCTCGCCACGGCCGTACTGGCCCTGATCTTCCTGCTGTGGACGCAGGTCGAGAACGGGGACGGGCAGAGCATGGTCGCCCTCGTCGTCGCGGTGATCGCGCTCGTGGCCGCGCTGGCGGCCAATCAGGCCGGGCGTGAGGGCTGGGCGTTCGCGCTGTCCGGTGTCACCATCGTGGCCGCCGTGGCGATGCTGTTCCTCACGCTCTTCCCGAACGTCATGCCCTCCTCGCTCAATGACGAGTGGAGCCTGACGGTCACCAACGCCTCGTCCAGCCCGTACACCCTGAAGATCATGACCTGGTGCGCGGTGATCGCCACGCCGATCGTCATGCTCTACCAGGGCTGGACGTACTGGGTGTTCCGCAAGCGGATCGGTACGCAGCACATCGCCGCCGACGTCACTCACTGAGGTGTGTTTCACGTGAAACCGATCGATCCGCGTCTCCTGCGGTACGCCCGGGCCACCCGGTGGTTCCTGATGGCCGTGGTCGGCCTGGGCGTCCTCGGGGCGCTCCTGGTCGTCGCGCAGGCGATGCTCATCGCCGAAGTGGTGGTGGGGGCCTTCCAGCAGGGACTGTCGGTGAGCGGTCTGACCACTCCCCTGCTCCTGCTGGCCGCCGTGGCGACCGGCCGGGCGGTGGTGGCCTGGCTGACCGAGCTGGCCGCGCACCGGGCGAGCGCGGCGGTGAAGTCGGAGCTGCGGGGGCGGCTGCTGGAGCGGGCCGCCGCCCTCGGACCGGGGTGGCTGGGCGGGCAGCGGACCGGATCGCTGGTCGCCCTCGCCACGCGCGGCGTCGACGCCCTCGACGACTACTTCTCGCGCTATCTGCCGCAGTTGGGGCTCGCGGTGGTGGTGCCGGTGGCGGTGCTCGCGCGGATCGTCACCGAGGACTGGGTCTCGGCGGCCATCATCGTCGGGACCCTGCCCCTCATCCCGGTCTTCATGATGCTGATCGGCTGGGCCACGCAGTCCCGGATGGACCGCCAGTGGCGGCTGCTGTCCCGCCTGTCCGGGCACTTCCTGGACGTCGTCGCGGGGCTGCCGACGCTGAAGGTGTTCGGCCGGGCCAAGGCGCAGGCCGACTCGATTCGCCGGATCACCGGCGAGTACCGGCAGGCGACGATGCGGACGCTGCGCATCGCCTTCCTGTCCTCCTTCGCGCTGGAACTGCTGGCCACGATCTCCGTCGCGCTGGTCGCGGTGACGATCGGCATGCGGCTCGTGCACGGCGAGATGCACCTGTACGACGGTCTCGTCATCCTCGTCCTGGCCCCCGAGGCCTATCTGCCGCTGCGCCAGGTGGGCGCGCAGTACCACGCCGCCGCGGAAGGACTTGCCGCCGCGGAGGAGATCTTCGAAGTACTGCAGACGCCGGTTCCGGCGGCGGGGAGCGCGGCCGTCCCCACGGGCGCCGTGGCGTTCGAGGGAGTCACCGTCCGCTACCCCGGGCGCTCCGGGGACGCGGTGTCGGACGTGTCCTTCGAGGTCGAACCCGGCGAGATCGTGGCGCTGGTCGGGCCGAGCGGGGCGGGCAAGTCGACGCTTCTGAACGTCCTTCTGGGGTTCGTACGGCCGACCGAGGGACGGGTGCGGATCGGGGGAGCCGATCTCGCCTCGGTCGACCTGGAGGCGTGGCGCTCGCGGATCGCGTGGGTGCCGCAGCGCCCGCACCTCTTCGCCGGGACGATCGCCGAGAACGTACGGCTGGCGCGGCCCGACGCGGACGACGCCGCCGTGACGCGGGCGCTGGCGGACGCCGGGGCACTGGAGTTCGTGACCGCGCTGCCCGAGGGCGCGGACACCCTGCTGGGCGAGGACGGCGCCGGGCTCTCCGCGGGCCAGCGGCAACGGCTCGCACTGGCCCGGGCGTTCCTCGCGGACCGGCCCGTGCTGTTGCTCGACGAGCCGACGGCGGCGCTGGACGGGGCCACCGAGGCGGAGGTCGTTGCGGCCGTACGACGGCTGGCGGCCGGGCGGACGGTGCTGCTGGTGGTGCACCGGCCGGCGTTGCTGGGGGTGGCGGACCGGGTGGTGCGGCTGACGGAGGCCGCCGTACCGGCTGCGGTGGCACCCGCCGGCTCCCGGCCGGCCGCGGGGCGCGCCGTCGACGAAGCGGTGGCCGAGACCTCGGCCGCCGAGGTGACACCGGCACAGGCGACGGGCGGCGTGCTCACCCGCGTCCGGGCCATGTCAGGTGCGCGGCGCGGCAGGCTCGCGCTCGCTCTGCTGCTCGCCGCCCTCGCTCTCGGCAGTGCCGTCGGACTGATGGCGACCTCTGGGTGGCTCATCTCACGGGCCTCCCAGCAGCCGCCCGTGCTCTACCTCATGGTCGCCGTGACGGCCACGCGGGCCTTCGGGATCGGGCGGGCCGTGTTCCGCTACGCCGAGCGGCTGGTGTCGCACGACGCCGTGCTGCGGATGCTCGCCGACACCCGGGTCGCCGTCTACCGGCGCCTCGAGCGGCTCGCGCCCGCCGGACTGCGCACGGTGCGGCGCGGCGACCTGCTCTCCCGGCTCGTCGCCGACGTGGACGCGCTGCAGGACTACTGGCTGCGCTGGCTGCTGCCCGCCGGTGCCGCGGCCGCGGTCTCCGCCGCGTCCGTCGGTTTCACGGCCTGGCTCCTCCCCGAGGCCGGCGCGGTCCTCGCCGCCGGACTGCTCGCTGCGGGGGTCGGCGTCCCCCTCCTCACCGGTGCCGTCGCCCGACGCGCCGAGCGCCGGCTGGCCCCCGCCCGGGGCGTGCTGGCGACCCGCGTCACCGATCTGCTCACCGGAACCGCCGAGCTGACCGTCGCCGGTGCCCTGCCCGCCCGTACCGCCGAGGCACGGCGGGCCGACGGGACCCTCACCCGGATCGCCTCGCGCGCCGCCACCGCCACCGCGCTCGGCGACGGACTCACCGCGCTGCTCTCGGGCCTCACCGTCACCGCCACCGCCCTCGTGGGCGCCCAGGCGGTCGCCGACGGACGGTTGAGCGGGGTCGCCATGGCCGTGGTCGTCCTCACCCCCCTCGCCGCCTTCGAGGCCGTCCTCACGCTGCCGCTCGCCGTGCAGTACCGCCAGCGGGTGCGCAGGAGTGCCGAGCGGGTGTACGAGGTGCTGGACGCCCCGGAGCCCGTACGGGAGCCGGAGCGGCCCCGGAAGGCTCCCGCTTCGCCGTTCCCCGTCGTCCTCAAGGGCCTGACCGCCCGTCACGCGGGGCAGGGCCGGGACGCGCTCGCCGGGCTCGACCTGACCCTGGAGGAGGGCCGCCGGACCGCTGTCGTCGGGCCCTCCGGCTCCGGCAAGACCACGCTGGCCCAGGTGCTGCTGCGCTTCCTTGACGCGGGCTCGGGCGCGTACACGCTCGGCGGCGTCGACGCCCGTGCCGTGGCGAGCGACGACGTACGACGGCTGGTGGGGCTGTGCGCGCAGGACGCGCACCTCTTCGACAGCTCGGTGCGCGAGAACCTGCTGCTCGCCAAGAAGGACGCCGACGACGGCGAACTGCGCGACGCCCTCCGGCGCGCCCGGCTGCTGGAGTGGGCCGAGACACTGCCCGACGGGCTGGACACGCTCGTCGGTGAGCACGGGGCCCGGCTCTCCGGCGGGCAGCGGCAGCGGCTCGCGCTGGCCCGTGCCCTGCTCGCAGACTTCCCCGTCCTCGTGCTCGACGAGCCCGCCGAGCATCTCGACCTGCCCACCGCCGACGCCCTCACCGCCGATCTGCTGGCCGCCACCGAGGGCCGTACGACTCTGCTCATCACCCACCGGCTGGCCGGTCTCGAAGCCGTCGACGAGGTGGTCGTGCTGGACGCGGGACGCGTGGTGCAGCGCGGCTCGTACGCGGAGCTGGCAGCGGTGGAGGGGCCGTTGCGGGCGATGGCGGAGCGCGAGGCGGAGGCGGACCGGTTGGTCTCCGTCGCCTGAGCGGCCGCTCGACTTCCGGGGCGAACAGGGCGCTTGACGCTCGGACATTGACCCGTCCGGTCCAACCGTTCCCCCAGCCGTACGACTTGAACAGGCCCGGGCACCCGCGTCCGGGCCACGATCGCTGACATGCGCTCATCTCGCCGTCATCCGCTGCTCGTTCCGGCGCTGCTCTGCGCGCTCGCCGTGCTCGCGGCCCGCCCCACCAACGCCGCCGAATCCGGCGAGGACTACGGGAACCACTCCGGGAGCGACTCAGGGCTCAGCGCCCAGGTCGCGCGGCTGTACGAGGAGGCGGCCGTCGCGACCCAGCAGTACGAGGCCGGGCGCGCGGAGGCCGAGGGACAGCGGGCGCGGGCCCAGCACCTGGAGGGGCTGCTGGACCGACAGCGGCGGGAGATCGGTGCCCTGCACGAGGACCTCGGCAGGATCGCGCGCTCCCAGTACCGGGACGGCGGCGGGATGCCGGTCACCGCGCAGATCATCCTCGCGAACAGCCCCGAGGAGCTGATGCGTGGTCAGCATGTGTTCTCACGGACCAACGTGGCGGTCAACAACGCCATCGAGAAGAGCCGCCGGGCCGAGGCGCGGCTCGCCGCGGACGAGGAGAAGGCCGCGGCGGCCTGGCGGGACCTCGACCGGCGGAACACCGAACTCGCCGCCCTGAAGAAGGACATCGAGGGCAAACTCGAAGAGGCACGCTGGGAGTTGCAGGGCCGCGCGGACGCCTCGGTGGCGGCCGGTTCCTGCCGGGGCGCGGTACGGCTGGACCAGCCGGAGACGCACTTCACCAACCGCTGGGTCGCGCCGCTGGAGACGTACGAGCTGTCCGCTTCCTACGGCAGCGGAGGTGAGCGCTGGGCACGGCGGCACACCGGACAGGACTTCGCGGTGCCGATCGGCACCCCGGTGCGGGCGGTCGGCGAGGGGCGCGTGGCGCGGGTGTCCTGCGGCGGCCCCTTCGGCATCGAGTTGGTGCTGGCGCACGGGGACGGCTACTACACGCAGTACGCCCATCTCGCCGCCGTCGCCGTCGACCAGGGCGAGCGGGTGGCCACGGGCCAGTGGATCGGCCAGTCCGGCACCACCGGCAACTCCACCGGGCCGCACCTGCACTTCGAGGTCCGGGTCACCCCGGAGACGGGCTCGGCGGTGGACCCGTCGGCCTGGCTGGCCGCCCGGGGGGTGCCCCTCGGCTGACCCGAGCGTGCCCCTCGGCCGACGCGAGGCCGGCGGTCAACGCTCGGCGAGCAACCGCTCGATGACGACCGCCACGCCGTCGTCGTTGTTGGCGACCGTCCGCCCGGAGGCCGCGGCGACGACGTCCGGGTGGGCGTTGCCCATCGCGTAGGACCGGCCCGCCCAGGTGAGCATCTCGACGTCGTTCGGCATGTCCCCGAAGGCGACGACCTCCTCGTGCGAGATCCCGCGCTCGGCGCAGCACAGGGCCAGCGTGCTGGCCTTGGAGACGTCGGGACCGCTGATCTCCAGCAGGGCGCTGGGGCTGGAGCGGGTGACGTTGGCGCGGTCGCCGATGGCCAGCCGGGCCAGGGTGAGGAAGGCGTCGGGGTCGATCTCGGGGTGGTAGGCGAGGATCTTGAGCACGGGCTCGTCGGCGTGCGGGGCGTCGTCGGCGAGCAGCCGCTCGGCGGGCGCCAGGCTGTCCGGGACCTCCATGTGCAGCTTCGGATAGTCCGGCTCCTGGTGGAAGCCGTACGTCTGCTCGACCGCGTAGACCGTGCCGGGCGCCGCGTCCCGCAGGCTGCGTACGGCGTCCAGGGCGTTTTGCCGGGCCAGCTTGCGGACCTTCACGAACCGGTGGGCGCCGGGGCCGCCGTGCAGGTCGACCACGGCGGCGCCGTTGCCGCAGATCGCCAGGCCGTGGCCGTGGACGTGGTCGCTGACGACGTCCATCCAGCGGGCGGGCCGACCGGTGACGAAGAAGACCTCGATGCCCGCCTCCTCGGCGGCGGCGAGCGCCGCGACCGTGCGGGGGGAGACCGACTTGTCGTCCCGCAGCAGGGTGCCGTCGAGATCGGTGGCGATCAGCCGGGGCGGAAGGGCGGCGGCCGGGGTCTCGGGCTCTCGAGTCGCTGAGGTCACCGCGCCATTGTCCCGCATATGCCCGCACGGCCGTGCGGCAGTGTGCACATGTGAGAAGGAACGCCCCCGGCCCGCACTCCTGCCCCGCCCCGCTTCCGCCCACGTCGGGGGTCAGTGGAGCTGGGCCGGAGCCTCCATCGCGATCTGCTCGAAGACCTTCTCGTCCGCGGCGAAGTCCGAGTCCGGGATGGGCCAGTGGATCACGATCTCGGTGAAGCCCAGCTCGCGGTGGCGGCCCGCGAAGTCGACGAACGCGTCGAGGGACTCGAGCGGACGGGCCCGGTCGGGGGTGAAGCCGGTGAGCAGGGTCTTGTCCATCGCGGACGCGTCCCGGCCGATCGCGGCACAGGCGTCGGCCAGCTTGTCGATCTGCCCGCGAATGGCCTGAAGCGACTGCTCGGGGGTGCCGTTCTCGTACAGCTTCGGGTCGCCCGTGGTCACCCAGGCCTGCCCGTGCCGGGCGGCGAGGCGCAGTCCGCGCGGACCGGTGGCGGCCACCGCGAACGGCAGCCGGGGCCGCTGGACGCAGCCGGGGATGTTGCGGGCCTCGTGGGCGGAGTAGAAGTCGCCCTCGTAGGAGACGGCGTCCTCAGTGAGCAGCCGGTCCAGGAGCGGCACGAACTCGGCGAACCGGTCGGCCCGCTCGCGCGGCGTCCAGGGGTCCTGGCCGAGGGCGGTGGCGTCGAAACCGGTACCGCCTGCGCCGATACCGAGAGTGACGCGGCCGCCGGAGATGTCGTCGAGCGAGATCAGTTCCTTGGCCAGGGTCACCGGGTGCCGGAAGTTCGGCGAGGTCACCAGAGTGCCGAGGCGCAGCCGGTCGGTGACGGCCGCGGCGGCGGTCAGCGTGGGCACGGCACCGAACCACGGACCGTCCCGGAAGCTGCGCCAGGACAGGTGGTCGTAGGTATAGGCGGTGTGGAAGCCGAGCTGTTCCGCCCGCTGCCATGCCGCACGGCTCCCCTCGTGCCAGCGGCGGTACGGGAGGATCACGGTGCTCAGACGCAGACTCATGGTTCGAGCGTATGCGGCCGACCGTGTTTCACGTGAAACAGTCACTCCCCGTGACCGTGACCCGACGGGAACCGCAGGTACTCGGGCGGCACCGCCCGGGTCAGCCAGACCCCGTTGGCGCTGACCTGGAACACGTGTCCGTCCCGGTGCATGGCCCCGGCGTCGACCGAGAGCACGACGGGACGGCCGCGCCGGGCTCCCACCCGCGTGGCGGTCTCGCGGTCGGCCGACAGGTGCACGTCGTGGCGGTTCATCGGCCGCAGCCCTTCGGCCCGGATCGCGTCCAGCACGGGCGCCACCGTGCCGTGATAGAGGTACGGCGGTGGCGTCGCCGCGGGCAGGCCCAGCTCGACCGCGACGCTGTGGCCCTGGCTCGCCCTGATCCGGGTGCCCTCGACCGCGAAGCGGCGTTTGTCGTTGGTGGCGACCACGTGGTCCAGCTCTTCCCTGGTGAACCGGAACCCGTGGGCCGCCGCCGCGGCGATCAGGGTGTCGATCTCCACCCAGCCGGCCTCGTCGAGCGTCAGGCCGATGCGCTCGGGCTGGTGGCGCAGATGCTTCGAGAGGTACTTGGACACCTTGACCGTGCGGCGGTCGTCCATCGGTCTTTCCTTCATGTCCTCAGCGTGGGGGGAGAGACGCGTATCACGCGAATGATTTTGCCGCCGAGGTTTGTTCCACAGCCAAGTCAGGTTATCCACAGGGGAATTGGCGGTTCTGTGGACAACGAGCTGTGGTTCCGGGGGGTTTCGCGCACCCTCTACACCGGCGGCTTCACCCGCGCGATCCGTCGCAGCACCCCCGGCGCGTACCGGGAGAGCAGATGCGCCCCGCGTGCCTCGGGTGTCACCGGGACGACGGCGGCGTTGGCGACGACGCCCCGCAGGATCGCCTCCGCCACCTTCTCCGGCGGGTAGTTGCGCAGCCCGTACAGCCGGGCCGACTTCTTCTGGCGGCGGGACTCCTCCGCCGCGTCCACTCCCGCGAACCGTGCCGTGGCGGTGATGTTGGTGTTCACGAACCCGGGGCAGATCGCGGTGACGCCGATGCCCTGCTCCGCCAGCTCGGCGCGCAGGCACTCGCTCAGCATCAGCACCGCCGCCTTGGTGGTGCTGTAGGCGGGCAGGGCCCTGGACGGCTGGTAGGCCGCCGCCGACGCCGTGTTGACGATGTGGCCACCCTGGCCCCGGTCCGCCATCTGCCTTCCGAACAGGCGGCAGCCGTGGATGACGCCCCACAGGTTGACGTCCAGGACCTTGCGCCAGTCGTCGGAGGTGGTGTCCAGGAACGAGCCCGACAGGCCTATCCCGGCGTTGTTCACCAGGACGTCCACCACGCCGTACTCGGTGGCGACCTTCTCCGCCAGCTTCTCCATGGCCTGCTCGTCGGAGACGTCGACCGTCTCCGCCCACGCGTCGGGGGCGCCGACCAGACGGGACATCTCCGCCGTACGGGCCGCCGCCTCGCCGTCCCGGTCGACCGCGACCACGCGCGCGCCCGCCTCGGCGAAGGCGTACGCCGTCGCCCGGCCGATGCCGCTGCCCGCACCGGTGATCAGGACCAGCTGGCCCGCGAAGCGTTCCGCGTGGCGGCCCCGCGCGGCCACCGGCTCCTGCCGGCCGCCCTCCACCGACGTGACGAACTCGGTGATCCAGGCCGCCAGCCGGTCGGGCCGGGTACGCGGCACCCAGTGCTTCGCCGGGAGCGTCCGCCGCGTCAACTGCGGCGCCCACTGCTCCAGTTCGTCGTAGAGCCGCTCGGAGAGGAAGAAGTCGTCCTGGGGGGTGATCAGCTGCACCGGCGCGTGCGCGTAGGCGTCCGTGCGCGGGCGGCGCAGCCGCGGCCGTACGTTGTCCCGGTACAGCCAGGCCCCATGGGCCGCGTCCGAGGGGAGGGACGAGGTCGGGTAGGAGCCGGCCGGGGTCTTCTCCATCCGCTGCAGGATGCGCGGCCAGGTCTTCCCCAGCGGTCCCCGCCACGCCAGCTCCGGCAGGACCGGGGTGTGCAGCAGGTAGACGTACCAGGACTTGGCGCCCTGGCCGAGGAGCTGGCCCACCCGGCGCGGGGTCGGGCGCTTCATCCGCTGCTGGATCCAGTGGCCGAAGTGGTCCAGGGACGGCCCCGACATCGAGGTGAAGGAGGCGATCCTGCCCTCCGTGCGCTTGACCGTCACGAACTCCCAGGACTGCACCGAGCCCCAGTCGTGGCCCACCAGGTGCACCGGACGGTCCGGGCTCACCGCGTCCAGGACCGCCAGGAAGTCGTCCGTCAGCTTCTCCAGCGTGAACCCGCCCCGCAGCGGCTGCGGGGCCGTCGAGCCGCCGTGGCCCCGGACGTCGTACAGCACCACATGGAAACGCTCGGCCAGCCGGACGGCGACCTCCGACCAGACCTCCTTGCTGTCCGGATAGCCGTGCACCAGCACCACCGTCGGCAGGCCGGGGTCCCCCAGCTCCGCCAGGCACAGCTCCACCCCGCCGGTGCGCACCCAGCGCTCCCGCGCGCCCTCGACCGTCATCAGCACCCCTCCGCCCAGCGCCGCACGTGCGGCAGATCGTCGTCCAGCCAGAAGGCGCTCTGCTCGGGATCCGCGGAGTCGGTGACGACCAGGATCTCCTCGAACTTCGCGCCCGTACCCCGGAAACCGAGGTGCGGTTCGACCGCCCACAGCCCCGGCCGCGGCGGATGGTCGGAGAAGCGGTACGGCGACCACAGCGGCGACCAGCCCTCACGGTGCCCGTGCACCGCGTCGGCGGCCAGGCCTTTCAAGGACTGCGTGCCGAACCCGAACAGCCGCGGGGACCAGCGGCGCTCGCGCACCCGGTCCACCTTGTGGGCGATCACGCCGAAGGGATACGCGCGATGCCGGTTGGCATAGCCCTGGCGGACCATCAGCCGGTCCACGTCCTCGTAGATCTCGCGCAGCGACCGGCGCTCGCGCACCTCGCGCAGGATCAGCTCGCGATGCGCCTGGAGGTCGTCCATCAGCTTGTTCTGCACCTGGTTGACGCCGAGCGAACCCGAGTAGCCGATATCGGCGGTGAAGCCCTCGTACACCGGGGCCATGTCCAGGATGAACGGCATCCCCGGCTCGAGGCGGCGGTTCGTGGGGAAGAACTGCAGCGGGACCCGGAAGTTCGCGAAGGCCGTGCGGTCGCCGAACCAGGCGAACGGGAGGTGGAACCAGTCCCGCACCCCGCGCTCGCGCAGCCACTCCCGCTGCATCCGGGCCGCCTCACGCTCCGTCACACCCGGTTGCAGCTGCGCCGCCACGGCCTCCGCGCACTCGTAGGCAAGACGCTGCACCTTTCGGAAACCCTGCAGCTCCGTCGAGCGTTCACTGGTCACAGACGTCGCCATGGCACCCCGTCCCACCGGTTGCGGTACGCGCTCGTAACTTGACACCGGAAATCTCGCAGTTGTTAGAAGCAGCGTCAATAGGGAGGTCTCAAGTGACACCTCAGGGGGACCCCTAAGGACCCGTACGACTCCAGAGGGACCCCAAGACGGCTCTACGGTCTGACGACCGGCGTGAAACGCGTCACTACCGTCGATGACGTGACTGTGATCGCGACCGAAAGCCTGAGCAAGCGGTTCCCCCGGGTGACCGCGCTTGACCGGCTCTCCGTGGACGTCGGGCCCGGTGTGACCGGACTCGTCGGAGCCAATGGAGCCGGCAAGTCCACACTGATCAAGATCCTGCTGGGTCTGTCCCCCGCCACCGAGGGCCGCGCCGAGGTGCTCGGCCTCGACGTCGCCACCAAGGGCGCCGCCATCCGTGAGCGGGTCGGGTACATGCCGGAGCACGACTGTCTGCCGCCGGACGTCTCGGCCACCGAGTTCGTCGTCCACATGGCGCGCATGTCAGGGCTGCCCCCGACCGCCGCCCGCGAGCGCACCGCGGACACCTTGCGCCATGTCGGCCTGTACGAGGAGCGCTACCGTCCCATCGGCGGCTACTCCACCGGCATGAAGCAGCGCGTGAAGCTTGCCCAGGCCCTCGTCCACGACCCGGACCTGGTGTTCCTCGACGAGCCAACCAACGGTCTCGACCCCGTCGGCCGCGACGAGATGCTCGGTCTGATCCGCCGGATCCACACCGACTTCGGCATCTCGGTGCTGGTCACCTCCCATCTGCTGGGCGAGTTGGAGCGGACCTGCGACCACGTCGTCGTCGTGGACGGCGGCAAGCTGCTGCGCTCCAGCTCCACCACCGACTTCACCCAGACCACCACCACCCTCGCCATCGAGGTCACCGACACCGACGAGCACCCCGACGGCACCCGCGCGGTGCGCGAGGCGCTCCACACGCGCGGCGTCGAGGTCCAGGACGGCAGCGGACTGCCCGGCGCCGGCCACGTCCTGCTGCTGACCGCGCAGGGCGAGGAGACCTACGACCTGGTCCGGGACGTCATCGCGGACCTCGGCCTCGGCCTGGTGCGCATGGAACAGCGCCGGCACCACATCGCGGAGGTCTTCTCCGGCGGGGCCGAGCAGCAGCGGGACGAGCAGCAGAAGGAGGCGGCCGTCCATGGCTCTTGAGCACCCCGTGGCCACCCCCGCGGGCGACCAGACCCGCATCCACGACATCGGCTACCGCAACTACGACGGCCCCCGCCTCGGCCGGAGCTACGCCACCCGCTCGCTCTACTCGCAGTCCCTGCGCGGCGCCTACGGCCTCGGCCGTTCGGTGAAGTCCAAGGTGCTGCCGATGCTGCTGTTCGTGGTGATGTGCGTGCCCGCGGCCATCATGGTCGCGGTGGCGGTCGCCACCAAGGCCAACGACCTGCCGGTCGACTACACCCGCTACGCCATCGTCATGCAGGCGGTCATCAGCCTGTACGTCGCCTCCCAGGCCCCCCAGTCGGTCTCCCGCGACCTGCGCTTCAAGACCGTGCCGCTGTACTTCTCGCGGCCGATCGAGACCGCGGACTACGTCCGGGCGAAGTTCGCTGCCCTTGCCTCGGCGATGTTCATCCTCACCGCCGCCCCGCTGCTCGTCCTCTACGTGGGCGCGCTGCTGGCCAAGCTCGACTTCACCGACCAGACCAAGGGATTCGCCCAGGGACTCGTGTCCGTCGCACTGCTCTCACTGCTCTTCGCCGGCCTCGGCCTGGTCATCGCGTCGGTCACCCCGCGCCGCGGCTTCGGCATCGCCGCCGTGATCGCCGTACTGACCATCTCCTACGGCGCCGTCTCCACCCTCCAGGCCATCGCCGACGCCCAGGGCAGCTTCGACGCCATCGCCTGGATCGGCCTGTTCTCGCCGATCACGCTGATCGACGGGGTGCAGTCCGCCTTCCTCGGCGCCTCCTCCGCCTTCCCCGGCGGCATCGGCCCGAACAACGGCGAAGGCGCGGTCTACGTCCTCGTCACGCTCGGCCTGATCGCCGCGAGCTACGGCCTCCTGATGCGCCGCTACAAGAAGGTGGGACTGTGACCACGCTCCAGATCGACCACGTCTCCCGCTGGTTCGGCAACGTGGTCGCCGTCAACGACATCACCATGACCATCGGCCCCGGCGTCACCGGCCTGCTCGGTCCCAACGGCGCCGGAAAGTCCACCCTCATCAACATGATGGGCGGCTTCCTGGCCCCCTCCAACGGCACCGTCACCCTCGACGGCGTGCAGGTGTGGCGCAACGAGTCCATCTACCGGCACATCGGCATCGTCCCCGAGCGCGAGGCGATGTACGACTTCCTCACCGGCCGCGAGTTCGTCGTCGCCAACGCCGAGTTGCACGGCCTGGGCGCCAAGGCCGCGCAGAAGGCCCTGGCCACGGTCGAGATGGAGTACGCCCAGGACCGCAAGATCCAGACGTACTCCAAGGGCATGCGCCAGCGCGTGAAGATGGCGAGCGCGCTCGTCCACGACCCCTCGCTGCTCCTGCTCGACGAGCCCTTCAACGGCATGGACCCGCGCCAGCGCATGCAGCTGATGGACCTGCTGCGGAAGATGGGCGACGAGGGCCGCACGGTCCTGTTCTCGTCCCACATCCTGGAAGAGGTCGAACAGCTCGCCTGGCACATCGAGGTCGTCGTCGCCGGACGGCACGCGGCCAGCGGCGACTTCCGCAAGATCCGCCGTCTGATGACCGACCGGCCGCACCGCTACCTGGTGCGCTCCAGCGACGACCGCGCCCTCGCGGCCGCGCTGATCTCCGACGCGTCGACGTCCGGCATCGAGGTCGACCTGGCGGAGGGCGCGCTGCGCATCCAGGCCGTCGACTTCGCCCGCTTCACGGCGTTGCTGCCCCGGGTGGCCAGGGACCACGGCATCCGGCTGCACACGGTCTCGCCGTCCGACGAGTCCCTCGAATCCGTGTTCTCGTATCTGGTCGCGGCGTAGGAGGCCGAAGATGTACGACCCCACAGTCGCCCGGCTCACCTATCGAGCCCTGCTCGGCCGCCGCCGGGCCCTCATTCTCGGCGCCCTGCCGATGCTGCTGATCGTGATCTCGGTGATCGTGCGGGCCCTCGCGGGCGCGGACGACCAGACGGCGTCCGACCTGCTCGGCGGGCTCGCGCTGGCCACCATGGTGCCGATCATCGGCGTCATCGCGGGCACCGGGGCGATCGGCCCCGAGATCGACGACGGCTCGGTGGTGTATCTGCTCTCCAAGCCGATCAAACGCCCGACGATCATCTTCACCAAGCTGATCGTGGCCATCGCGGTGACCATGGTGTTCTCCGCGGTGCCGACGCTGATCTCCGGGTTCATTCTCAACGGCAACGGCCAGCAGATCGCCGTCGCCTACACGGTGGCCGCGCTGGTCGCCTCCATCGCCTACGCGGCCCTCTTCCTGCTCCTCGGCACGGTGTCGCGGCACGCGGTGGTCTTCGGGCTCGTCTACGCCCTGGTCTGGGAGGCCCTGTTCGGCTCCCTGGTCTCGGGGGCGCGCACCCTGAGCGTCCAGCAGTGGTCGCTGGCGGTGGCGCACGAGGTGACCGGCGGCGACCTGGTGACCTCGGACGTGGGCATCGGCACGGCCACGGTCCTGCTGGTCGTGGTGACCGTCCTCGCCACCTGGTACGCGGGACAGAAGCTGCGGTCGCTGACGCTGGCGGGCGAGGAGTAGAGGCGGCGCGCGTGGGCGGCGCGCGTGGACGCGGAGCTTATTGACGGGGGCCTCACGCGCGGCGGAGCAGACTGGGCGGACGGGGACGCGGGACCGGCTGGACCGGGAGGACGGCATGGCAGACGACTGGGACGACGAGCTCGTCCTGGACGAGGACTTCATACGGTCCGCCGAGACGGCCGAGCCGTCCGCCCGGGCCCGGATGCTCGCCGCGCGCTGGCGCGAGGAGGCTCCCGAGCCGCAGCCCTGGCGCTCCGACGAGCCGCCGGCCGGCTGGTTCTTCAGCAAGGGGCGCCGCCGGAAGTGGCGGCGGCGGTAGGAGGGATTTATTCGGTGGCGTCCAACTCGGCCTACAGGCACGATGGTCGTGTCCAGGACGCCGGGGATCGTATCGGCGCCACCGACGGGGAGAGGAGCGGGGCGATGTCCATGCACGACAGTACGTCCAGCTCCCGACAGGGCAGTCCGCGGCGGACTCCGGTGTAGTTACCCCACCGTCGAGTCCACCCCGCGAACCAACTGCCCGGGGCGGCCGCTTCGAGCACGCGAATCCCACTTCGCGTGAGGCCGCCCACCCGGAGGATTGGCCGAGTGGTAAGGCACCGGCTTGCTAAGCCGTGGTCGGGGGAAACCCCGCGCACGTTCGATCCGTGCATCCTCCGCGAGACGTTGTCACTGGGACCGAGCCGCCCTGGAGAATGGGCATGCGAGGTCGTGCGCGACTGCCGGTCATCCGTGGCTGGTCGCGCCGTTCCCCGCGCCCCTGGGTGGGTACGGCTCAGCCGAGCAGACGCTCCAGGACGACAGCGATTCCGTCCTCGTCGTGGGACGACGTCACCTCGTCCGCCACGGCCTTCAGTTCGGCATGGGCGTTGGCCATGGCCACCCCGTACGAAGCCCAGCCGAACATCGGCACGTCGTTCGGCATGTCGCCGAAGGCGATCGTGTCGGCGGCTTTCAGGCCCAGGCGGCGGGCCGCGATGGACAGCCCCGTCGCCTTGGACAGGCCCAGCGGGAGCAGTTCCACGATGCCCGCGCCCGCCATCGCCACCGTGACGAAGCCGCCCGCCGACCTGCGGGCCGCCTCGGCCAGTTCGTCGTCCGTCAGCTCCGGGTGCTGTATGTAGATCTTGTTCAGCGGGGCCGACCACAGATCCGCCGCGTCCGTGAACGGCGTCGAGGGGAGCTGCCCGGTGACCGCGTAGCCCGGGCCGACCAGCACCTCGCCCTCCAGCCCGTCCCGGCTCGCCGCCAGGTACAGCGGGCCGACCTCCGCCTCGATCTTCGCCAGCGCCACCCCGGCCAGTTGCCGGTCGAGCGTCACCGACGTCAGCAGGCGGTGCTCACCCGCGTCGTACACCTGCGCGCCCTGCCCGCACACCGCCAGACCCCGGTAGCCGAGGTCGTCGAGGATGTGCCGGGTCCAGGGCACCGCGCGGCCGGTGACCACGATGTGCGCGGCACCGGCCTCGGTCGCCGCGGCGAGAGCGTCACGGGTGCGCCGCGAGACCGTGTCGTCGGACCGCAGGAGCGTTCCGTCGAGGTCGGTCGCGACGAGCCGGTAGGGGAAGGCGGTGGTCACTTCGCCACCGGCTCCAGGACCTCCCGGCCGCCGAGGTAGGGACGGAGCACCTCGGGCACCCGCACCGAACCGTCGGCCAGCTGGTGGTTCTCCAGGATCGCCACGATCGTCCGCGGCACCGCGCACAGCGTGCCGTTGAGCGTCGCCAGCGGCTGTACCTTCTTGCCCTCGCGCATCCGGACGGACAGGCGCCGGGCCTGGAAGCTGTCGCAGTTGGAGGCCGAGGTCAGCTCGCGGTACTTGCCCTGGGTCGGGATCCACGCCTCGCAGTCGTACTTACGGGAGGCGGAGGCACCGAGGTCGCCCGAGGCCACGTCGATGACCTGGAAGGGCAGTTCGAGGCCGGTGAGCCACTGCTTCTCCCAGTCCAGGAGCCGTTTGTGCTCGTTCTCCGCGTCCTCCGGGTGGACGTAGGAGAACATCTCGACCTTGTCGAACTGGTGCACCCGGAAGATGCCGCGGGTGTCCTTGCCGTAGGTGCCGGCCTCGCGGCGGAAGCAGGGCGAGAACCCGGCGTACCGCAGCGGCAGCTGGTCGGCGTCGACGATCTCGTCCATGTGATAGGCGGCGAGCGGGACCTCGGAGGTGCCGACCAGGTAGTAGTCGTCCTTCTCCAGGTGGTACACGTTCTCCGCGGCCTGGCCGAGGAAGCCGGTGCCCTCCATGGCGCGCGGGCGGACCAGCGCCGGGGTCAGCATCGGGATGAAGCCGGCCTCGGTGGCCTGCGCGATGGCGGCGTTGACCAGGGCCAGCTCCAGCAGGGCGCCGACACCGGTGAGGTAGTAGAAGCGCGAGCCGGAGACCTTCGCGCCGCGCTCGACGTCGATGGCGCCCAGCGCCTCGCCGAGCTCCAGGTGGTCCTTGGGCTCGAAGCCCTCGGCGCCGAAGTCACGAATGGTGCCGTGCGTCTCCAGCACGACGAAGTCCTCCTCGCCGCCGACGGGCACGTCGGGGTGGACGAGGTTGCCGAGCTGGAGGGCGAGACGCTTGGTCTCCTCGTCGGCCTCGTTCTGCGCGGCCTCGGCGGCCTTCACGTCCGTCTTCAGCTGCTCCGCCTTCTGCAGCAGCTCGGCGCGCTCCTCGGGCGTGGCCTTGGGGATGAGCTTGCCGAGGCTCTTCTGCTCGGAGCGCAGCTCGTCGAAGCGGACGCCGGACGACCTGCGCCGCTCGTCGGCAGACAGGAGAGCGTCGACGAGCGCGACGTCCTCTCCACGGGCACGCTGGGAGGCGCGCACACGGTCGGGGTCCTCACGGAGCAGGCGAAGGTCAATCACGCGCTCAAGGCTACCGGGGCGGAGTCCCCGCTCACGACTCGCATTTCCGGGGCGACCCGAACTGTGGGCATACGTTCCTTTGTAGGGGATTTGCCCACCGTGTCAATAAAAGGCGTCTCACTCCCTGGGACGGGGTAAGCGGCGGGCGCCGCGTTGACCGGATTTCCTTGTGGAGAACGGGACTTGGGGTCTCGTCATCCACAGCCGTCCACACCCTCCGAAGAGTTATCCACAGGCTGTGTGGAAGATCTGTGGACTGCGGAATTGATCACTCCGAATACCTCGGCCGACCCCGAGGATTCCCAGGTAAAACCTCCTCTACGCCCACGTTCGAGTGGAAATGCGTCGCCCCAACGGATTGCCTGAAGGAAACGAGTGGACGAAGGGTGAACTGCGCGCCGGTGGACGCGGTGGGGTGCTGTAGGGCGATTTGTCGACTGAGTCGCACTGCCGTGTCGACTTGTCCCCAGGTCGAGAGGCCGACCTGTGGATAACTTCTGTGGATAACGACAATCGGCAGGTAGGACTGGCCGGAACCAGGTGCCAGGGACATTACAAGAAAGACGGCCGACGGCCGTCAGAACCGCCCGTCCTGGCACCGGGCCACCCAGTCCGACGCGGACACGAACTCCGCGTCGGAGGTCCCCGCCCGCGGGGGCCGCACGTCGCCCGGGCGCACATCGGCCCGCGGGTACGAGCCGAGGAAGCGCACCTCCAGGCAGATCCGCTTCAGCCCCATCAGGGCCTCCGCCACCCGCCGGTCGGAGATGTGGCCCTCGGCGTCGATGCAGAAGCAGTAGTTGCCGATGCCCTCGCCGGTCGGCCGGGACTGGAGCAGCATCAGGTTGATGCCCCGGGTCGCGAACTCGCCGAGGAGATCGCGCAGCCCGCCGGGATGGTCGTCGCGCTGCCACAGCACGACGGAGGTCTTGTCGGCACCGGTCGGCGCCGCGGGCCGGGCCGGGCGGCCGACCAGCACGAACCGGGTCTGCGCGTTCTCCGCGTCGTGGATCCCGCTCTCCAGGACCTCCAGGCCGTAGCGGGCGGCGGCGAACTCCCCGGCGAAGGCGGCGTCGTAGCGGCCCTCCTGGACCAGCCGGGCGGCGTCCGCGTTGGAGGCGGCGGACTCCCAGTCGGCGTCCGGGAGGTTGTTGCGCAGCCAGTTGCGCACCTGCGGCTGGGCGGCCGGATGCGCGGAGACCGTCTTGATGTCCGACAGCTTCGTGCCGGGGCGGACCAGCAGCGCGAAGGTGATCGACAGCAGCACCTCGCGGTAGATCATCAGCGGGGCACCGGCGACCAGCTCGTCGAGGGTGGTGGTGATACCGCCCTCGACGGAGTTCTCGATCGGCACGAACGCGGCCTCGGCCTCGCCCACGCGGACCGCGTCCAGCGCGGACTGCACGGACACGTACGGGATCAGCTCTCGGGTGGCCGCTTCGGGCAGCGTGCGCAGGGCGACTTCGGTGAAGGTGCCCTCGGGGCCGAGATACGCGTAGCTCGCTGGCATGACCTCACCCTAATGGCCTCGGCGCGGCACCGGGGACGCGTCTCACGACCGGGTGATTCCGGCCCGCCTCACCCCTCCAGCAGGGGCTGCCCGACGTACTCTCCCTCCGCCGCACCGCCCGGCACCGCGAACAGGCCGCTCGCCTCGTGGCGGACGAACGCCGACAACGCGTCCCCCCGGTCGAGCTTGCGCTGCACGGTGACGAAGCCGCGCAAGGGGTCCGCCTGCCAGCAGACGAAGAGCAGGCCCGCGTCCGGGGTCCCGTCCGGGTCGATGCCGTCGTGGAAGGAGAACGGCCGCCGCAGCATCGCGGCCCCGCCGTTCTGGTCGGGCCGGGTGATCCGGGCGTGGGCGTTGATCGGAACGAGCAGATTGCCCTCGGCGTCGGTCTTCTCCAGGTCCATCTCGGTCGTCTCGGTGCCCCCGGAGGGCGCCGACAGCGGCGCCCCGTCCGCCTTGCGGCGCCCGATGACGTCCTCCTGCTCCTTCACCGACAACTGCTCCCAGTCGTCGAGGAGCATGCGGATCCGACGTACGACCGCGTAGGAGCCGTTCGCCATCCACGCCGGGTCCTTCGTCGGGGACGCGGGCACGAAGATCCGCTCGTCGAAGTCGGACTCGGCCGGCTTGGGGTTGCGGGTGCCGTCGATCTGGCCCATCAGGTTGCGGGCCGTCATGGGGTGGGCGGTGGCGCCCGGCGAGCGGTTGAAGCCGTTCATCTGCCAGCGGACGCGGGCCGCGCTTCCGGCGTCCTTCTGGATCGCGCGCAGGGCGTGGAAGGCGACCAGGGCGTCGTTGGCGCCGATCTGCACCCACAGGTCGCCGTTGCTGCGGGACTTGTCGAGCCGGTCGGAGGAGAAGTCGGGCAGCGGGTCCAGGGCGACCGGGCGCTGCTTCTCCAGTCCGGTGCGGGCGAAGAAGCCGTGGCCGAAGCCGAAGGTGACGGTGAGCGAGGAGGGCCCGGCGTCGCGCGCCACGTCGGTGTCGCCGGTGACGGTCGCCTCGCCCGCCATCAGCAGCCGTGCCGTCCGGGACCACCGGCGCAGCAGGGCGGCTGCCTCCTTGCGGCCCGCGCCCGGCGTCAGGTCGAAGGCGACCAGATGGCCGCGGGCCTGGAGGCCCTGGAGGATGCCGGGCTGATGTTTCCCGTGAAACATCACCTCCTCGGCGCCCACCGAGCTGAGCGGGGTCGCCTGGGCGGGCGCGGCGGCATAGCCCACGGCGCCGCCCGCCGCGCCGAGCGCGAGCCCGGTGGCACCGGCGGTGCCGAGGAGGGCGCGGCGCGAGATGCCCGAGGGAGCCGTGGGAGCGGCGATGTCCTCGCGTTCGGGAGTGCGGGCCTCCGGGAGGGACTGGTCAGCCATGAGGTTCAGCCGATCTGCGCGTTCTTGGAGACGGTGGTCTGGTCGATGTCGGAGGTCCGTACGGTCGCGGCGATCTTCCAGTCGCCGGCCATCGGGATCTGCACACCGTTCGCCGACCAGTGTCCGGTGGCGATGTGGTCCGGGACGACGGGCAGCGGCCCGACGTCCTCGGACTCGAGGGTGAAGGCGATCTTCACCTCGGGGACGTCGAAGCCTCGGCCGTTGGGCCGCGTGACGTAGACGTGCAGGGCGTTGGCGCCCACGCGCGCGGGGTCCAGTTCGACCCGTACGACGCCCTTGCCGTCCTCGCCCCCGGTGTCGAAGGACATGTCCAGGGTCAGCGCCCCGGAGACGCCCGCGGACGACGAGGAGGCGGCGGTGGCCCTTGCGGCGTCCTGCTCGGTGCGGCCCGGTTCGGTGGACGTCAGCGCGGTGGTGACCGCCAGCAGCACGACGGCGACGCCCGCCTCGGCGAGCACCGAGCGGCGCAGCCCGAAGCGGTTCGGGTCGGCGTCCCGCAGCCGCTTCTGCCGGGCCGTGTCCATGGCCGCCTGCTGCCGGGCGAGTTGGGCCGCCCGCTGCGGGTCGTCGGCCTTCCCGGCCGCGGCCCCCTTGGCGGCACCCGACGCCGTCGCCGCGATCTTCTGCTCGCGCGGCGCGGCGCTCACCGTCTCCGCGAGCCGTGCCGTCCACCGCCGCGAGATCCAGGCGACGCCGACCAGCAGCGCGACCAGGCCGATCTTGACGAGGAGCAGCTGGCCGTAGCGGGTCTCGGTGAACGCCGACCAGGAGCCGAGCTGCCGCCAGGACTGGTAGATGCCGGTGCCGACGAGCGTGACCACGCTGCCGAAGGCGAGCGCGGAGAACCGTCGTACGGCCGGACCGTCCAAGGGGATCTCGGGGGACCGGTACAGGGCGACCAGCAGGGCGGTGAGTCCGCCGAGCCAGGCGGCGACGGCCAGCAGGTGCAGGACGTCGACCGGCATCGCGATCCCGGGCTGCAGCCCGGTGGAGGCGTGCTCGGACATCGCCCAGCTCGCCGCGAGCCCGGCCGCGACGACGATCCCCCCGATCGCCAGCCCGAAGGTGAGGTCCCGCTTCTCCTGTCCCTCCTCGCGTTTGTCCCAGGCGCCGAAGAGCACGGCGATGAACAGCGCCGCCGCGGCGAGCAGCAGGAGCCGGGAGACCAGGGCCGCGCCGGTCTTGGTCTGCAGGACGTCGCCGAGGAGGTTCAGGTCGAAGATGTCGGCGACCTTGCCGGAGCCGGTGTAGGAGCCGCGCATGAGGAGCAGCGCGAGCGTGGCCGCGGTGAGCGCGAGCCACCCGGAGACGACGAGCCGCTGCACCGCCCGTACGCCCGAGCCGCGCTGCCAGCAGGCGAGCACGAAGGCGGCGCCGCCCGCGAGGACGACGAAGCCCGCGTAGGAGACATAGCGGCCGAAGCCGTAGAGGGCGCCGACGACTCCGCCGCCCGCGCTCTGGTCGGAGACGGAGACGGAGGTCGCCGAGGGGGCGCCGACGGAGAAGGTGTAGGCGCCGGCGACCGGGTGGCTGTCGGCCGAGACGACCTGGTAGGAGACGGTGTAGGTGCCGTCCGCCAGACCGCTGTTCAGCCCCACGGCGTACGTCGTGCCGGACACGTTCGTCGGCTTCGCGGTGTCGACGCGCTTGCCGTCGGGGGCGAGGACGCGCACCGAGTCGTCGGAGAGCGCGACCTCTTCGGAGAAGGTGAGCGAGACCCGGTCCGGGGCCTGTTCGACCACCGCCCCCTGCCGGGGGTCGCTGCCGGTCAGCGCGGCATGCGCGGAGACCGGCCCGGCACCGGTGAGGAGCAGTCCGGCGGCGGCCAGGAGCAGCAGCACCAGGGTCCGGACGCGGGGAGCGATGGTCGGCGTCAAGGGTGGTCCCTCCCTCAGTGTCCGGTCGCGGGGGTGTACGTGGCCGGCTTGACCGGCATCTCGACCGTGACGGGGTCGGCCTCGGCGAAGTGCAGCACCACGGACACCGTGTCGCCCTGCTTCGGCTTGCGCTTCAGCTTCTCGAACATCAGGTGGTTGCCGCCGCTCCTGAACACGACTTCGCCGTCGGCGGGCACGGGGAGGTTCTCGACCTCCTTCATCGCGGAGTCGACGGTCTCGTGCACGGTGACGGTCCCGGCGATGTCACTGGTGACGGAGGTCAGTTCGGCCTCGGTGCCGCCGGTGTTCTCGATCGTCAGGAAGCCCGCCGCCATGGAGTCGGAGACCGGCTGCGGCATGTAGGCGCCGCTGACGGACAGGTCGGGGCCGGAGTCGTCGGAGGAACCGCAGCCCGCGACGACGAGGCTCCCGGCCAGGACCACCGCGCAGGCCGCGGCGCGCCTCACGGGTTCTCTCCCTTGATGATCTTGGGGAGGTCCTTGGTGTAGTCCTCGACGGTGGCGTCCTCGCCGTAGAGGACGTAGCCGCCATCGGTCTTCGGGGAGAAGGCGATGACCTGGGTGCCGTGCGTGGAGACCGTCTTGCCCTTCTCCTTGTGCGGCGGCTCGATGCTGATGCCGAGGGTGCGGGCACCGGCCTGGATGGTGGCGAAGTCGCCGGTGAGGCCCACGACCTGGGGGTCGATGCCCTTGAGCCACTTGCCGAGCGCGGGGGCGGTGTCCCGCTCGGGGTCGGTGGTGACGAACACGACGCGCAGCTCGTCCTGTTCGGCCCGGGACAGCTGCTTCTTGGCGACGGCGATGTTGTTCATCGTCAGCGGGCAGATGTCGGGGCAGTTGGTGTAGCCGAAGTAGATCAGCGTCGGCTTGCCCGCGGTCTCCTCGCGGAAGTCGTACTTCTTGCCGTTCGTGTCGGTGAGGACCAGGTCCGGCTTCTCGAACGGCTTGTCGAGGACGGTCGCCGCCCGGTCGGAGCCGGCCTCCTCGGAGACCACGGTGACGGGCGAGGCGTCGTCCTCACCGCCGCCGCAGGCGGAGAGGGTCAGGGTGGCGGCGGCGAGCAGGGCGGCCGCCGCGTACTTCTTGGTGCGCATGGCGAGGTTTCCCGGAGGTGAGGGGGCGCGCACCGGGCCGTTTTCACAGGTGTACGGCCGGTGCGCGCCGGAGGTTCGGACTCAGGCGTCGGTACGCCGACGGCCGGCGAGCACGCCGTAGGCCACGCCGATGGCGCCGACGACGATGCCCACGACGCCCAGGACGCGGGCGGTGGTGTCGCTGCTGTCGGACTCGGCGTCCTCGGCGGTGGTGGAGGCGGCGGCCTGGGAGGCGTCGTCGGACGGCTCCTCGCTCGCCGCGGAGCCGTGGTGGCCGTCCTCCGAGGCATCGGACAGGGTCAGCACCGGCGCCGGCTTCTCCGGCTCGTCCTGGCCCTCCTGCTGGACCTCGATCCAGCGCGCGACCTCGTCGTCGGAGTAGGTCTGGACGGCCTTGAAGACCAGTTCGTCCGTGTCCTCGGGCAGCACGCCCATGGAGACCGGGAACTTCTGGAAGAAGCCGGGCTCGACGCCCTTGCCCGTGGCGGTCCAGGTGATCTTGCTGACGGCCTCGTCGATCTTCTGCCCGTGCAGCTCGATCGGCTTGTCGAGCTTGGCCTTGGTGACCTTCGCGGTCCACCCGGCGACCGGCTCGGGCATCGCGGACGCGAGCGGGGTGTCCATCGGGAAGCTGACCTCCAGCTTCACGGTGGACGCGGTGTCGCTCTCGTTGGGGACCCGGAAGTCCACGACCGCGTAACCGCCCTTGGCGGCCTCGCCCTCGGGCTGCACCGTCACATGCGCGAAGGCGGGGGCGGACAGGGCGAGCACGGCGGTGCCGGCGAGGACGCAGCCGGCGGCGAGGCGGGAAGAGGCCTTCATGCGGGAGCACTCCATGGTGAGAGATTCGGTTGTTCCGGTGGTGGAGAGGCGCGCTGCGGCCAGACGGTGGCAACGCAGGCGCGGGCCGCACGACGGCGGCCCCGACCGGAATCCGTACGGATCTCCCAGCGGTGGGCGCGACGCGTCAGGCGGCGAGCACGAGTGCGGGCGCGGCGGCGGGCGGGCCGCGCCGCACGAGCGTGTGCTGGAGCGCGGCCTCGTGGAGCCGGGGCGGCGCGCCTTCCGCGGTGCGGTGCGGGCGCGGGGCCGCGCCGGGCGTGCCCGGAAGCCCGGCGCGCAGGGCGCGGACCAGGGCGAGGGCGGCGCGCAGGGAGCGTACGAGGGCCGCCTCGGCGACCGAGTGGGCGGACAGTTCGACCAGTCGGCCGAGCGCGATGTCACCGCGGCGCAGCAGGTAACCGGCGACCACGGCGGCGAGCAGATGGCCCAGCAGCATCGGCAGGGACGGCAGCAGCGAGGCGGACTCGGTGACCGTCTCCGGGTGCTGGGGGTGGGCGGAGGCGGGGCGGAGCCTGGCCTCGGTGAGGATCCTGTGCGCCTCGGCGGGGCTGATGGCCGCCGCCCGGGTGCCGCACAGGATCCGCGCGGCCTGCGCGACGAGCGTGGCGTCGGCGGAGGCGGCGGCCCGGGTGGCCTCAGCGCCGTGCTGGCCGAGACCGAACAGCGAGTGCAGCACGGTCTGCCCGAGCGCGAGCAGCACCGCGATGCCGGGCAGGGTCCGCTCCCGCCCGGCGAGGGGTACGGCGACGGCGAGGATCGCGAGGAAGCCCGCGCCCAGCGTCCACAGCGGGATCGAGGTGCAGGAGCCGAGTGCGTGTCCGACCGCGGCCAGCACGACACAGACCGCGGCGAACACCGCGGCCCGCAGGATCCGGACATCGCGTCCGGCGTGGGCCGTGCGCGGGTGGGGGGCACTCATGGCGGGCCAATCATCGCACTGGCCTCAGGGCGCCCATACGGCAGGTCCGCAAGATGCCGTAAGGGCGCCGGATGCCTTACGAGCCGTACAGCCGGAACATCCCACTCTGGTGCGAACAAGCCCCACATACACCGATGACGGCTTGGCGCGCATCGCCCATATGGGCGGTATCACGTCAACGGTGTGCTTACACACGGGCACTCCCGGCAATACGTAACGGTATGTCGAGCCGCGGCCGGGAGGCTGGAGCATGAGCATCTGGTGGTCACTCCATTTGCGGCGGGAAGCTGCGAGCGTGCCGCTCGCCCGGCGGCTTCTGCTCGGCACCATGGAGAGCGCGGGCGTGGACCCCGATGTGTCGTACGACCTCTCCGTCGCGCTGAGCGAGGCGTGCGCGAACGCCGTGGAGCACGGCGGGGACGGGGCGCTCGACGAGGGTTCGCAGGCCTATCGCGTCACCGCCTATCTGGACGGCGAGACCTGCCGGATCGAGGTCGCCGACTCAGGACCCGGCTTCGGGGGGCGGGGCTCGCGCGGGACGGTCATGGACTTCGGCGCGGACTCCGAGAACGGTCGGGGGCTGTACCTCATCCAGGAGCTCGCGGACCACGTCCACATCGGCAACAAGCCGGGGCAGCGCGGCGCGGTGGTGAGCTTCGACAAGATTCTCAAGTGGCGGAAGGACGCCTCTCCTTTGTTGGCCGTGTAGTGGGCCTCGTCACAAAATACCGGCGCCTTTTCCGGAAAGCGGCATCCGGGTATGTGAACGGCGAATCAGAAATCACCCATGGCTGAAAGTGGAGGTCTTAGATCCGTCTTTATCGGCGGCCAGTTTCAGCCACACAGAGAACTCGAAGATTTCTCAACGCTCCCTCAAGACCTGGTGTTCTGTCGCTCGATGGTCCTCAGTTGGCGGTTTCAAGCCATCCTTGACGAAGCTTTTGCTTGACTGGTTATTGCCCTTCGTAGAGCCTCATGATTCATGACGATAGGTCGCCGAAAGCGTCAACTTGAAGAGTTGTCTCACTTTCTACGGACCCGGCGAATGCGACTGTCCCCGGCGGAAGTCGGGCTCAGCGCGTCGGGTCGCCGGCGTACTCCCGGACTGCGCAGAGAGGAAGTGGCCGTCCTCGCCGGGGTCGGCACGTCCTGGTACACCTGGCTGGAACAAGGAAGGGACATCAACGTCTCGGAATCCGTCCTCGGTGCGATCAGCGGAGCGCTCCGGCTCAACCCCGCCGAGGAGATCTACCTGCACCGCCTGGCCGGCCTGAAGACTCCGGACGTCGACCAGCGCCCCGACAGCGGTCCCGCCGACCCCGAGCGGCTGGCCGAGATCGTGAACCACTGGTTCCCCAACCCGGCGCTCGTCAGGGACCGCTGCTGGAACATCCTGGCCGCCAACTCGGCCGTACCGGAGTTCCTCGGCTTCCCGGGGCCGGGCGGGAACATCCTGGTGGAGTTCTTCACCGACGAGAGCTGCCGCCGCCGTTACGCGCACGCCGACGAGCTCGCCCGCAGCACGGTCGCCCGCTTCCGCGCGGACGTCGCCGACTGTTTCGGCCGCCCCGAGGTCGACCGCGTCCTCGACGAGCTCCATGAGCGGAGCCCGGAGTTCGCGCGGCTGTGGGGCAGCCACGAGGTGCTGGAACCGTCCCGGGGCCGCACCAAGGGCATCACCCACGGGACCGTCGGAGCGCTCAGCTTCGACGTGCACGAGTGGGAGCTCGCGGCCGATCACGAGGTCCAGCTGGTCCTGCACATGCCGACGGTGCAGGAGACCAGGGACAAACTGGACGCCTTCTTCGCCGCGGCCGGTCCGGACGATCCGGACCGGCCGGGCGAGGACGGGGAACCCGACGAGGGCGACGATCAGCTGCCGTCGAACGCCGTGGCGGCGGCGTAGGAGTCCTCGAAGGTCTGATACCGCTGGATGAGGCCGTCGCGGACCGTGATCCGGATCGCGAAGGGGCCCGAGAACGATTTGCCGGTCGCCACCACCTTGTGGCTGAACTCCCCGAGGACGAAGGCGTCCTCGCCGTCCACGGCGATGCGCTCGACATCGAAGCGCTGGGTCTCCACGGCGGCCACGAACCGCTGGAAGTAGCCCTCCACCTCATGGCGGCCGACGAGGTGCCCCGTCCACGGGACGACGGGGGCCCCCGCCACCACCAGCTCCGCCTGGTCGGCGAACAGCTCCGGCAGCCCGGGCAGATCGCCCACTCCGAAGCGTCCGAAGAACTCCTGGACCGTCTCCGCGGTACCGCGTGTCATGCGCTGTGTCCTTCCGTTGTTTCACGTGAAACGGCGCCGGCCGGCGCCAGCGTGGCCAGATGGCCGTGGATGCGTGCGAGGTCGGGGGTCAGGTCCTGGGCGGCGACATAGTGGTCCGGGCGGACCAGGACGGCGGAGAAACGCCGGCCCGGCGCGGAGCGGACGGCCACGAGATCGCCGTACGACTCCTCCAGCTCGGTCAGCCTCGGCGGGCGGGGACCGGTGACCAGGAGGCTGTAGCGGTCGACGGGGAGGGACTCGCGCAGGGCCGCGTCCGGGAGCAGTTGGCCGTTGCGCGGGCGGGGGCGCAGCAGCCGTCCGCTCGGGTCCTCGTCGACCGCGGGGCCCGCCGGATAGTGGTTGGTCAGACCGGCCAGCCACGGTGAGTAGAAGCGGTCGAAGACGCCGGAGCGCTCGGCGAGACGGGCGGAGACATCGCGCAGCACGATCTGCCAGCGCTTGGACAGCATCCACGCCTTCGTCTGCACCTCGGCCTGCTTCACCACCCCCTGGGCGACCGCCGCGCGCTCGGCGCCGTAGCTGTCCAGCAGCCCGGCACCGGCCGCGCCGCGGTGCACCAGCGCCAGCTTCCAGGCGAGGTTGTGCGCGTCGGTCACCCCGGTGTTCAGTCCCTGGCCGCCGGCCGGGCTGTGGATGTGGGCGGCGTCGCCCGCCAGGAAGACCCGGCCGGCCCGGAACCGCTCGGCGTGCCGGGCGTGGATGCTGAACGTGGTCTGCCAGGAGACGTCGTGCAGCCTCAGGCCCCCCGGACCCCGCTTGTCGACGAAGTCCTGGAGGACTTCCTGGTCGAGGTCCTCGGGACGCATGCCGGGCGGGCCCGCGGTGAAGACACGGAAGCGGCCGTTGTAGAGCGGGACCAGCACCATGATCCCGTTCTTGGTGCAGTAGTAGTGCACGGCGTCCCGCTGGAGGTCCCCGTCGATCGCGGTGTCCGCGAGGATGAAGGTGTTCGGGTAGGTGGCGCCCTTGAACTCGATGCCCAGCGACTTGCGGACGGTGCTGCTCGCGCCGTCGCCGCCGATGACGTAGGCGAACTCCTCGGTGGACTCGGTGCCGTCCGGGGCGCGCAGGGTCGCGAGCACCCCGTCGGGGTCCTGGCTGAGCCGGGTCAGTTCGGTGCGCCACTCGACCTTGCCGCCGGCGTCCGCGAAGGCCTCGCGCAGGAGTTCCTCGACGTCCGGCTGGATGATCACCATCGGCCGGGTGCGGTCGCCGAAGACGATGTCGCAGATCGGGTCGGTGCCGGAGTTGTAGCGGAAGGAGTGCACCGGCAGCCCGTGCTTGTCCATGAAGGCGGCGCCACCCAGCCCGCGGAACACCTCCAGGGTGCGCGGCCACACCATCAGCGCCTTCGTCAGCGGGCTGGGCTCGGCCGTCCTGTCCACCAGGCGCACCGGGGTGCCCCGGCGGGCCAGTTCGGCGGCGGCGGTGAGGCCCACGGGGCCGGCGCCGACGACCAGCACCGGCCGGGGATCGGATGTGCTCATGTCGCTTCTCCCATCGTGATCGGTTCCCGGGTGTCGGCGGCCCGCGTCTCCGGGGCCGGGCGCAGCATCCGCATGATCAGCGGGGCGCCCAGGGCACAGACCGCGGCGAGCAGCCACAGCACGGTGTGCAGGGCGGAGGTGTAGGCGCCGGAGACGTACGCGGTGAACTCGGCCCGCTGCTCGGCGGGCACCTGGGCGGCCACGTCGCCTATCTCGCCCTGCACCACACGGTTGGCGAGCTCACCGACACCGCCCTCCCAGCCCTGGGGGTTGTGGAGGTTGCCCTGGACGATGCTGACGAGCACGGATCCCATACCGGCGATGGCGACGGCCTCACCGGTCAGCCGCATGGTGTTGAAGAGCCCGGCGGCCATGCCCGCGCGGCTCGCGTCCACCGCGCCGATGGCCGCGCCGTCGAGCAGGCCGAAGGAGATGCCCACCCCGGTGCCGATGACGAGCAGCGGCCCGGCGAGCGTGGCCGTGGTGGAGTGCTGGTCCAGCACGGTGAGCCAGGCCGCGCCGCCCGCCACGAGCAGCAGGCTCACGCCGAGCAGGACCGAGGTGCTGACCTTGCGCGCGAGCAGACCGCTGACCACCGGCAGCGCCAGCACCGGGCCGCTGAGCAGCAGCATGGTCAGACCGGCGGCCCCCGAACTCATGCCGTTCACGCCGATGAAGAAGGACGGCAGGAAGACCAGCAGACACACGAACCCGAAGGCCAGCAGCACCGGCATCAGGCTGACCGCGGCGAACTTCGGCTCGCGCAGCAGCGACAGCTCCAGCATCGGCCGGGCCCGCCGCTTCTCGATCCGTACGAAGGAGACCATCAGGCCGGCCGCCAGCACGGCGAGCCCCAGCACCACCGGGTGCGCCCAGCCCAGTTGGGGACCCTCGACCAGGGCGAGGGTGAAGGCGAACAGCGCGCCGCTGAACGTGGTCGCGCCCGCGTAGTCCACCCCGGTGGCCTCCGGGTCCCGGGACTCGGCCAGCGCCGGACGCAGCAGCAGGACGGCGGCGGCGATGGCGGCATGGGCGAGGAACACCGAGCGCCAGCCCCAGGCCCCGACGAGCAGTCCGGACAGGGAGGGGCCGAGGGCGAGTCCGAGCCCGAAGGAGGAGCCGAGGAAACCGAAGGCCCGCGCGCGGGCGGCGCCTTCGTAGGCCTGGGCGAGCAGCGCGGTGGCCGCGGTGAGCACCATCGCCGCGCCGACGCCGGCGGCACCGCGCAGCACGTCGATCAGGACGACCTCGGAGACGAGGGCGCCACCGGCCGTGCACAGCACGAAGACGACGAGACCGATCGTGAACATCCGGCGCCGGCCGAGCAGATCGGCGAGCGAGCCCGCGACCAGCATCACGCCGGCGAAGGTGAGGTTGTAGGCGTTGACGACCCACTGCACGGTCACCAGCGAGGCGTCCAGATCACTGCCGAGATCGGGCAGCGCGACCGAGGTTCCGGTCAGGGAGGCGGGCAGCAGCCCGCAGGAGACACAGACCGCGAGCAGCGTGAGAACGGGACGGGACCGTGAGGCACCCGTCGGGCGAGTGGACACGAGAGCTCCAGAGTTGGGGAAACGAGGGATGCGCGAGAGGAGGTGTCGCTACGGCGCGTTCGGCAGGGCCCGTGCCGCGCGCGCCTGTTCGGCGCCCCACAGCACCAGCACCAGCGCGGCCAGGCCGCCCCCGGCCGCGCACACTCCGGCCCACCCGGCGGCGGAGTGCACGGCGCCCGAGAGCGCCGAACCCGCCGCGCCGCCCAGGAAGTAGGCGGTCATGTAGGCCATCGTGATCCGGCTGCGCGCCTCGGGCCGCAACCGGTAGAGCACGCCGAGGTTGGTCACCTGGGCGCCCTGCACACCGAAGTCGAGCAGCAGCACACCGAGCACCAGACACACCAGCAACCGGCCTCCGTCGAGGGCGAGCAGCCCCCAGGCGGCCAGGTTGGCGACGTACAGCAGGGTCGAGGCCAGCCGGTCCCGGCCCCGGTCCACGAGCGGCCCCATGAACCGCGCGGCCAGCGCCCCGGCGGCACCGAGCAGCCCGAACGCGCCGATCAGGGCTTCGCCGTAGGTGTAGGGCGGCGCCGCCAGCAGGAAGGCCGCCGAGGTCCAGAAGACGCTGAAGGAGGCGAAGGTGAGGAAGCCGTACAGGCAGCGCAGCCGGAGCAGGGGCTCCTCGGCGACCACCCGCGCCACGGAGCGCAGGAGGGTCGGGTAGCCGAGCCGCTCGGCCGGTTCGAGGTCGGGCAGCAACCGCCACAGCAGCGCCGCGAGCACCACCATGCCCACCGCGGCGACCGCGAACACCGAGCGCCAGCTGCCGGTCCACTGGGCGAGCAGGCCCGCGCCGGTGCGGGCGAGCAGGACGCCGAGGAGGACCCCGCTGAGCATCCGTCCGGTGACCCGGCCGCGTTGCTCGGGCCGGGCGAGGGCGGCGGCGAACGCCACCAGCAGCGGGGCGCCCACCGCCGTCACCGCCATCAGACCGGACAGCACGACCAGCGCGGCGACCGAGGGCGCGGCGGCCGAGGCGGCCTGTCCGACGGCGGTCACCAGCAGCAGGGCCACCAGCAGCCGGCGCCGGTTCACCGTGTCGCCGAGCGGCACCAGCAGGGCGAGCCCCACGGTGTACCCGGCGGTGGAGGCCGTGACCACCAGCGACGCGGCGGTGCTGCCGACGCCGAACGCCGAGGCGATCGACGTGAGCAGCGGATGCGCGTAGTAGATGTTGGCCACGGCCATCCCGGCGGCCACCGCGAACACGGTGACCAGCCGGTCCGGCAGACCGCCCGCCGGACGCAGGGTCCTGGCGGTCGGCCGGACCGGCGCGGTGGGGGAGGTCATGGGACGAGCACGATCTTTCCGGTGGTGCGGCCCGCCTCGCCGTACTCGTGCGCCTTCGCGGCCTCCGCCAGCTTGAAGACCTGGTCCACCCGGACCCGCAGGCGTCCCGCCTCGACCAGTTCGGCCAGCGCCTCCAGGCCCGCGTGGTCGGGCTCGACCAGGAAGCCCGTCACCCGGACGCCCAGACTCGCGGCGAGCGTGGTGAGTTCGGGGCTGACGTGCCCGATCACCGTGATGAGCAGGCCGCCCGGGCGCAGCGTGCGCAGCAGCTCGAAGCTGTGGTCGCCGCCCAGCAGGTCCAGGACGACGTCCTGTCCGGTGACCGTGTGGTGGAGCGGGCCGGTCGTGTAGTCGACCGGGTGGTCCACGCCGACCTCGCGCAGGAAGTCGTGCTTCTCCGCGCGGGCCGTGCCGGTGACCTCCGCGCCCCGGGCCCGTGCGATCTGCGCGGCCAGGTGGCCGACGCCGCCGGCCGCCGCGGTGATCAGCACCTTGTCGCCCCGCCCGGCGCGCGCGGTCTCCACCAGCGTCTGCCAGGCGGTGAGCCCCGCGAGCGGCAGCGCGGCCGCCTCCTCGAAGCTCAGCCCCGGGGGCTTGCGGGCGAACTGCCGGGAGGGAGCGGTCACGTACTCGGCGTACGTGCCGCCCGGGCGTGGGAAGCCGATGAGCCCGAACACCTCGTCGCCCGGCTCGAACCGGGTCACCCGGGGCCCCGACTCCACCACTCCCGCGACGTCCCAGCCCTGCACGAACGGCGGGGCCCCCAGGGCGCCGGGCGGGAACACCCCGGCGCGGATCTTCCAGTCGACGGGGTTGACCCCCGCCGCCGCCACCCGGACCAGCACCTCGGTGGGCAGTGGCCGGGGGCGCTCGACGTCGGTCAGGCGCAGGACGTCCGGGGCGCCGGCCTCCGTGGTCACCACGGCTTTCATCGGCCGCTCCGCTCGTCGAGGTAGGCGGCCCACTCCGACAGCTTCTGGGCCAGGACGAGGTCGCCGTCGGGCACCTGGATGCCGTACTCGCGCTGGATGAACAGGGCGATCTCGATCAGCGTGAGCGAGTCCAGCGAGAGGTCCTCCAGGGTCCTCTCCGGGTCGATCTCCTCGACCCCGATCTCGGCCTTCTCGGCTATGAACGCGACCAGTCCGGGATATGCCGTGACGGGCATCTCGTACTCCCTCCTCGGAGCCGTGCTCCGGGGCTTGCGTGGATCGGTGAGGCGGGGGTGTGAGCGGTGTGGGGGCTCGGGCGGTCTACGGGGGCGCGGGGCTCAGCCGGCTCAGACGACTCGCCGGCTCGGGCGGCTCAGGCGGCCATGGCCGAGGGCCGGTCCAGGCCCTCGGGCCAGGTGAGGGTGATCGCGCCCCAGGTCGTACCGGCGCCGAAGGCGGTGAGGAGCACCTTGTCGCCGGGGCGCAGCCGGCCCTCGCCGTGCGCGTCGTCCAGGGCCAGCGGGATGGAGGCGGCGGCCGTGTTGCCGGTGTGGCCGATGTTGACGTAGGCCCGTTCCTGGCCGATGCCGAGCTGTTCGGCGACGGCGTGCAGGATGCGGACGTTGGCCTGGTGGCCGACGAGGAGGTCCACGTCGGCGGTGGACCAGCCGGTGCGCTCCAGGACCGTCCGGGAGGCCTCCGTCATCCGCAGCACCGCGTTCTTGAACACCTCGCCGCCGCGCATGGTCAGGTACTGGTCCTCGCGCAGCGCCGCGCTGTGGTGGCTGCGCTGCCGGGAGCCGCCGGCCGCCACCCGGATCAGGTCCGCCTGCAGCCCGTCGCTGGCGAGTTCGGTACGGCGCAGCGCGCCCGGCTCGTCGGCCCGGCCCGCCCGCAGCACCACCGCGCCGGCGCCGTCCGCGAAGATCGGCGCGGTGTTGCGGTCGTAGGGGTCGACGATCGTGGTGAACGCGTCGGCGCCGACCACCAGCACGCTGTCCGCCACCGAGGAGGCGATCAGCCCGGCGCCCGTGGCCAGGGCGTACAGGAAGCCCGAGCAGACGGCCCCGACGTCGAAGGCGGGGACCGTGCCGAGCCCGAGTCCGGCGGCGACGGTCGGACCGGTCGCCGGGCACGGGTGGTCCGGGGTCGCGGTGGCGAGCACCACGGCACCGACGTCCGGTCCGCCCGCCGAGTCCAGCGCCCGCCGTCCGGCCTCGATGGCGAGGTCGCTGGTGGCGGTGCCGGGGTCGACGATCCGCCGCTCCGTGATACCGGTCCGGGTGCGGATCCACTCGTCGGAGGTGTCCATCCGGGCGGCGAGGTCGTCGTTGGTCACGACCCGCGGCGGCAGCGCGGAACCGAGACCCGCGAGCACGGCGGTGGGCGCCGCGGCCACGGGCTCACCGAGGCCGGTCCGTGCGGTCATCGCACGATCACCGACGCCCGGTCGGACTCGGTGCGCATGTCCAGGGCCTCGTACTCGGCCCGCGCCTGCGCGATGGCCTCCTCGGGCGACATCAGCGCCGGCAGCTCGAACAGCCGGGCGATCTCCACCAGCCGCTCCTCGACGGTGCCGCCCACCACGTGCGCGGGGATGCCGAGCTCGGCGGCGACCTCCAGCAGCCGCTCGTCGGCCAGGGAACGGAACCGCTCGTTGACCGGGCGGTGCCCGTCGGCGGCCAGCGCCAGCTCGTTGGGCAGGTGCACGAAGACGTCGTAGGTCTGCTTCACGTGCTGCTTGAAGGCGATGCCCAGTTGCTCCATGACCGCGTCGAACACCCGGATGTCCGCGGTGCGTTCCACGCTCTCCAGCTCGCTGAGGTGCACGGAGTCGTTGGGGTTGATGCCGACGATCACCCGCACCGCGCCGTAGATCCACTCCTGGAGGGAGGAGCCGTCGGAGATGAACGAGCCCTCGAAGCGGCTCTCGTGCACGGCCCGGTCCACATGGCGGCGCACGATCAGCTGGACCAGCTCGGCCGCGGTGCACTGCTCCAGGGTCTTGCCGGGCACCGCCTCGGGCAGCAGCTCGCGCATGGTGCGGGCCCGGGTGCGCGGAATTCCGACGTAATGCGCGAGGGCGTACGAGGTGAGGGTCTTGCCGGAGGAATAGGTGCCGGATATGGCGATACGCATGAAAGGCTCCAGGGGAGAAAAGTGAATTCGCGATCCGTGGGTTCCGGAATCAGTCGGGAAGTCGATGCGCGACCGAACAGCGCACGGTGTTTCCGGCCAGCCGTCCGACGATGTCGGCGGCGCGCCAGATCTCTTCGTCCCGCCGAAGCAACGTGCTGTTCTCCAGCCGTACGTCGAGCGGGGTCTCGTAGCGGATGGGGTCGGGTTCCGCGCTCGCCCGCAGGGCGGTCGTGCGCATCCACAGCGTGTTGCTGGCGCCCCGGGAGATCCCGTCGGTCTCGTACAGCAGGATCTGGCCGAGCTGCAGGCTCGTCACGAAGGTGTCGATCAGCCCGACGAAGGGCTGGTACAGGCCCTCGGTGCCCTCCGTGGCCAGCACGGTCCCGGGCTCCTGGGCCACGTCGACGACGGCGTGCGCGCGGGCCTCGGCGACCCGCACCGCGACCTTGCGCACGCTCTGCGTCCGGGCCGCGAACCCGGTGCCGTAGTACTGCCGTTCCACCGGCCCGAGCAGCTCGGCAGGCCCGTTGCAGGTGGCCGCCGCGACCGGGCCGCCGGTGTGGCCGGGCCACGGATGGCGCAGGTCGGTGCGGACCCGCATCGCCCCGACCAGGGTCTGCAGCCGCGACACCGCCTCGCCCTCGCCGTCCGGCACCGGCACACCCAGCACGGTGGTGCGCACCGGAAGACCGGTCAGCTCCTCGTCGGGCACGGTGCCCGCCTTGATCCGCACCGCCAGCACCCGCCCCGCGCGCCGGCTCTCCGGGCCGAGGCCGAGGGCGTGGGTGAGGGCGGCCTCGCTCAGGTGCACGGCGATGATCAGGCCGTCCACGGTGGACAGATGCGGGCGCAGATCGCCGCGCCTGGACTTCTTCGACCAGTCGGCCGGGTACACGACGTCGAGCCGGCTCGCCAGCTCGGTGGGCACGTCCCGGCCGCCGCTCAGCTCGACCTTGTCGTAGCGGTACTCCACACGCCGGAAACCGGATCCGAAGAACCGCTTCTCGCCGGGCCCGAGATAGTCGTCGACCGAGTCGAGGAGTAATTCCTTAGCGGGCAGCATTCCAGTCAACGCCAACTCCTTTTCCGGGCCCTGCGGCCGCCGTGTGTTTCTCGGTCGGCTCGAAGCTAGCCGAAAAGTTTCGCGGCAACGAGAGTCGGTTCATGCGGTTACTGCCAACACCACCTTGGACACCACCAGTTGCCGCTCTTTTCCGCACCCCGCGGAATTGACTAGCGTCGTCGCTGTTCGCGGACACGGATTCCGGTGCCGCACACGGGGAGGCAAAGCCATGACCGCAACCACGCTCGGCCCCTGGGCCGTGACACCCGAGTTCAGCCAGCAGCAACTCGTCGCGAAGATGGGGATCGAGCTGGTGCGCTGCGAGCCGGGACTGGTCATCGGCACCATGCCCGTGGACGGCAACCGCCAGCCGGTCGGCATCATGCACGGCGGCGCCAACGCCGTACTGGCCGAGACCCTGGGGTCCATCGCCGCGTTCCTGTACACCGGGCCCGGCGGACAGGCGGTCGGCCTGGACCTGTCCTGCACCCACCACCGCTGGGTGGCCGGCGGCACGGTGACCGGCGAGTGCCGGCCCCTGCACGAGGGCGGCACCACCGCCACCTACGAGATCGTCATCACCGACAGCTCCGGCAGACGCACCTGCACCGCCCGGCTGACCTGCGCCGTGAGCCGCCGCGCCGCCCGTTCCCGGGGCGTTCTGCGTCCCGCGTGACAGGCCTGGGCCCCCGGGCTTCCCCCCGCAATCACCATCGAAGAGAGGCCAACACCCATGTGCCACAGCACCGACAGCAGGCCCCCCGCCGTCGAGAACCCCGGCAGCGTGGCCGAGGAAGGGCTGATCGAGCTGACCTCCGCGGACGGGACGCCGTTCAGCGCCTTCCACGCGCGGCCGGGCGAGCCCAACGGCCGCGGTGTGGTGATCCTTCCGGACATCCGCGGCGTCCACGCCTACTACCAGGAGCTGGCCCGGCGGTTCGCCGAGGCCGGGTTCGCCGCCGTCGTGCTCGACTACTACGGACGTACCGCCGGACTCGGGCCGCGCGACGACGAGTTCGAGTGGCAGCCGCACTTCAAGCAGCTGGTGCCGGACAGCGTGGCCGACGACGCCCGGGCCGCGGTCGCCTTCCTGACCGAGCGGAACCCCGGGGTGACGGTCTTCTCGGTCGGCTTCTGCCTCGGCGGCGGCCACTCCTGGCGGCTCGCCGGCAGCGGCCTGGAACTCGCCGGGTCCATCGGCTTCTACGGCCTCCCCGGCCTCGCCGAGGACCGCCTGCCGGACATCTCCGCCCCGCTGCTGCTCCTCCTCGCGGGCGACGACGTCGCCACCACCCAGGAGGACTTCGCCGCCTTCCGCGGCAAGCTGGACGACGCGGGCAAGCCGTACGAGTACAAGGTCTACGACGGCGCCCCGCACTCCTTCTTCGACGGTGGCTCCCCGGAGTGGAAGGACATCAGCGCCGACGCCTGGCAGCGCCTGCTGGACTTCACCTCGCGCCACGCGGAGCCCGTGGCATGAGCCGTGACATCCGCGACGAACAGCGCGGCAACCCCCGTTTCGAGCGCGGGCACGCCAAGCTGCTCGAACTCGGCGACTCGGGCGACGCGATCTTCACGGCGCTCGCCGACGTGGCGCCCGACATGGGGCGCTACGTCGCCGAGTTCGTCTTCGGCGATCTGTACGGCCGGGAGGGACTGGACGACCGGCAGCGGCAGTTGGTGACCCTGGCGCTGCTCACCGCGCTCGGCGACACCGAGCGCCAGTTCGCCTTCCACCTCAACCTGGCCCTGAACGCGGGCGTCACCCCGCGGGAAGTGGTGGACGCCCTGGTCCACGGCCTGGCCTTCGTCGGCTTCCCGCGCACCTTCAACGGCCTGAGCACGGCGAAACGGGTGTTCGCCGAGCGAGGGCTGCTGCCGGTGGCCGAGCCGGCCGAGCGGACCGAGCCGGTCGAAGCGGCCGAATCGGTCGAGGCGGCCCCGGCCGGGTGAGAGCTCCCGTCCCGCGCGTGCCCTCAACCCCCCGTCGGCCGCGCGGGGCGGGCGCACACTCCTCGTGAAAGGCACCGTCTTGCGACGACGCACAGCCGCGTTCTTCGACGTCGACGGCACGGTCATCAACGTCACCAGCATGTTCCGCTTCCTGGAGTTCCGGCTGGCCGCCGAGGGCCGTCCGCCGTCGGCGTACCGCCACGAACGGCAGCGCCTGAAGGCCATGACGGCGGCCGGGGTGCCGCGCACGGAGACCAACCGCGCCTACTTCGCGTCGTACGCGGGCGTCGGCGTCCGCGAGGTGGCGGCCCTTGCCGAGGACTGGTTCCGCACCGAACTCGGCCGGGGGGCCTTCTTCAACGAGCAGGTGGTCACCGCCCTGCGCCGGCACCAGCGGGACGGCGACCTGGTGGTCCTGGTCTCGGGCTCGTTCCGGGCCTGCCTGGCCCCGATCGCCCGGCATCTGAACGCGGACATCGTGGTCTGCTCGGACCCGGAGACCGAGCGGGGCAGATACACGGGCGAGGTGCACCGCCCGATGATCGGCGAGGCGAAGGCGGAGGCGATCCGCGCCCTGACCACGACGGGCGCCCTGAACCTGGCCGAGTCCACGTCCTACGGCGACCACGTCTCCGACCTGCCCCTGCTCCGCCTGACCGGCCGCGCGGTCGTGGTGGGCGACGACCCGGAGCTACGGGAACAGGCCCGCCGGCACGGCTGGCAGGTCTGGCCCCGGCTTCGGCTTCCTCAGGACTCTCAGCCCGCGCACAGCGCAACCCCACGCTCCTGACGGCTGCCGTTCCCAGGGCGTTGGCGCGGGCCGCGGTGGCCGCGCCGGCGGGGCAACTGTCGCTGTGTCCCAAGCCGGGCCTGCCCGACCCCAGGGGCGGTGACCACCACACCCTGCGCTGGTCGGCGAAGGCGCTGGCCCCGGGTCCGGGTCCTGGAGGCGGTCAGTTCGTTCCGGGCCGGACGCGAGGCGCTTGGCCGCCCGCAAGGGGTCCCGGGGATCCAGGGCGGTGCCCGCCACCAGCAGAGGCCCCGGGGGCGGGCGGGGCGGGCCCGGACAGAGACCTCCGCACCGGGGAACGGAGCCCGTCGCTCACGCGGGGGCGGGCTCGGCCGCGTGGTCCTGGGGCCGCTCCGAAGGACGTACGACCGCCCCCATCGCATACGAAGCCACCACCGTCAGCCCGCCCAGCAGCACCCACCCCGCCGTCCCCCACTGGATCAGCAGCGTGGTGAGGACCAGCGGCCCGGCTGTACGGGCCACGGTGACCCCCGTGCCGAAGAATCCCTGGTACTCCCCGACCCGATCCGCCGGCGCGAGGTCGAAGGACAGTTGCCAGGAACCCGCGGACTGGTCCATCTCCGCGACGACCTGAAGCACCGCTCCGACCACCAGCACCCCGACCGCCACCCAGGGCGACACCTCGGCCGACAGCGCGAACACCGCACACGCCGCGAGCATCACCCAGCCCGCCCGCCGGACCGCCCCCGAGGCCGACGCGACCCCGGTCACCCCGCGAGCCATCCGCACCTGGAACAGCATCACGGCCCCGGTGTTCAGGACGAACAGCGCCGACACCAGCCACGTGGGCGCCGCGGTCCGCTCCGCGATCCACAGCGGCAGCCCGAGACTGAGCAACGGCATCCGCAGCAGCAACACGGTGTTGAGCGCGGCCAGCGCCACATACCGCCGGTCCCGCAGCACCGCGAGCCCGGTCCCCGCCGCCTTCATCACCGGCGCCACCGAGGGCAGCCGCAGCAACACCCCCGCACAGAGCAGAAAGCTCAGCGCGTCCAGCGCGAACACCCCGAGATACGCCACCCGCGTCCCCATGTGCAGCGCGAGACCGCCCAGCCCCGCCCCCACGGCCAGCCCCGCGTTGAGCGTCGACTGGAGATGCGCCAGCAGCCCGGTCCGCTCCCCGGCGGACACCAGCCCCGCCAGCAGCGCCTGCCGGGCCGCCGCGAGCCCGGACTGCGCGGTGGCGTACCCGACGGCCGCCGCCACGAAGGGCCAGAACCCGCGCACGAAGAGGAAGGACGCCACCGCGAGCCCGGTCGCCAGCGCCAGCAGCACCGCCGCCCCACGCGCCCCCCGCCGGTCGGCGAGCCGCCCCAGCGGCACCCCCGCCAGCGACCCGACCGCCCACGCGACGGTCAGCCCAAGCCCCACCCGCCCCGCGTCCAGCCCGACGACGTGGGTGAAGTAGAGCGCCGAGGTGACATAGAAGGCACCGTCCCCGACGGAGTTGGCCAACTGGGCCAGCACCAGGACGCGTTGCGGACCCGCGGGCGGAACGAGGGAGTTCGTCATGGCTACGACGCTAGGCCCGAACTGGATCCCCTAACAGCACCACTGGTGTGCGAAGGAAATGGTCCAATTCACCCGCCGTCGAGCACCTTACCCAGCACGTCCAAGGCCTCCGGATACACCCGCTCCCGAGGCGTCCCGTATCCCACGACCAGCCCCTGGGGCCGCCCCTCGCCCCGCCCCGCGTGCCAGTGCTCCCCGAGCGAGCCCACCGCGAGCCCCTCCGCCTCGGCCCGCGCCAGCACCTCGGCCTCGTCGTCCACCTCCACCAGCGCGTGCAGCCCGGCCGCGATCCCGCGCACCCCGCGCCGCGCCCCGATCCGGTCCACGAGCCGGTCCCGCCGCCGGCGGTACCGCAGCCGGCAGGCGCGCACATGACGGTCGTAGGCATGACTCTCGATCAGCTCGGCGAGCGCCAACTGCCCGAGGGACTCGGTGTGATGGTCGCTGTGCAGCTTGGCGTCGGCGACCGCGTCGACGAGCTGCGGCGGGAGCACCATCCACCCGAGCCGCAACGCGGGCCCGAGCGTCTTGGAGGCGGTCCCGAGATAGACGACCTGCCCCGGCGCCATGCCCTGCAGGGCCCCGACCGGCTGCCGGTCGTAGCGGAACTCCCCGTCGTAGTCGTCCTCGACGATCAGCCCGTCACGCGCGCGTGCCCAGTCGGTGAGCGCCCGTCGCCGCTCGGGATGGAGCGTGACGCCGGTCGGATACTGGTGGGCGGGCGTGACCACGACAGCGGCGGGCTCCCCGAGCTCCTCGACACACACCCCCCTCTCGTCGACCCGCACGGGCACCACGGCGCCACCGTTGCGCCGCACGACATCCCGGTGGAAGGGCAGCCCGGGGTCCTCCATGGCGAACTCGCCGCCGTCCAGCACCCGCGTGAGCAGCGCGAGCCCCTGCACATACCCGGAGGTGACGACGATCCGCTCGGGCGGCGCGATCACTCCGCGGGCCCGCCCCAGATACCCCGACAGCGCGTTCCGCAGTTCGATCCGCCCCCGGGGATCGCCGTAGTCGTACGCCAGCGAGGGCGCGGTGGCGATGGCCCGCCGCAAGGCCCGCAACCAGGCCGCGGCCGGAAAGGCCCCCACGTCCGGCGACCCGGGCCGCAGATCGAACAGGGGCTCACGCGCGCGTGCGGCTGCGGCAGCGGGTTCGGAGCTGCTGGAGGGCAGCGGCGCTACCTCGGTGCCCGAGCCCTGCCGAGCGGTGAGATACCCCTCGGCGACGAGCTGGTCGTAGGCCCCCTTCACGGTGTTCCGCGAGATCCCCAGCTCATCGGCGAGCCGCCTGGTGGCGGGCAACCGAGTCCCCGGAGCCAACCGCCCGTCCCGCACGGCAGCCCGAAGAGCCCGCTCCAACCCGGCACGGCGGCCGTCAGCAGCGAGAAGATCCAAATGCAGGTCCACCCAAACCCCCCTCAGGGGCGCGGGGAACTGCGCGATCAGCCCCCACACACCCGCCAGACCGCGACGATGGCCGGACACCCCCTTGGTGCCCGGCCATCAAACCGACAAGATCAGCCCTTCAGTGAAGCCATCCAGGACTCCACCTCATCGGACCGCCGGGGAAGCCCCGCCGAAAGGTTACGGTTCCCGTCCTCCGTCACGAGGATGTCGTCCTCGATCCGCACACCGATCCCCCGGTACTCCTCCGGCACCGTCAGATCATCGGCCTGGAAGTACAGCCCGGGCTCGACGGTCAGACACATCCCCGGCTCGAGCACCCCGTCCACGTACGTCTCGACCCGCGCGGCAGCGCAGTCGTGGACGTCCATGCCGAGCATGTGCCCCGTCCCGTGCAGCGTCCACCGCCGCTGCAGCCCCAGTTCCAGCACCCGCTCGACGGGCCCCTCGACGAGCCCCCACTCCACGAGCTTCTCGGTGAGCACCCGCTGCGCGGCGTCATGGAAGTCCCGGTACTTGGCGCCGGGCTGCACCGCCGCGATCCCGGCCTCCTGGGCCTCGTACACGGCGTCGTAGATCTTCTTCTGGATCTCGGTGTACCGCCCGTTGACCGGCAGCGTCCGCGTGACGTCGGCGGTGTAGTACGTGTGCGTCTCGACGCCCGCGTCGAGCAGCAGCAGGTCACCCGAGCGCACGGGGCCGTCGTTGCGCACCCAGTGCAGCGTGCAGGCGTGCGGACCGGACGCGCAGATGGAGCCGTAGCCGACGTCGTTGCCCTCGACCCGGGCGCGGAGGAAGAAGGTCCCCTCGATGTACCGCTCGGAGGTGGCCTCGGCCCTGTCGAGGACCTTCACCACGTCCTCGAAGCCGCGCACCGTCGAGTCGACGGCCTTCTGCAGCTCGCCGATCTCGAACGCGTCCTTCACCAGCCGCGCCTCGGAGAGGAAGACCCGCAGCTCCTCGTCCCGCTCGGCGGTGACCTTGTCGGTGAGCGCGGCCTCGATGCCGGCGTCGTGACCGCGGACGACCCGGACCGGACCGGTGGCCTCGCGCAACGCCTCGGCCAGCTCGCGCACGTCGGAGGCGGGAATGCCGTACAGCTTCCCGGCCTCGGTCAGCGAGTGCCGGCGGCCGACCCACAGCTCGCCCTGGCCGGAGAGCCAGAACTCGCCGTTCTCCCGGTCGGAGCGGGGCAGCAGATAGATCGTGGCCTGGTGACCGTCGGCGACCGGCTCCATGACCAGGACGCCGTCCTCGGTCTGGTTGCCGGTGAGGTAGGCGTACTCGACCGACGCCCGGAAGGGGTACTCGGTGTCGTTCGAGCGGGTCTTCAGGTTGCCCGCGGGGATCACCAGGCGCTCGCCCGGGAAGCGGGCGGACAGCGCGGCACGGCGGGCGGCCGTCTCGGCGGCCTGGGCGATCGGCTCCAGATCGCGCAGCTCGGTGTCGGCCCAGCCGGACTTCATGTTCTCGGCGAGCTCGTCGGACACGCCCGGATACAGGCCGTTCTTGCGCTGCTTGATCGGCTCTTCAGACTCTTCCGGGGTCTCCGGCGTGAGCTCTTCCGCCACGGTCATCCTCCTAGATACGGCATTGGACCCCCTCCATCGTACGGTCGCGTGGAAGGGGTCCCAGGGCCGAAAGACCTGTTACCGAGGTCACCGGAGGAGCCGGTGCCCGGCTCATTCGAAGCGCGCGGCGAGCAGCACCACGTCCTCCGCGCTGTCCGCGGCGTCCAGACCGTCGGGCAGTACCGTGCGCAGGACGTGATCGGCGACGGCGTCCGGATCGTGCCGGATCGCCCGCGGGACGCTCGCCGCCGCCGTGTGCAGCCGCGCGAAGGCCCGGTCCGTGGCGTCGCCGGTACGGTGCAGCAGCCCGTCCGTGTACAGCAGAACCGTCTCTCCGGCCTCCGCCTGGAGCTCCACGCTGGGCGCCTCCCAGCAGGCCAGCATGCCGAGCGGGGCGGAGACGGAGGTCTCCACGAACTCGGTGCGCCGCTCGCCGATCAGCAGCGGCGGACAGTGCCCGGCCCCGGCGAGGGTGATCTTCCGCAGCGCGGGCTCGCAGTAGGCGAACAGGGCGGTGGCCGAGCGGGCCGGTTCGGTGAGCCGGAGCAGCAGCTCCAGGTCGGACAGGACCGCGACCGGGTCCTCGCCCTCCATCACGGCGTACGCCCGCAGGGAGGCCCGCAACCGGCCCATCGCGGCGACCGCGCTCGGCCCGGACCCGGTGACCGAGCCGACGGCGAGGCCGAGTGCCGCGTCCGGCAGTGGCAGCGCGTCGTACCAGTCGCCGCCGCCGAGCGGCCCGGTGCGGTGCCGGGCGGCGAGCTGGACGCCGGCCACCCGCGGCAGCCGGGAAGGCAGCAGTTCCTCGGCCATCGTCGCCATGGACACGCGGGTGCGCTCGACCTCCAGCAGCCGGGCGAGGTGTTCGGCGGCGTGGCGCGTGTACAGCCCGACGAGGTGCCGCTGACGCTCGGACGGCTCGGCGGGCTCGTCGTAGAGCCAGACCGCGACGCCGAGCCGGCCGGCGGACTCGGTGGACAGGGGGAGGGCGTAGCTGGCGGCGTAGCCGAGGCGGGCGGCCACCTCGCGGTGGCGGGGGTCGAGGCCGTCCTCGGCGAAGAGGTCCGGGTGCGCGATCCCGCCGTCCCCGCCCGGCGGTCCGGCCGTCGTGTCGAGGAGGCTCCCGTACGGCATCGAGCCGCGGGGCACGGTCTCGATGTGGCCGAGGTCCGCGCGGGCCAGGCCCAGGCCGACGGTGGTGTCCGGACCCCGTCCGTCGGCGGGCTCCAGCACGACGAGTCCGCGCCGGGCGCCGACGAGGGCGGACCCGGCGCGCAGCAGTTCCGTCACGGCGTCGGACAGCGAGCCGGTGCGGACCAGGCGCTCGGTGAGCTCGTGGAGCGTGGTGAGGTCGGAGACCCAGCCGGCGAGGCGGTCCTGGAGGAGAAGTCCGGGGGCGCCGGGGGTTGTCGGCGTCGGTACGGGAGGGGGTGGTGTGGCTTCCGGGGCCACGGGCGCGGGCGCGACAGTGTGTGCGGGCGAGGGAACCGTTGAATCGATTCCGGCCACTTTCGGAGGGTGAGGGGCGTTCATGGCGTCCGGCTTTCCGACCGGTGCGTATTGCTCAAAAGCATCGCAAACCCCCATGTCATTCTGCGCCGCTAGCAGTGTCTCCACATGTACACGCACTCGTGAGGGGATGTCCAGCATTGTCCTGCCGGGATTCCTGGTGTCCGTGGGTAACGAGCGCACATCTCCCCAACCCCTTGCGGAAAGGCAAAGTTGGCTTAAAACTGCCTCAGGGAACGCCTTATTGCGGTCGACTGGCCTTGCTCCACGGAGCGTCACAGCGGTCGTGATGGGTACGTACTCGGAGAAGGCCAGGGGTGGTTGACAGTCACCCGGAACCTGGTGGCGGACCCGGGCGTCTTAGCCACCGACGACCGTGCCCCATCCTCCCGTGGCGGAGGCGAAGAGATACACGCGGGACGGCAAAACGCCAGACTTCGCCACCCCACGCCAGGCCCATGCTCGGACAGACGCAGGTGCGGACGAGGCTGCCGCGGACGCAGCCAACGCTCGGCCCATAGGGGTTCCCCTTGCTTGAGGCAGGGGTGTGATGCGCCAACAGGTACGCACAGTGAAGCGATCGACACATGATGTGATGTGGACCACGGTGTTGCCAGCGGTGCAACGGAAAGGAACGAGCGCTCATGCGCGAGATCCTCGGAAGGCGACGCAGGCTCCTGTCCCAGCGCCGCGACGGGCGGCCCGAGTTGCTTGAGCCGGCCCTGACCTTCGCGACTCAATGGCAGTGGCCCGTACTCCCGGGTGTGACGGCGGACCCGCAGGGGCGGTCCCGCTGCGGCTGCCCCGACCCGGAGTGCACGGTGCCCGGTGCGCACCCCTTCGACCCCGGCCTCCTCGCGGCCACCACCGACGAGCGCATGGTGCGCTGGTGGTGGACCAACCGCCCGACGGCGCCGATCGTGCTGGCCACCGGCGACAGGGCGCCCTGCGCGGTTAGCCTGCCGGCCGTGCCGGCGGCACAGGCCCTCACCGCGCTCGACGGCATGGGCATGCGGCTCGGCCCCGTGATCGCCTCGCCCGACCGCTGGGCGCTGCTCGTCAAGCCGTACTCCATGGAGCAGTTGGGCGAACTGCTGTACGCCAAGGACTTCGTCCCCGGTTCGCTGCGCTTCCACGGCACGGGCGGTTACCTCGCCCTGCCTCCGTCCGAGACCGGCCAGGGCGCCATCCGCTGGGAGCGCGCGCCGCTGCCCGGCTCGGCCTCCCCGTGGGTGCCGGACGTGGAGGCCGTGGTGGACGCCGTGGTGGAGGCCCTCACTCGTACGGGTGTGAGCGCACCCGAGTTGTAGGGGTGTCGGGCGCGCGCCGGACGGGGCGCCCGCCCTCCCTCGTTATCTTCCGTCGTATGAACCTTCGTCTGCTCGCCCTGGCGGGCGTCGCGGTGTGCGCGGTGGCGCTGCCGCTGGCCGTGGCGTCCGCGGGGCAGGTGGGCGACGAGGGCGGCCAGGCCGGGGTACGGCCGTCCGCCTCCGCCTCCTCCTCTTTCGCCGTCTCGGACGCGAAGCCGTCCGCCGCCCCCCTGCGGCTGGGCCTGGGTCTGGCCACCGCCGCCCGCTGCGGCCCCGAACTCACCTCTTCCGACGGCATCGAGGCGCAGACGTGTGTGCTCACGCGGGGCGAGGAGACATGGGCGCGCACCTACTACCGCAACACCACCGGCGCGGCGCTGGACTCGGTGCTCAGTCTCATGGGGCCGGGCGGGCGCACCGTGCAGATGCGCTGCGCGGTGGGCGCCGAGGACGAGCCCGGCAGCTGCGAGACACCCCGTGAGAGGACCCGGGACGTGCTGGCGGGCTACACGGCCGTCGCGGAGTTCGCGGGCCGGGCCGGACAGGGACCGCTGCTGCTGCGTTCCGGCAGCAACTCCGCTGCGCCTACGGGCAGTTGACGGACGGCGTCACGCTGTAAAGCGCCGGGCGCATGGAAAGACCCGGTTGCTGGCGACGGGGGATGCACCAGCAACCGGGCTACTGGAACGGTAACAAGAGATCGGCGGTTCGCAAATTCGATCCGGGCTTTCCGGTCACCGATTTCCGTGTGTGCACGGGGAGTTGTGATCGGAGTCACCTGTTCCGCGCGCCCTCCCCGGCTGACCGGTCGGTCAGCGGTCGGTTCGCCTTCCGGCAGCCGGGGAGGATCGTCTTCCCGTGCGTCAGCTGAGCGTGACCTGGCGGTTGGTGAGACCGCCGCGGGCCCGCCGCTCGTCCGCGGTGAGCGGGGCGTCGGCCGCCAGGGCCGCGGTGAGCCGCTCGGCGAACTCGGCGGCCGGCTTCTCCACGTCCTGGGCGCCCACCTCGCTCGGCAGGTCCCAGACCGGCACGGTGAGGCCGTGAGCGCGGAAGGAACCGACGAGACGCGTGCCCTCGCCGAGGTTCGACCGGCCCGCCGCGTGCAGCCGCGCCAGCGCGTCCAGAAGCTGCTCCTCGGGGTACGGCATCACCCAGCGCAGGTGGTTCTTCTCCGGCGTCTCGCACCAGTACGCCGCGTCCACGCCGGTCAGCCGCACGGTTGGGATGGCGGCGGCGTTGGCCCGCTCCAGGGACGCGCTCACCTCCGGGGTGGCGTTCTCCGCGTCCGGCACCCAGAACTCGAAGCCCGCGTGCACAACTGGCTCGAACGCGCCTTCGGGGTCGAGCAGATCCTGCAGTCGCGGACCGTCGGCCGGGGCGCGCCGGGCCTGCACCGGGGAGCCCGGCTTGGCCTCGAGGGCGCGCTGGAGGGTGTCGGCCAGATCGCGGCTGATGTCACCGGACGCCGTGTCGTTCTGCAGTCCCAGCAGGACCGAGCCGTCGTCGCGGCGCAGGGCCGGCCACGCCATCGGCAGCACGGTCGCGAGGGTGACGGACGGAACGCCCTCGGGCAGACCGCCCTTCAGGGGCAGTGGAACCGTGGCGGCGGGCACCAGCTCGCGCAGGGCCACCCAGTCGCACTCGCCGGGCACCCCCTCGAACGGGCGCTGCACCAGCTCGGTCACGGCCTCGGCCGCGGCCTTGCCGTGACAGGCCTTGTAGCGGCGGCCGCTGCCGCACGGGCAGGGCTCGCGGGCGCCGACGACCGGGATCTCTCCGTCCGTGAGCTGCGGGCGCGTGGCCTTCGTCTGGGGTCGCTTCTTGGCCATGAGGGTGTCTCCCGGAAACGGCTCGTCTCGTACGGCGGGAGCCTAGCTGTTCACGCCATGGCCGACGCGACCCTGTGGACGACACGTCCCGGACCCCTCCGCCCGGCGGAGATCAGTCCAGGTCGTCGAACGCGTCCGCGAAGTCCAGTTCGGGGAGCGCGGCGACCGACGGTGCCGCGACGCGCGTAGCGAAGTCGTGGCGGCGGTGTCCCGCGTCGGGATCCCGTACGTCGTCGTGGACGACGACCCAGACCGTGACCTCGCCCCGGGCGTCGTCCCTGACGCCCCAGTCGTCGGCCAGCGCGGTGATGATGTTCAGCCCCCGACCGCCGTGCGCGGTGACCGAGGGCGTGGCCGGAGCCGGGCGGGTGGGCCCGCCGCCGTCCGTCACCTCCACCGTGAGCCGCCCGGCCGCGTCGACCCGCCATGCGGCCCGGACGTCGCCGTCCCCGGCCAGGGCGTCGCCCAGCGGCCGACCGTGTTTGCACGCGTTGCTCAAGAGTTCGGAAAGGATCAGTACGGCGTCGTCGATGACCGATTCCGCCAGGCCACCCATGCGCAACTGATCGCGCATCCGGTGTCTCGCCTTACCCACGCCCGCAGGGCCATGGGGTACGGCCATGCTCGACGACGTGGGCACCTCCTGTGCCACCACCAACGCCACCCCCGAGACCTCCTTCGCCCCACGCCACGGTGTGGATGCCCCATTGGCCTGTACCGGAAACCGGCCAATCCATGTCCGGTGACGCATTCGCAACGATCGAATACGGACCGAACGCGCCGGAGCACTCCCTGTAATTGCCTGGCTGGAAATCGACGGTGTGGCCGAGATGTGGGGAGGATGGGGCCAATGCGACCTTCGGGTCAAGAGGTCGTACCGGGACAGATGGGTTCTCGCAGGTCAGCGGGCTCGCAGGTCAGCAGGCACGCGGCCCGGCGGCCCCGGGTTCCAGCAGGCTCGCCTCTGGCGGCTCAGCGGTCTGGCGGCTCGGCGAGCCTCGTGGCTCAGCGGCCCAGTCGGCGCAGCACCGCGCGCGGGCGGTTGGTGATGATGGCGTCGACGCCGAGTTCCACGCAGAGATCGACGTCCTCGGGCTCGTTCACGGTCCACACGTGCACCTGGTGCCCGGCCCGCTTCAGCCGCTCCACGTACGCGGGGTGACTGCGTACGATCCGGATCGACGGACCCGCGATCCGGACGCCCGCGGGAAGCCGTCCGTCGCGCAGCCGGGGCGAGACGAACTGCATCAGATACACCGTCGGCAGCGTCGGCGAGGCGGCACGCACACGATGCAGCGAACGCGCCGAGAAGCTCATCACACGGACCGACGACTCGGTCGGGGCGGCGGGTGAGTCCAGTCCGAACCGCTTCAGCAGGTGCAGCAGCCGCTCCTCGACCTGGCCCGCCCAGCGCGTGGGGTGCTTGGTCTCGATGGCGAGCTCCACCCGCCGCCCGGCGTCCGCGATGAGCTCCAGCAGGCGTTCGAGGGTCAGTACGGAGGTGTCCTCCCGGTCCTCCGGGCGGTGCTCCCAGTCGGGCTCCTCGTCCCGGCTCATCCAGGAGCCGAAGTCCAGGGCGGCCAGATCGGCCAGCTCCAGGGCGGAGACCGCGCCGCGTCCGTTGGAGGTGCGGTTGACGCGACGGTCGTGGACGCAGACCAGGTGGCCGTCCGCGGTGAGGCGTACATCGCACTCCAGGGCGTCCGCCCCGTCCTCGATCGCCTTCTTGTACGCGGCCAGGGTGTGCTCGGGGGCCTCCTCGGAGGCTCCGCGGTGGGCGACGACTTGAGGCGTGTGCTGCCGGGCGTGGGTCACCGCGTCATGGTGCCACCGAGCGGGGGTAGGCGTGTCGGCGGAGGTGTTGACAATGCGCCCCTTTAGTCAGACATGACCTATATAAAGAATGGCCTCGGACCCACAGCCACGGCTTATGGTGCTCTGACGGCCCGTGGGAAAAGCTGACGGCATACAAAAAGACATGCACAGCTGAAGCGCACCGGGCCGTCGACACGTGAACGGGCGTGACCGAGTGCGACCGAAAACTACAGCCGTGGATCGAGGAGAGAAGCTGTGAGCACCGAGAACGAGGGCGCCGCGGTACCCCCGGCCCCGTCCGCACCCCCCGTGCCGGTGGACGCTCCCGCTGCTCCGGAGCCGCAGGCCCACCCGGCCCCCGACACCGGCGCCCCGACGACCCCGCTGCCGCCGGTGGCGCAGGCGCCGGGCCAGGAGCCGCCGGCTCACCCGCAGGCGCCGCAGCCCCAGGTGCCCCAGCACCCGGCCGCCCACCCCCAGCAGCCCCACACCGCCTCGGCCCCGGACGCCTCCTGGCCGCCCCCCGCGCCGCCCACTCCCACCTACGCCGACGGCGGTTCGGGCTCGGGTTCCGGTTCGGGCACGGTCTGGGGCGCCGCCTACCAGCAGCCCGCCCCCGCGCCGAAGTCCGGCCGCGGCCGCGGCGGCCTCCTCGCCGCGGTCCTGATCGCCGCGCTGGTCGCGGGCGGCCTCGGCGGCGGACTCGGCTACACCCTGGCCAAGGACGACCAGACCTCCTCCACGACGGTCTCCGCCTCCGACACCGGCGGCGACGTCAAGCGGGACGCGGGCACCATCGCGGGCGTGGCCAACAGGGCGCTGCCCAGCACGGTCACCATCGAGGCCGAGTCGAGCAGCGGCGAGGGCGGCACCGGCACCGGGTTCGTCTTCGACACCGAGGGCCACATCGTCACCAACAACCACGTGGTGGCGGACGCGGTCGACGGCGGCAAGCTGTCGGCGACCTTCCCGAACGGCAAGAAGTACGACGCCGAGGTGGTGGGCCACGCCCAGGGCTACGACGTAGCGGTGATCAAGCTCAAGAGCGCCCCGAGCGACCTGAAGCCCCTCACCCTCGGCGACTCCGACAAGGTCGCGGTGGGCGACTCCACGATCGCGATCGGCGCCCCCTTCGGCCTGTCCAACACGGTGACGACGGGCATCATCAGCGCCAAGAACCGCCCGGTGGCCTCCAGCGACGGCACGGGTTCGAACGCCTCGTACATGAGCGCCCTGCAGACGGACGCGTCGATCAACCCGGGCAACTCCGGCGGGCCTCTCCTGGACGCCCAGGGCAACGTGATCGGCATCAACTCCGCCATCCAGTCCGCCGGGAACGGCCTGGGCGGCACCAGCCAGTCCGGCTCCATCGGCCTGGGCTTCGCCATCCCGATCAACCAGGCCAAGTACGTCGCCCAGCAGCTGATCAAGACCGGCAAGCCGGTGTACGCCAAGATCGGCGCCTCCGTCTCGCTGGAGGAGGGCACGGGCGGCGCGAAGATCACCGAGCAGGGCGCGAGCGGCTCGGACGCGGTGGAGTCGGGCGGCCCGGCGGCGGACGCGGGCCTGAAGCCCGGCGACGTCATCACCAAGCTCGACGACCGGGTCATCGACTCCGGCCCCACCCTGATCGGCGAGATCTGGACCCACAAGCCCGGCGACAAGGTCAAGATCACCTACGAGCGGGACGGCGAGACCCGCACGGTCGACCTGACCCTCGGCTCCCGAGTGGGCGACAGCTGATCCCACCCACCCGTTACTCTTGTCCCCGCGCCGCCGATCAACGGTGACGCGGGGTGGGTTGCCCGAGCGGCCTAAGGGAACGGTCTTGAAAACCGTCGTGGCGCGAGTCACCGTGGGTTCAAATCCCACACCCACCGCGGTGGAGAGCCTCTGACCAGCATGAGCGGTCAGAGGCTCTCGGCGTTCCCGCTCACGGCCGATGCCCCGTCATCCGTGCCGCCGACGCGATCGTCGCCCGGGCCTCCCGTTCCGTCAGGCCCGTGGTGAGGGCCGCCTCCACCAAGGGGGCGACCAGGGCCGGGCCGATGCCGTTCTCGTAGGCGCGGCAGGCTGCCCAGAAGAGGCGGGTGTTGCGTTGGCCCTCGTGGGCGGCCAGGACGAACTGGACCAGGCCCCGGCCGTGGTCACCGGCCGAGGCGGGGAGCTGGTTCTGGGGGGCTCGGGGTGGGGGGAGCAGGAGGCGGAGGAGGGCCGGTGGGCAGGCCGCCGGGGCCAGGTGCGCGGTGCCGGGAGCCGCGCCGTAGACGCCGTGGTCGGTGCGGGAGCCGGGGCCGACCAGGTAACCGCCGGCGCCGCGGATGTCGATGCCGGGGGCCAGGCGGCCGGCCGAGTTGGGGACGACGACGTCCGGGGGGCCGCTCAGCCACAGGTGGCGGCCGCCGGAGGGGGTCAGTACGACCACGGTGTCGGGGATCGTGAAGAGGTGGCGCAGGGCCAGTTCGCGCAGGGCCGCCGAGGAGTCCGTACCGGATTTGGTGTCGAGGTCGACGCCGATCAGGTGGTGCGGCGGCAGGCCGCAGGCGATGCCGTAGCCGCTTGCCCAGGGAGCCGCCGCGAAGAGTTCGCGGATGCGGGCCGGGTCCGTCGAGGCGTCGTACACCCCGTGGCCGAAGCGGCCGCATGCGCCGTGGCACGGCGTCAGCGAAGGGTCGTCGCGGTGGGGGGAGCGCAGGGCCGGGAGTTTCGTCCGGGACAGGGGGATGACGGCCAGTCCGCGTTCGGCGGCTGACAGGGCGTGTGCGAGGGCCAGCGTCGTGGCCTGCCGGTCGGTGGTGGCCATACCTTCATGTTCGTACGTACGTTCGAAAAAGGGAAGAGGAGTCGAGCGCGACGCGCCCGCCGCCGTCGAATGGCTGGAAATGTGCCGGAACGCTTCCCCTCTTGCGGTGCTTGATCCGACCTGTCCCACCTGCGCTGAGCTGGGGCTTCTGATGAGGCAAGGGGGTTTATCGACTTGTCATCACGCTTGAGGGCGAATCGCGGCTTCCGGGGTGGTTCGCCGGGGATTCGGTGGGCAACTCTGGATTCGCGACGTCGTGCACAACGCCGGGGCGGTAGGCCAACTGCCTTGGCAGAAGCCGTAGTTCACAGGCTTCGCAGCTTCGCGTGCTTCACGTACTTCTCGTTCTGGAGGAACACATGGCAAGCATCCGTACCGCCCGCGTCATCGCCGCCGTCTCCGCTCTTCCGCTCGCCGCCGCTCTCTTCACCGGCGTCGCCACCGCGGACAACGGCGCCATCGCGGACGACGGATCGAGCGCCGCCGTCACCAATGCCTGGCAGGGCATCATCGGCAGTGGTGTGGGCGGCGACAACAACGGCAACTCCTCCACCACCCAGCAGCAGGCGATCGGCTCGGGTGCCTCGAACCAGTCCAACACCGCCCAGGTCGACGGCTCCGCGTTCACGGCGATCAACCAGGGCAACGACAACGTGGCGGTCAGCTTCACCCCGCTCTGGTGGTGACCGCCGGCGGCTGAGGCCGCCCGGTCACCGGTCCCTCGTGTGGTGTGCTCTGGGGGGTGTGACGCGTCTGCGCGGCGGTGCTACGGCATCGCCGCGCAGGCGTTTTCCCACCGGCTTTCCCGCATCTTGACACCCCCTCATATCTGACACACAGTCAGAAACCCTGAGAGGGAGGGGAAGTCGTGGACACCGACGAAGACCTCACCGCGCGACTCAAGGCCTTCGAGGGCCGGTCCGCCGCCGTCGCCGGCACCGCCAAGGACCCCGTCAACCTGCCCATGATCCGGCACTGGTGCGAAGCCCTCGGCGACACGAACCCGGCGTACACCGGCCCGGACGCCATCGCCCCGCCCACCATGCTCCAGGCCTGGACGATGGGCGGCCTCTCCGGCCACACGGCCCGCTCGACGGCGTACGACGAACTGCTCGGCCTGCTCGACGCGGCGGGCTGCGCCTCCGTCGTCGCCACCGACTGCGAGCAGGAGTATCTGCGCCCCCTGCGCCCCGGCGACGAGGTCACCTTCGACACGGTCATCGAGTCGGTCTCGGACCGCAAGACCACCAGGCTCGGCACCGGCCACTTCGTCACCACCCGCACCGACCTGCGCGTCGGCCCCGACCTCGTCGGCACCCACCGCTTCCGCATCCTCAAGTACGCCCCTGCGCGCCGCCCGGACCGCCCCCCTCGCCCCCGACCCGTGATCAACCGCGACAACGCCGGGTTCTGGGAGGGCGTCCGCCGGCACCGGCTCCTCCTCCAGCGCTGCACCGCCTGCGTCACACCGAGGCACCCCTGGCTGCCCGGCTGCAACGCCTGCGGCGGCCTCGACTGGGACACCGTGGAGGCGAGCGGCGAGGGGACGGTGCACTCGTACGTCGTCATGCACCACCCGCCCTTCCCGGCCTTCACCGCGTCCGATCACGCCGCTGACGCGGCGGGGCCGTACGCCGTGGCCCTGATCGAGCTGCCCGAGGGCGTGCGCATGCTCGGCAACGTGGTCGGAGTGCCGTACGACAAAGTGCGGATCGGGCTGCCGGTGCGGGTCGAGTTCATCGCGTACGACGACGAGCTGACGCTTCCGGCGTGGCGCGCGGAGCAGGAGGCCGCCGTATGAGAGCCGGAGACGAACTGCCCCCGCTGACGATCCCCGTCACCCGCACCCTGATCGTCGCCGGAGCCATCGCCTCCCGCGACTACCAGGACGTGCACCACGACCCGGAACTCGCCCGGCAGAAGGGCTCCCCGGACATCTTCATGAACATCCTCACCACCAACGGCCTCGTGGGCCGCTACCTCACCGACCACTTCGGCCCGACGGCGACCGTCCGCAGGCTCGCCATCCGCCTCGGCGCCCCCAACTACCCGGGGGACACCATGGTGTTGACCGGCACTGTCGAGGAGATCGACGGCGACACGGCGACCGTACGGATCGTGGGGCGCAACGGCATCGGCGCGCACGTGACCGGGACGGCCACCCTCGGTCTCGGCGGCAGGCCGTGACCGCGGCCGTCGTCGGAATCGGGGCGACCGAGTTCTCCAAGGACTCCGGGCGCAGTGAGCTGCGGCTCGCCGTGGAGGCGGTGCGGGCGGCGCTGGACGACGCCGGTCTCGCGCCCGCCGACGTGGACGGGATGGTCACCTTCACCATGGACACCAGCCCGGAGATCACCGTGGCACAGGCGGCCGGGATGGGCGAGCTGTCCTTCTTCTCCCGCGTCCACTACGGCGGCGGCGCCGCCTGCGCGACCGTCCAGCAGGCCGCGCTCGCGGTGGCGGCCGGGGCGGCGGAGGTCGTCGTCTGCTACCGCGCCTTCAACGAGCGCTCCGGCCGCCGCTTCGGCTCCGGGGTGCGGCAGCGGGAGCCGTCGGCGGAGGGCGCTGCGCTCGGCTGGGTGATGCCGTTCGGGCTGCTCACCCCGGCGTCCTGGGCGGCGATGGCGGCCCAGCGCTACCTCCACGCCTACGGCCTCACTCCCGAGGAGGCCTTCGGGCCCGTCGCCGTCACGGCCCGGCGGTACGCGGCGACCAACCCGGCCGCCTGGTTCCACGGCCGCCCCATCACCCTCGCCGACCACGCCGCCTCCCGCTGGATCGCCGAGCCGCTGCGGCTGCTGGACTGCTGCCAGGAGACGGACGGCGGCCAGGCGATCGTCGTCACCTCCCTGGAACGCGCCCGCGACCTGCCCCGCCCCCCGGTGGTGATCGCGGCGGCGGCCCAGGGCTCCGGACGCGGCCAGGAGCAGATGACCGGCTTCCACACCGGCGACCTCACCGGCCTGTCCGAGTCGGCGGTGGTCGCCCGGCAGCTGTGGCGTACGACGGGACTGACGGCCGCCGACATCGACGTGGGGATCCTCTACGACCACTTCACGCCGTTCGTGCTGATGCAACTGGAGGAGTTCGGCTTCTGCGCCCGCGGCGAGGCGTCCGCCTTCGTGGCGGAGGACCGGCTGCCGCTGAACACCCACGGCGGCCAGCTCGGCGAGGCGTACCTCCATGGGATGAACGGCATCGCGGAGGGCGTACGGCAGATCCGCGGGACCTCGGTGAACCAGGTGCCCGGCGCCAGCAGCGCCCTGGTGACGGCGGGGACGGGGGTGCCGACGTCGGGCCTGGTCCTGACGGCTGACGGATGACGGCGCAGGACGACCCCTGGGGGTCATCCCGTAGTAGAGGCCGCCCTCTCGTCCACCCTCAGGAGGTGGCGGCGGCCCCGCCCCTACAACCTGAGGCGGACTCTGCTTCGGGACCTCCGGCCGATGAGTGACAGTGGTGCGCGCTCCTAGCGTTGAGCCATGACCACACCCGTCTGCACCAGCGCTTCGAAGGCCGCCACACCCAGGGCGCAGACCCTTCCGTACCCGTCGTTCTCGTCGTACGTGAAGGCACGCCAGCCGGTGCTGCTGCGTACCGCGAGGTCGCTGACCTCGAACCCGTGCGACGCGGAGGATCTGCTGCAGACCGCGCTCACCAAGACCTACGTGGCCTGGGAGCGCATCGAGGACCATCGCGCGCTCGACGGCTATGTCCGCCGGGCGCTGGTGAACACGCGCACCTCCCAGTGGCGCAAACGCAAGGTCGACGAGTTCGCGACCGACGAGCTGCCCGAGCCCGAGCCCTGCCCGAGCGCCGACGACCCGGCCGAGCAGCAGGCGCTGCACGACGCCATGTGGCGGGCGATCATGAAGCTGCCGGCCCGGCAGCGGGCGATGGTCGTCCTCAGGTACTACGAGGACCTCAGCGAGGCCCAGACGGCCGAGGTGCTGGGGGTATCCATCGGCACGGTGAAGTCGGCGGTGTCGCGGGCGCTCGGCAAGCTGCGGGAGGATCCTGAGCTTGTGCCCGTTCGCTGACCGTGTCAACGTGACGTGATCGATCACCCTCCCCTAGTGACATACCGCTCGGTATGCGCGCACAATCTGCGCAACCCTTACCAGCGCGTAGGCAGACGCGCAGGCAATGTCGCCCCGGGAGGACCACCGTGCTGAGCACCATGCAGGACGTACCGCTGCTGATCTCCAGGATCCTGACCCACGGGTCCACGATCCACGGCACCTCTCAGGTGACCACCTGGACCGGCGAGGCGGAACCGCACCGCCGCTCCTTCGCCGACATCGGCGCCCGCGCGTCCCAGCTGGCGCACGCGCTGCGGGACGACCTGGGCGTGACCGGCGACGAGCGGGTCGCCACCCTGATGTGGAACAACGCGGAGCACGTCGAGGCCTACTTCGCGATCCCCTCCATGGGCGCGATCCTGCACACCCTCAACCTCCGCCTCCCCCCGGAGCAGCTGGCCTGGATCGTCAATCACGCAGCCGACCGCGTGGTCATCGCCAACGGCTCCCTGCTGCCCCTCCTGGCCCCCCTGCTCCCGCACCTGAAGACGGTCGAGCACGTGGTGGTGTCGGGCCCGGGCGACCGTTCCGCGCTGGCGGACGCGGCCGTACGCGTGCACGAGTACGAGGACCTGATCGCCGGGAAGCCGACGGCGTACGACTGGCCCGAGCTGGACGAGCGCCAGGCCGCGGCCATGTGCTACACCTCCGGCACGACCGGCGACCCCAAGGGCGTGGTGTACAGCCACCGCTCGGTCTACCTGCACTCGATGCAGGTCAACATGGCCCAGTCGATGGGCCTGACCGACGCGGACACCTCCCTGGTCGTGGTCCCGCAGTTCCACGTCAACGCCTGGGGCCTGCCGCACGCCACCTTCATGACCGGCGTCAACCTGCTGATGCCGGACCGCTTCCTGCAGCCCGCTCCGCTCGCGGAGATGATCGAACGCGAGAAGCCGACCCACGCGGCGGCGGTCCCGACGATCTGGCAGGGCCTGCTCGGCGAGCTGACGGCACGGCCGCGTGACGTGTCCTCGCTCGGCCAGGTGACGATCGGCGGCTCGGCCTGCCCGCCCTCCCTCATGGAGGCCTTCGACCGGCTCGGCATGCGGGTCTGTCACGCCTGGGGCATGACGGAGACCTCCCCGCTCGGCACGATCGCCCGTCCGCCGGCCCACGCGGTGGGCACGGAGGACGAGTTGGGCTACCGCCTCACCCAGGGCCGCTTCCCCACCTCCGTGGAGGCCCGCCTCACCGGCCCGGGCGGCGAGCGCCTGCCGTGGGACGGGGAGTCGGCAGGCGAGCTGGAGGTCCGCGGCCCGTGGATCGCGGGCGCCTACTACAACGGCCCCGACGCCGAACCGCTGCGCCCCGCCGACAAGTTCAGCGAGGACGGCTGGCTGAAGACGGGCGACGTCGGCACGATCAGCCCCGACGGCTTCCTCACCCTCACCGACCGCGCGAAGGACGTCATCAAGTCCGGCGGCGAGTGGATCTCGTCGGTGGAGCTGGAGAACGCCCTGATGTCGCACCCGGAGGTCGCGGAGGCGGCGGTGGTGGCGGTCCCGGACGACAAGTGGGGCGAGCGCCCGCTGGCGACGGTGGTGCTGAAGGAGGGCTCGACGGCTGACTTCGCCGCCCTGCGCACCTTCCTCGCCGACCAGGCCGGCATCGCCAAGTGGCAGCTCCCGGAGCGCTGGACGGTCATCGAGTCGGTGCCCAAGACCAGCGTCGGCAAGTTCGACAAGAAGGTCCTGCGCCGGCAGTACGCGGAGGGCACGCTGGACGTGACCCAGCTCAGCTGACCCTCGACAGCGGAGAACGCCCCCGGCCACTTCGGCCGGGGGCTTTCCCGTTCTCGCTAGTTGGTGCCGATCCGCGCCAGCAGGTCCACGATCCGGCCCTGCACCTCGGCGCTGGTGGACCGCTCCGCGAGGAACAGCACCGTCTCGCCCGACGCGAGCCGCGGCAGGTCGGCCTGATCGACGGCGGCCGTGTAGACGACCAGCGGGGTGCGGTTCAGCTGGCCGTTGGCGCGCAGCCAGTCGACGATGCCGGACTGGCGCCGGTGCACCTGCATCAGGTCCATCACGACCAGGTTCGGCCGGAACTGGCCCGCCAGCGTCACCGCGTCGGTGTCGCTCGCGGCCCGCGCCACCTGCATCCCGCGCCGCTCCAGCGTCGCGGTCAGCGCCAGCGCGATCTCCGCGTGCTCCTCGATCAGCAGCACCCGCGGGGGATGCTGCTCACTGTCCCGAGGCGCCAGCGCCTTCAGCAGTACGGCCGGGTCGGCGCCGTACGCCGCCTCCCGCGAGGCCTGTCCGAGCCCCGCCGTCACCATCACCGGCACCTCGGCGGCCACCGCGGCCTGCCGCAGCGACTGCAGCGCGGTACGGGTGATCGGCCCGGTCAGCGGGTCCACGAAGAGCGCGGCCGGGAAGGCGGCGATCTGCGCGTCCACCTCTTCCCGCGAGTGCACGATGACGGGCCGGTAGCCGCGGTCGCTGAGCGCCTGCTGGGTCGTCACGTCCGGCGCGGGCCACACCAGCAGCCGTCGCGGGTTGTCCAGCGGCTCGGGCGGCAGCTCGTCGTCCATCGGCTGCGGACGCGGGGTGTCGGCGATCTCGACGGCCCCGCCCGGACCGTCCAGCGGCTCGGGTCCCTCGGCCGCGTTCTCGTCGGGCGCGCCTATGGCGTACGACCGTCCCGAGCCCTCGGTGCCCTGCGCCAGCCGGGACTGGCCGGCGAGCGACGGCTGGGGCTGCGGCTGCTCGCCCTGCGGGTGCGGGCGCGCGTCCACGTCGGGGCGCGTGCCCAGCTTGCGCCGCCTGCCGCCGCCGGTCTGGTGCGGGGGAGGCGTCGGCGTCGGCTGCTGCACCTGCGCCGCCTGCCGCGTGAACGGCACGCCCTGCCCCAACGTCCGCACACTGATCGCCCGCCCCTGCGTGGAGTTCGGATCCACGGGCGCGGCGGCCTCGGCGGGCAGCGGCTGCGCGGCACGCGCGGGGGTGGCCTCGGGCGGGAGGGGGGTGCCCTGGGCGGGGGTGCCGGGGGCCGGCCGCGGCGTGGCCGGCGCCGCGACGGGGTGCGCCGGTACGGCCGTACCGGCGCCGGAGGTGTCGTCGACGGCCGGGGCCTCGGCGGGGAGCGGGGTGCCCGTCGCCGGGACCTGAGCCTCGGGATGCTGGGCGGGCAGGGGGTGCCCGGCGGCCTCCACGGCCGCGGGGGCCTGCGTGGCCTGTTCCGGGGCCGCCTGTTCCGGGGCGGGCTGGGCCACGGCACGGCGGCGACGGCCGGTCGGCGCGCTCGTCGGGTGCGGCTGCGGCGGCGTGTGGTCGTCGGCGTGGTCGTGCGGCACGGCGTCATGCCGGCCGTCGTCGGCTACGGCACGCTCCGCGCCGGGGGCCTGCGCCGGAACCGGCGCCTGCGGCTGCGCCTGCCCGAGCCCGTGCGGCTGGCCCGGGGCCTGGGCCGGGTTCTGCCCAGCGCCGTGAGCCTGCGACTGAAGCGGTGCCAGCCCGTTCCCGGGAACCTGAGGCTGGACCTGTGCCAGGCCCTGTCCGGGGCCCTGCGGCTGAGGCTGGACCTGGGCCAAGCCCTGCTCCGGGCCTTGAGCCTGCGGGTGCACCTGTGCCAGGCCCTGTCCGGGGCCCTGCGGCTGAGGCTGGACCTGTGCCAAGCCCTGTCCGGGGCCCTGCGGCTGAGGCTGGACTTGGGCCAGGCCCTGCTCCGGGCCTTGAGCCTGCGGGTGCACCTGCGCCGGCCCCTGCCCCGGGCCCTGAGCCTGCGGCTGGACCTGCGCCGGCCCCTGCCCCGGACCCTGCGCTTGGACGAGTCCCTGTCCCTGCGCCGGGCCTTGAGCCTGCGGGTGCACCTGTGCCAAGCCCTGTCCCGGGCCCTGCGGCTGAACCTGTGCCGGTGCCTGCGCCGGTCCCTGGGCCTGCGCCTGCGCGGCGGCCTCCTGCGGGGTCGGCTCCGTGCGGTCCGCCTCGGCCGGCGGGAGGGCGAACACCGTGCGCGGGCCCGCTTCCTGCGCCGCCGCGCGCTCGTTCGCCGCCGCCAGTGCGCGGCGCCGACGCCCGGTCGGCCGACCGTCCTCGACCGAGCCGCCCTGGGCCGGAACCGGCCCGGCGGCCGGAGTCGCCCCGTCCGTGGGGGCCGCGGGCAGGGCGGCGGGCAGCGCGTGCTGCTCACCGGAGTCCCGCCGGGCCCGTCGTCCGCCCGGCGCCGGAACGCCCTGCGGCGGAACCGTGCCGCCAAGACCGGTCCCCACCGCCGCGGTACCGGCGGCGTGCTCGGCGGCCGTGACGACGGCGCCCTCGGCGACGCCCGCCCCGGCGACCTCGGCCGCGTCGGCGCCCTCGGCCACCCCGGCTGCTTCGGCAGGCCGCCCGCGCCGCCGTCCCGTACCCCCGGAGGGCTCCACCGGAGCCTGCGCCTGGGCCGGAACCGGCGCCGTCTCCACCTGCGCCGCCCGGCGCCTGCGCCGCCCGGTGGGCGCGGACTCGATCTCCGCGGCACCGGAGCCGGCACCAGCGACGGCACCCGTCGCGGAGCCGGACGCGGAGCCGGAGCCCTCGGCCACCTCGCTCTCCAGGAAGGCGTCCACGGAGGACCGCCGGGCCCGCCGCCTGCCGCCGCCGGGGGTCTCCTCCGCCGGGGCGGACACGAGGGCGACCTCGGCGGCCGGAACCGCCCCGGCCCCGTCCCCGATCGGCACCTCCAGGACGTACGCGCTGCCGCTCATGCCCGGCACCTCGTGCGTCTGCAGCACACCGCCGTGCGCGCGCACGATCCCGCGCACGATCGGCTCGTGCACCGGGTCTCCCCCGGCGTACGGCCCGCGCACCTCGATCCGTACGACCTCACCGCGCTGGGCCGCAGCCACGACGACCGTGTTGTCCATGTAGCCGCCCGCCGACACGGGCGCGTTGCCGGTCGCGTCGACGCCCGCGACATCGGCGACCAGATGCGCCAGCGCGGTCGCGAGCAGCCGGGAGTCGACCTCCGCCTCGATGGGCGGCGCGTGCACGGCGAACTGCACCCGGCCCGGGCCGATGAGGTCGACGGCCCCGTCGACACCGGCGGCGACGACGGCGTCGAGCATCACCTTCGTACGCGACACCGCCTCGGCGCCGGTGTCCAGTCGCTGGTAGCCGAGGACGTTGTCGATGAGGGTGGTGATCCGTGAGTAGCCGGCCGAGAGATGGTGCAGTACCTGGTTGGCCTCGGGCCACAGCTGCCCGGCGTCGTCCGCGGCGAGCGCGGACAGCTCGCGCCGCAGCTCGTCGAGGGGCCCGCGCAGCGAGGTCGCCAGCAGCGTCAGCAGCTGCTCGTGCCGCCCGGCCAGGGCCTCGTAACGGTCCTTCTCCCGCTCGCCGAGTGCCGCGTAGCGCTCCTCACCGGCGGCGAGTTCCTCCTCGTGCCGCTCCTGGAGCTCCTCGAGCTCGGTGACGTGCTTCTGCCGCAGCGCGGTCAGCTCGGAGGCGTGTTCCTCGGAGAGCCGCTCCAGCTCCTCCTCGTGCCGCTTCTCGGCGGCGTCCTTCTCCTTGACGACGGCGTCGTAGGGCCGCCGGTCGGTGAAGGTCATCACGGCGCCGACGAGCTGGTCGCCGTCGCGCACCGGCGCGGTCGTCAGGTCGACGGGCACGTGGTCGCCGTTCTTGGCGAACAGCACCTGCCCGCGCACCCGGTGCTTGCGTCCGGAGCGCAGGGTGTCGGCGAGCGGGGACTCGTCGTACGGGAAGGGCGAGCCGTCGGGCCGGGAGTGGAGCACGAGCGTGTGCAGCTCCCGCCCCCCGAGGTCGCTGGCCCGGTACCCCAGTATCTGGGCGGCGGCCGGGTTGACGAGGACGATCCGTCCGTCGGTGTCGGTCCCCACGACGCCCTCGGCGGCGGCCCGCAGGATCATCTCGGTCTGCCGCTGCGAACGGGCCAGCTCGGCCTCGGTGTCGATGGTCCCGGAGAGATCCCGTACGACCAGCATCAGCAGCTCGTCGCTGGCGTAGGCGTAACCGTCGTAGGCCTGCTGGCCGTTCTCCAGGGTCGCGGAGGTGACCTCGACGGGGAACTCGCTGCCGTCGGTCCGCCGGGCCATCATCCGGGTCGGCTTGGTCCGCCCGCGCGGGTCCATGTGGTCGGGCCGCCGCATGGAGCCCGGGATGAGCTTGGAGTCGAACTGGGGCAGCAGATCGAGCAGCCCCCGGCCCACCAGAGCGGTGCCCGGGGCCTCGAAGGCCTCCAGGGCGATGGTGTTGGCGTTGACGACGGTCCCATTGGCGTTGACCAGCACCAACGCGTCGGGCAGAGCGTCGAGTATGGCTGCGAGGCGAGCAGCGCCTCGGGATGGCCTGCTGCTCACGAGACGCTTCCCTCCTGTTACCGCACCTTGCCGACCGCTCGGGCCATCTTGCCAACCGGCCCGCGACGTGTCACGCGAGGGAGTCTAAGGGCTGGGGTTGTGACGGCGACGCCGGATGAGAGCGAGGTCGCACGACGAAGTGACCCAGAACGTATGACCGCCTCGGTGAGCTGCGCGAGACCTTCGCGGGACGTTTACAGAGCTGTTGTCGTTCGCCGCACCGTCGTCGTTCACCGCCGTCCGGCGGGCCGCAGATCGGGCAGGACGGGCACGAGCCGGTCCCAGCGGGCGATCTCGCAGCCGTTCCCGCGGCCGAACCGGGCGTCGACGGGCCGCCCGGCCCAGGTACCGGTGACCCGCGCGGTGGCGGCTCCGCCGTACTGCATGGTGCAGACGCTGCCGTCCGGTACGGGCGCGAAGGCGTCCTTGCCCCAGCGGGACCCTCGGTCGAGGGCGGCGCAGGCACCGCGGACGTCGGGGTGGTCGCCCGCGCCGGGGTGGCAGTACAGCTCGTACGTGCCGTCCGCGCCCCCGCCGGCGTTCCGGACGGTGACGGTGAGGTGGTCACCGCCCCGGGACAGCCCGAGCAGGCCGTCGACGGAGTGCGCGTGGGCGGGGACGGCGGAGGCGGGGACGGCGGAGGCGGCGAGGAGGGGCCCGGCCGCGAGGGACCCGGCGGCGAGGGCGAGGAGCGGCCGGAGCCGACGCGAACGCGAGATGACGGGGAACATGACCTGACTAACGCCCCGCGCGCCGGGACGTTGCGCGCCCCCGCCCCACCAGCGTTCAGGGCTTTGCCCCACACCCCGCCTGCCTAGTACCGTGGGGGGCGATTGGTGACACCGAGCTCGACTGTGTCATCATCGGCACGCACCACTCGCGCTCGCGCGGGCGGCTGTGCTGGAGGCGTCGCCTAGTCCGGTCTATGGCGCCGCACTGCTAATGCGGTTTGGGCCTTAAAGCCCATCGAGGGTTCAAATCCCTCCGCCTCCGCCGAAGATCACGGAAGCCCCGGTCAGTAGACCGGGGCTTCCGTGCTTCTGGCGTGTTTTCGCAGGTCACAAGGGGTGCGCCTAACGGATTTCACATGGCGGCGGCAGTCATGTAATGTTCTTCCTGTCGCCGCGAGCGGCCCGGAAGGGCAAGGAGCGGCGATAAAACAGAACAAGCACTCGTAGCTTAACGGATAGAGCATCTGACTACGGATCAGAAGGTTGCAGGTTCGAATCCTGCCGAGTGCACATCAGCCGAGGGCCCCGGAGAGATCCGGGGCCCTCGGTGTTTCGGTGCGGGGATTCAGCGGCTCCGGGGCGCCGAGCCCTACCTGTCCGTCAGCGCGGGCGTGAGCATCAGGGGCGTCAAGCGCTTCGTGTACGGGGTGCGGGCGGGCGGTGCCTGAGCCGCGGCCTCGGGGCGGACTTCTCCCGCGCCCGAGAAGACGAACAGCCGCAGCACCAGGAAGCGGCCGACCCCGGCCAGTCCGGAGGCGGTGAGGTAGACCGTCTGCTCCCACAGCAGCGTGGGGGAGGGGTCCACCCGGTGCAGGACCAGGATCGCGAGGGACGTCACCGCGTAGGCGACGGCCGCCGAACCCCCGGACTGCACATGCCGGCGCAGTCCGGGTCGGCGGCCGGTGCCGAAGGTGAACAGGGCGTGCAGCTCGGTGCACAGCAGGGTGGAGGCCACGGTGATCAGCGCGTTGGCCAGCGCCCACGGCATCGAGTGGGCCAGCAGCGGCACCGTGGCACCGGCGACGAGCCCGACGCCGCCACCGCACACCACGAACCGGGCGAAGGAGGCGAGCGGCGAGGGCATGGAACTTCCTTCCGGCGGAGGGTCGTTGACGGTGCTGGTCGGCTTGATCAGCCTTCGTCAACGATCCCGTGCCGGGCCCGTCCGGACGAGGAGGCCTGTGCCCGAATCGGGGGTGGGGTCAGCCCTACCAAGAGAGTTGGGGCAGGCCTCGGGTGAGGGTCTACTTGAACGCCGCCGCGTTCCGGGCCGCCCACTCGGCGAAGCCGTACGGACGGCGGCCGAGGAGGCGCTCGACGTCGGGGCTCACCCGCCGCAGCGCCTCGGGCGGCTCGCCCAGCATGTCGAGCGTGGTCTCCACGACCGGCTCGGGCATGAACCCCAGCATCCGCGCCCGCGCCTCGGCCCGGGTCAGCTCCACGAACCGCACCGGCTCGCCCAACACGGCCCCGATGTCGGCTGCTTGCTGACGGGGGGAGACGGGAGCGGGGCCGGTCAGCTCGTAGATCGCGCCGCCGTGCCGGCCCGGCTCGCGCAGGGCCACGGCCGCGGCCTCGGCGATGTCGACGGGGTCGATGGTCGGCAGGGCCACACCTCCGAAGGGCGCCGCGACCTCACGGCCGCCGCGGACCGACTCGGCCCACTGCAGGGCGTTGGAGTGGAAACCGGAGGGGCGCAGCACGGTCCACTCCACGCCGGACCCCCTGACGGCGTCCTCCAGATGGGAGGGGTGGTGGCCGGTCCCGACGCCCTGCGAGGAGAGCAGGACGACTCGCGGCACACCGGCGTCCCGTACGACGTCCATGACGGGGCCGAGGCCGGCGCCCGAGCCGAGGAATTCCCCCGAGGTCAGCAGGAAGAGGGCGGAGGCTCCGTGCAGGGCGGGGGCGAGCGCGGAGGGCTCCGCGAGGTCGGCCTGGTGGTGGCGGACACCGGCCGGCACGGTTCCCTGGTCCGGGACTCGCCGCGAGACGGCCGTGACCTGCTCCCCCGCCTCGACCAACGCCCGCACCAAGGGCCGCCCGACGGTGCCCGTCGCTCCGGTCACCACGATCATCGTCGTACTCCGTTCTGAGTGGTCAACTGCCGTGTCAGAACGCTAATTTCCTGGGGCAAGCAGGTACCTAGAGGAAAGTATTGGCGGGAGGAGTGTTTGTGATGGAGACCACACCGGAGGGTCCGGCCCCGGCTCCGGAGAACGCCTGTCCCGTCGCCCCGGTCGTCGACATCGTCTTCAGCCGCTGGACGACTCCGATCCTGTGGGCGCTCAACGAGTACGGCCGGCAGCGCTTCGTCGAGCTGGAGCGCCGGATCGCCACGATCACCCCGAAGGTGCTGACGCAGCGGCTGCGGCAGTTGGAGCGGGACGGCCTGGTCGTCCGTGAGTACTACGCGGAGGTCCCGCCGCGTGTGGAGTACGAGATCAGCGAACTGGGCCGCAGCCTGGCCCCGCTCTTCGCCTCGCTGTCGGAGTGGTCGGTGAATCTGGGGCGGGTGGAGGAGGCGCGGGCGGCGTACGACGCACGGCAGGAGCGGGAGGGCGCGCGCGGGCGGTGACGCGGTCGAGCGCCGTCAGGCGTCCCCGGCGCGGAGTTCGTCGATGTACTGCTGTGCCAGGCCCGTCGTGCGGGTGAACCAGTCGGCCAGTACGGCGATCTCGGCGGGCGAGTAGTCGGCGAAGAGTGTCGTCAGGCGGCCGTAGTAGGGGCCGTACAGGGACTCCACGCGCGTGACGGCGGCGGGGACCGCGGCGACGCGGACGCGGCGGCGGTCGGTCGGGTCGGGGACGCGGGTGATGAAGCCGGCGCGTTCGAGGCGGTTGAGGATCCCGGTCATCGCGCCGGTGGTGACGTGGGCGTGTTCGGCGAGGTCGCCCGCGGTGAGGAGGTTCTCGCCGGCCTTGAGGACACAGCCGAAGCAGAGCAGGTCGGTGATGTTCAGGCCCAGCCGCTGGGCCATCTCCTGCTGGCCGAGCAGGTGGGCCGCGATGAGGGAGTCCATCGCCTCCAGTGCCTGGGCGGGGGTGGCGGCGGGGCGCGGCTTGGCTGGCATGTTCGGTGATTGCCTTAGCTAGTAAGAGATTTCTCCGCTAAATTGCTTAGCAGCTGAGAGATTCTCGCTTCGGTCTCGTTCTGGACGGGGGGCATGCTCGTGGGCGCACACCAGTATGACGAGGGGCACACGGTCGCGGGGTGGACCGGTTTCGGCATTGCGACGGTCGGGGCGGCGGTGCTGGGGCTGGGGGTGTGCATGGTGTCCGGCCCGCTGATCGTCGGCGGGTTGGCGATCGGGGGCGTGAGTCTTCTGGTCACCTGGGCGCTGCATCTCGCCGGCTGGGGCAAGGCGCCGGGACGGCGGCCCAGCGAGCAGTGGGGGATGAGGGTGCGCGATCCGCAGGCGCGGACGGGGCATCCGGGGTGCGTGGGGTGCCGGTTGGTGGGGCGGGGGCGGCAGCGGGAGGCGCAGCCCGGGGTCGTGGCGGTGCCGGGCGGCGAATCGGTCCGACTGTCACCTGTCGAGTGAACGTGTCTCCTGCGTACGGGAGTTGGATCACACCGGGCCGGTGTCCGTGGTGGAGGTGATGCTCGATGCCGCCTCCCGGGGCCGATGTCAGTGCCTGCCCCTACCCTCGAAGTGATGACACAGGTATGGACGTGTTCGGGGCTGCGGTGGTCCGGCGAGGGGCCCGAGTTGGTGTGGGGTGGCGGGCGCAGCAGCGCGTTGACCTGGGGGAAGCGGGTCGCCTTCCAGGTCCCGGAGGGGGGTGTGCGCAGCTGCGTGGGGGCCCGCCGCCACCCCTGTCCGACACGTGCCGCCGTATCGGCGCGCAGCACCGGCGCCCGATGCGAGGAATGCGCCCGTCTCGACCGCGCCCACTCCGTCGCCGCCGACACCCTCGTCGACGATCCGCGGCCGTACCGCGTCTACCTCGCCTGGTTCGGGCCCGGCATGGTCAAGGTCGGGATCACCGCCGAAGAGCGGGGTTCCGCGCGGCTGCTGGAGCAGGGTGCCGTCTGTTTCAGCTGGCTCGGCACCGGTCCGCTCATGGCCGCCCGGCGCACCGAGGAGTTGCTGCGGGCCGCACTCGGGGTGCCGGACCGGATTCCGTACGCCGACAAGCGTGCTGTTCGCACCCACCTTCCCGGGACGCCCGCGGAGCGAGCCGCGGAGGTTCGGCAGCTTCACGCGCGCGCCGTCGAACTCACCGGCTGGCCCGAGTCCCTCACCCCCGCGCTCTGCCTCCCCGTCGATCACTCCGACGTCTTCGGGCTCACGGTGCCCGAACCCGCCGTCGCGGAGGTCAGCGAGCTCGTCGCGGGCGGAGGCATCGGTGGGACCCTCGTCGCCGCCGCCGGACCCGACCTCCATCTCCGGACGGCAAGCGGTGTCCTCGTACTCGACACCCGGCTGATGAGAGGCTGGGAGCTCATGGCCGCCACGGCCGACAGGGGGCACGACCTCCCCACGCGGCCGGTCAAAGCAGCCGTAACCGCCCAGGACGGGTTGTTCTGAGCCGAGGCCGTCCCCGGACCCAGGCTTTCCCTGAGAGCCTCCTGTGTGTTTCTCAGGAAAATCACAGGTTCTAGAAAGCGTGTTCTCAGAGGCCCCCGACAGGGTGTCCAGCATGACCACGACCTCGCCCCAGGGGCGCACCGAACTGCTGAGGCCGGACGGGAGCCCCGTCCGAGTGCTTGTGGTGGACGACGAGTTGTCGATCACCGAGCTGCTGTCCATGGCTCTGCGATACGAGGGCTGGCAGATCCGCAGCGCGGGGGACGGCACGGGGGCCATCCAGACCGCCCGTGAGTTCCGCCCGGACGCCGTCGTCCTCGACATGATGCTGCCCGACATGGACGGGCTCACCGTCCTCGGCCGGCTGCGCCGCGAGCTGCCCGACGTGCCGGTCCTCTTCCTCACCGCCAAGGACGCCGTCGAGGACCGGATCGCCGGGCTCACCGCCGGGGGCGACGACTACGTCACCAAGCCGTTCAGCCTCGAAGAGGTCGTCGCCCGGCTGCGCGGACTCATCCGCCGCTCCGGTGCCGCCGACCGCCGCTCCGACTCCGTGCTCGTCGTCGGTGATCTCACCCTCGACGAGGACAGCCACGAGGTCAGCCGGGCCGGTGAGTCGATCCACCTCACCGCCACCGAGTTCGAGCTGCTGCGCTTCCTGATGCGCAACCCGCGGCGCGTGCTCAGCAAGGCGCAGATCCTCGACCGGGTGTGGTCGTACGACTTCGGCGGCCAGGCCAATGTCGTCGAGCTGTACATCTCTTACCTGCGGCGGAAGATCGACGCCGGGCGGGAGCCGATGATCCACACCCGGCGTGGTGCCGGGTATCTGATCAAGCCCGCGGCCTCATGAGCGGGCGACGACGGACGCGTCCGCAGAAGAGGCGGGCGGCCAAGCCGCGCACCCTGCGGACGCGGCTCGTCGTCGCATCCGTGCTCCTGATCGCCGTGGTGTGCGCGGTGATCGGCACGGTCACCACACTGGCGCTGCGGTCCCATCTCTACGACCAGCTCGACCAGCGGCTGACCGAGGTCACCGGCCGGGCCGCCGGTTTCGGCGCGCCCCCCGGCGCGGATCCGAAACAGGACCCCAAGCAGGATCCCCAGCAGGGCAACGCGGTCGACGACACTCCCTTCACCCTCGAACAGTTCGTCACCCGCGGTGGTCCCCAGCCGCAGGGCACGGTCATCGCCGAGGTCCAGAACGGTTCCGTCACGGACGCCAAGTACGGCGTGAAGGACGAGGACTCCACCGACTTCAGCGGAATGCGGGCCAAGGACCTGACCGAGGCCCAGATCCAGGCGCTGAACTCCGTCGCCCAGGACGGCGAGAAGCACACCGTCGACCTCGGCGGCGACCTCGGCGAGTACCGGGTCGAGTACAAGACGGGCGACAACGGCAGCTACTACGTCGCCATCCCCACCGACGAAGTCAACAGCACCCTCAACACGCTGATCCTCATCGAGGTCAGCGTCACCGCCGCCGGACTCATCGCCGCCTCCCTCGCCGGGACCGTCATCGTCGGTGTCGCCACCCGCCCCCTGCGCAGGGTCGCCGCCACCGCCACCCGGGTCTCCGAACTCCCGCTCCACACCGGCGAGGTGAACCTCAACGAGCGGGTCCCCGAGTCCGAGTGCGATCCGCACACCGAGGTCGGCCGGGTCGGCGCCGCCCTCAACCGGATGCTGGACCACGTCCACGGCGCCCTGCACTCCCGCCAGCAGAGCGAGACGCGGGTACGGCAGTTCGTGGCCGACGCCAGCCATGAGCTGAGAACCCCGCTCGCCTCCATCCGCGGGTACGCCGAGCTGACCCGGCGCGGCAGAGAGGACGTCGGCCCCGACACCCGGCACGCCCTCGGCCGTATCGAGTCCGAGGCCGGCCGGATGACCCTGCTGGTCGAGGACCTGCTGCTGCTCGCCCGACTCGACGCGGGGCGGCCCCTGCAGTTCGAGCAGACCGACCTCGTGCCCCTCGTCGTCGACACGATCAGCGACGCCCGCGCGGCCGGCCGGGACCACAACTGGCGCCTGGACCTGCCCGACGAGCCGGCGCTCGTCAGCGCGGACGCGGCCCGGCTGCAGCAGGTGCTGGTCAACCTGCTGGCCAACGCCCGCACCCACACCCCGACCGGTACGACGGTCACCGCGCGGGTGCGGCGGCGCGGGCCCTGGCTGTGTGTGGACGTCGAGGACGACGGTCAGGGCATCCCCGCCGATTTGCTGCCGCACGTCTTCGAACGGTTCGCGCGCGGCGACTCCTCCCGCTCCCGCGCCTCCGGTTCCACCGGTCTGGGCCTCGCCATCGTGCAGGCCGTGGCGACCGCGCACGGCGGTGCCGTGACCGTCGACAGCGTGCCCGGACGGACCGTCTTCACGGTTCATCTGCCCGCGCTCACGCCGCGGCCCGCGCCCGCGACGAACCGGCCATCCCTCTCACAGGCCCAGCACAGCGCCACCACACGGGTCGAACAGGGCACTTGAGAAGAGTCGGTTCCATGCGAACCGACTCTTCTCCCGGCACCCTGCCGGCGCGGGAGCACCTCCCGGCCGGAGACGCCGGTACGCCTGTCCTGGACGTAGTGATCCCCGTCTACAACGAGGAGAAGGACCTCCAGCCCTGTGTGCTGAGACTGCACGATCACCTCATCCGCACCTTCCCGTACGCGTTCCGCATCACGATCGCGGACAACGCGTCGACGGACACCACCCTCCTGGTGTCCCGGCGGCTGGAGGCGGAGATCCCGGAGGTCCGGGCCGTGCGGCTGGAGCAGAAGGGCCGCGGCCGGGCGCTGCGCACCGTCTGGTCCGCCTCGGACGCCCCGATCCTCGCGTACATGGACGTGGACCTGTCCACCGACCTGAACGCGCTGCTGCCGCTGGTGGCCCCGCTGATCTCCGGCCACTCGGACCTCGCGATCGGCTCCCGTCTCGCCCGCTCCTCCCGGGTCGTGCGCGGCCCGAAGCGGGAGTTCATCAGCCGCTCGTACAACCTCATCCTGCGCGGTTCGCTCCAGGCCCGTTTCTCCGACGCCCAGTGCGGCTTCAAGGCGATCCGCCGTGACGTCGCCCAGGTGCTGATGCCGCTCATCGAGGACACCGGCTGGTTCTTCGACACCGAGATGCTGGTGCTCGCCGAGCGCGCGGGGCTCAGGATCCACGAGGTGCCGGTCGACTGGGTCGACGACCCGGACTCCACCGTCCACATCGTCAAGACGGCCACCGACGACCTCAAGGGCGTCTGGCGGGTCGGCAAGGCCCTGGCCACCGGTTCGCTGCCGCTGGACCGCCTGGCCCGTCCCTTCGGCGACGACCCGCGCGACCGCGACATCAAGGACGTACCGAAGGGCCTGGCCCGTCAGCTCGTCGGATTCTGTGTGGTCGGCGGTCTGTCCACGCTCTTCTACCTCCTCCTCTACAGCGGCTTCCGCCAGTTGACCGGTTCGCAGGTGGCCAACGCGCTGGCGCTGCTGGTCTCGGCGATCGCCAACACGGCCGCCAACCGCCGCCTCACCTTCGGGGTGCGAGGCCCGGCCGGGGCCGTCCGGCACCAGGCGCAGGGCCTGGTCGTCTTCGCCATCGGCCTCGCGCTCACCAGCGGTTCGCTGGCCGCCCTGAGCGCTGCCACCGCCGAGCCCGCGCACTCCACCGAACTGGCGGTCCTGATCGCCGCCAACCTCGCGGCGACCGTCCTGCGCTTCCTGCTCTTCCGGGCGTGGGTGTTCTCCGACCGGCGGGACGAGACCCCCTCGACGGTGGTCACGAGCCACATCCCGCAGCCGCCGCTCCCGCAGCGCCCGATGACTCATGTCCGCGCCGGTGAAGCCGCGGACCACACCTGGAGGGACGCCACCATGCGGCTTCAGCCGGTGCGCACCTCCGACACCGACCCGGGGGACTCCCGATGACCATCACCAGCGACACGGCCGTGCACGAGCCGCAGTCACCACTGGCGCCCGACGCCGGTGTACCCAAGCAGCCCCTGGTCCGCAGACTGTGGCGGGGCCGCCCCGAGGACCCGCGCTGGGCGCGCCCGGCCTTCCTCGGCCTGCTGCTCGCCACCGCGGTCCTCTATCTCTGCAATCTCAGCGCCTCCGGCTACGCCAACTCCTTCTACTCCGCGGCCGTGCAGGCCGGCAGCGAGTCCTGGAAGGCGTTCTTCTTCGGCTCGCTGGACGCGGCCAACGCCATCACCGTCGACAAGCCCCCGGCCGCTCTGTGGCCCATGGCCCTGTCCGTCAAGATCTTCGGCCTGAGCTCCTGGGCGATCCTCGTCCCCGAGGTCCTCATGGGCGTCGGCACGGTCGCCGTCGTCCACGCCGCCGTCCGCCGCCGGTTCAGCCCGGCCGCCGGTCTGATCTCGGGCGCGGTGCTCGCGCTCACCCCGGTCGCGGCGCTGATGTTCCGGTTCAACAACCCGGACGCGATGCTGGCCCTGCTGATGGCGGTGGCCTGCTACTTCGTTCTTCGCGCCGTCGAGGACGGCCGCACGAAGTGGCTGCTGTGGGCGGGCGCCGCGATCGGCTTCGCCTTCCTCGCCAAGACCCTCCAGGCCTTCCTGATCCTGCCCCCGCTCGCCCTCGTCCACGGCGTCTGTGCCCCGGTGTCGGTGAAGAAGCGGATCGGACAGCTGGCGGCGGGCCTGGCCGCGATCGTGGTCTCCGGCGGCTGGTGGGTCGCGATCGTCGAACTGTGGCCGGAGTCCTCCCGCCCGTACATCGGCGGCTCGCAGAACAACTCCTTCCTGGAACTGACCTTCGGCTACAACGGCCTCGGCCGCCTGAACGGCGAGGAGACCGGCAGCGTCGGCGGCGGTGGTGGCGGGGGCGGCACCGGACAGTGGGGCGAGACCGGCTGGGACCGGCTCTTCTCCTCCAGCATCGGCGGCCAGATCTCCTGGCTGATCCCGGCCGCGCTGATCCTGCTGATCGCGGGACTGGTGGCGACGCGCAAGGCCCCCCGCACGTCGGTCACCCGCGGTTCGTTCCTGGTCTGGGGCGGCGCGCTGCTGATCACCATGGTGGTCTTCAGCTACATGCAGGGCATCTTCCACGAGTACTACACCGTGGCCCTCGCCCCCTACCTCGCGCCCCTCATCGGTATGGGCTCGGCGCTGCTGTGGGAGAAGCGGGACAAGGGGTGGGCGTCGCTGACGCTGGCGGCCACCATGACCGCGACGGCCACCTGGGGTTACGTCCTGCTCAACCGGTCCTCCGACTACCTGCCCTGGCTGAGGTGGCTGGTGCTGGTGGGCGGTCTGGCGGCGGCTCTCGGCCTGATCCTCGTGAACCGGCTCGGGCGTCGACTGGCGCTGGGTGTCATGGGCCTGGGGCTGGCGGCAGCGCTGGCCGGGCCGGCGGCGTACACCCTCACGACGGTGGGCGAGGCCCACACCGGGTCGATCGTGACCGCGGGCCCGTCCGTGCAGGGCGGCCGGGGCGGCGGTCCCGGCGGCGGTGGCTTCCCCGGTGGCGGTGCCGGTGGCGGGACGCCGGGTCAGCAGGGTGGTCAGCAGAACCAGCAGGGCGGCGGCATGGCCCAACCCCCGACCGGCGGGACCGGCGGCAACGGCGGCTTCGGCGGAGGCGTGCCGGGCCCTCAGGGCCAGCAGAACCAGCAGAACCAGCAGGGCCCGCAGAACGGCGACGGCGGCATGGGCGGCGGCGGTATGGGCGGTCTGCTCAACGGCGCCGCGGTCTCCGACGAGGCCAGGGAACTGCTGGAGGAGAACGCGGACCACTACACCTGGGCCGCCGCGGCCATCGGCGCCCAGAACGCCGCGAGTTTCCAGCTCTCCACCGGTGAACCCGTGATGGCGATCGGCGGCTTCAACGGCACCGACCCGTCCCCGACCTTGGCCGAGTTCAAGGAGTACGTGGCGGAGGGCAGGATCCACTACTTCATCTCCAGCGGCTCCGGCGGCGGCATGGGCGGCGGCGACAGTGGTACGTCCGCCGAGATCACGGAGTGGGTCGAGGCCAACTTCAAGCAGGTGACGGCCGGTTCGGCCACCTTCTACGACCTGACGCAGAAGGCGAGCGGCTGAGGCGGAAACGACGGCGGCCCGGCCCCGACAAGAACGTGCTGTACACCGTATGGGAGTCGCTATACGGTGTACAGCATGTCTGCGTCCACCTCCGCTGCCACCTCCACCCCCGCATCCCACGGCCACCCCCGGCGCTGGCTGATCCTGGGTGTCATCTGTCTCGCCCAGCTCACCGTGCTGCTGGACAACACGATCCTGAACGTGGCGATCCCGACGCTCACCACGGAGATGGACGCGGCGACCTCCGACATCCAGTGGATGATCAACGCGTACTCGCTGGTGCAGTCCGGTCTCCTGCTCACCGCGGGCAGCGCCGCCGACCGCTACGGCCGCAAGAAGATGCTGATCACAGGCCTCGCCCTGTTCGGCATCGGCTCACTGATCGCCGGACTGGCCGAGAACACCGGCCAGTTGATCGCGGCCCGCGCCGGGATGGGCGTCGGCGGTGCGCTGCTGCTCACCACGACCCTCGCGGTGGCGATGCAGATCTTCGCGCCGGAGGAGCACCCGAAGGCGATCGGCATCTGGAGCGCGGTCAACGCACTCGGGTTCGCCTGCGGCCCGCTGATCGGCGGCTTCATGCTGAACCACTTCTGGTGGGGCGCGATCTTCCTGATCAACCTGCCGGTGGCGGCGCTGGGCCTGGTGGCCGTCGTGGCCCTGGTCCCCGAGTCCAAGAACCCCCGGGGCGACCGTCCCGACCTGCTGGGCGCGCTGCTCTCCACGATCGGCATGGCCTCCCTGGTCTACGCGATCATCTCCGGTCCCGAGCACGGCTGGACGTCCGGCCGGGTGCTGGCGACGGGCACGGTCGCCGTCGTGGTGCTGGCGGTCTTCGCGTACTGGGAGAGCCGGATCCCCTACCCCATGCTCGATCTGCACTTCTTCCGGGACCGCCGGTTCTCCGGCGCGGTCGCCGGCGCCGTCCTGATCACCTTCGGCATGGGGGGCGCGCTCTTCCTGCTCACGCAGCACCTCCAGTTCGTCCTGGGATACGGCCCCTTGGAGGCGGGTCTGCGGACCGCGCCGCTGGCGCTGACGGTCGTGGCGCTGAACTTCACGGGCGTCTCGGCGAAGTGGACGGCGAAGCTGGGGACGCCGATGTCGATCCTGCTCGGGATGGTGTTGATGTCCGGTGGGCTGGTGTCGACAGCGACGCTCGCCTCGGGCGGCTACACCGGGACCCTGCTGGGGCTGGTGCTCATCGGCGTGGGCTGCGCGATCGCCAACCCGGCCATGGCGCACGCGATCATGAGCGCGATCCCCCGGGAGAAGGCGGGGGTCGGCGCCGGGATCAACGGCACGCTGGCGGAGTTCGGCAACGGCCTGGGCGTCGCGGTGCTCGGGGCCGTGCTCAACTCCCGTTTCGCGACGCTGATTCCGGTGGCGGCGAGCAGTCTGCCGGCGGCGCTGGCCTCGGCGGACGGCGAGGCGCAGCGGACGCGGATCAAGGACGCGCTCGCCTCCGGCCTGGAGACCAGCCAGTTGGTAGGGGCGTTGGCCGTGTTGCTCGGGGGGTTGGTCGCGGCGGCGTTGCTGCGTCGGGCCGAGCGGGCAGACTCGGGGGTGGTGGTCGCCCCCTAGTGCGGCACTAGCTCGGGATCGGTGTTGTGAAAGTCCAGGAAGGTGCGTCATGGGTAAGGCAGCTGCGCGGGCAAGCGTCTGGCTGGAGGACAAGGGGCGCCGGAGCGGCCGTTCCGGAGGTCAGCCGGCCACGCTCGACCGCGGGCGGATCACCGACGTGTCCGTGCGGCTGCTGGACGCGGAGGGGCTGGCGAAGTTCTCGATGCGCCGGCTCGCGGCCGAGCTGAACGTGACGGCGATGTCCGTGTACTGGTACGTAGACACCAAGGACGACCTCCTCGAACTCGCCCTGGACGCGGTCTACGGCGAACTGCGGCTGCCCGATCCGGAGGCGGACGAGGACTGGCGCGACCAACTGCGCACGCTGGCCCGGGAGTACCGCGCCCTGCTGGTCCGCCACGCCTGGCTGTCCCCGCTGGCCGGGACCTACCTCAACATCGGCCCCAACTCGTTGGCCTTCTCCCGGGTGGTCCAGCGAGTGATCAGGAAGACGGGCCTGCCCGCCGAGGGCGTGACGGGCGCGATCTCGGCCGTCTTCCAGTTCGTGTACGGCTACGGCACGATCGAGGGCCACTTCTTCAGCCGCGTCGAGGACACCGGCATGACCCCCGACGCCTACTTCCGGCACGCCATGACGACGGTGAGCGAGGTCCCGACGACGGCCGGGGTCATCGAGGAGGCCAAGGACATCATGGCCGCCCGAGGCGGAGACACGGTCGAGGAGATGCTGGAACGCGACTTCGCCTTCGCCCTCGACCTGTTGGTGGCGGGCATCGAGGCGATGGTGGCGCGCGGGAAGTGATCCCACTCGGGGGCGCGGGGCACCGCGCGACCGGCCACGACGGCCCGGCCGCCGCGCACGAGCCCCGGGCCCCCGACGACTAGGCCGTGTTTTGAAAGTCGGTTCTGTTCCTCGCCTTGCATAGTGATGATCTCGGTGTGGGGCGAGGGGATCTTTCTGATGAGCAGTGGGCGGTGCTGGAGCCGTTGTTGCCGGTTGCGGTGTTGGGGCGGCCGTCGTTGGGCCGGCGGAGGCTGATCGATGGGATCCGGTGGCGGGTGCGGACCGGTGCGCCGTGGAGGGATCTGCCGTCGGAGTACGGGCCGTGGCAGACGGTCTACGGACTCTTCCGCCGCTGGCAACGCGACGACACCTGGGCTCTGTTGCTGACCCGGCTGCAGGTCCGGGCGGACGCGGACGGGCTGATCACGTGGGAGGTCAACGTCGACTCCACGATCTGCCGGGCCCACCAGCACGCCGCGGGTGCCCGCCGCGACGGCCAGGCCCAGAAGGAACCGCCGGGCGGGACCCGCACCGAACCCGAGGACCACGGCCTGGGCCGTTCCCGGGGAGGCTTCACCACCAAGATTCACCTGGCCTGCGAACAGGGCCAACGGCCGCTGTCCTTGCTGGTCACCGCAGGTCAGCGTGGTGACAGTCCTCAGTTCACCGCCGTTCTGGAAGGCATCCGAGTACCGCGCACCGGGCCCGGCCGTCCCCGTGTCCGCCCGCTGCGAGTGCGGGGCGACAAGGCGTACTCCTCTCGCGCCAACCGGGCCTACCTGCGAAAGCGGGGAATCCGGTGCACGATCCCGGAGCCTGCCGACCAGGCCGCCAACCGCAAACGGCGAGGGAAGGCTGGCGGGCGGCCTCCAGCCTTCGACCGCGAGGACTACAAGGCCCGGAACGCGGTCGAATGCGGGATCAACCGGCTCAAGCGCAACCGGGCGGTCGCCACTCGCTTCGACAAACTCGCGGTCCGCTTCGAAGCGACCGTCCTGATCGCGGCCATCGGCGAGTGGTTATGACCGCTCCGAGGCGTCGTCTGCGCATGCCATGCTGGCTGCAATCAGGGTGAACAGGGCGAGGGGAAGGCAACGATGGGGGCTCAGTACTACGGCGCCGACAGCGAGAACGGCGACCGCATCGACGACCCCTCCGAGGACGCGCTGTTCATGCTGATCAGCGACCTCAACGACTCCGACAACACCTTCGTGGTCGTCCAGCCCGACGAGGACGACCCTGCCTGGTTCACCTCAGTGGCCGTTCTGAACGAAGGCGGCTTTGAGATCGTCCGCCGTGATACCACCCGCAACGAGCACGAGGTCACCACGGCGACCAGCATCAACGACATCGCCCACGACCTCACCATCTGGATGGCCGCCCGCGACATCCCCGGACGGCCAACCAAGCAGGTCAGCGAGTTCTAAAACACGGCCTAGGCGCCCTCGACCAGCCGCGCCGGAAAACCGCCCGTGGCCACCGGGCCCCACTTCTCCGGAGTGACCCGGATGATGGACTTGCCCTGCTTCACCATCGCCGCGCGGTACTCGTCCCAGTCCGGATGCTCGCCGGCGATGTTGCGGTAGTACTCCACCAGCGGCTCGACGGACTCGGGGGAGTCGATCACCTCGGCGGTCCCCTCCACCTGCACCCACGGCCCGTTCCAGTCGTCGCTCAGCACGAGGACACTCACCCGGGAGTCCCGCTTGGCGTTCCGCGTCTTCGCCCGTTCCGGATACGTGGAGACGACCAGACGCCCGGAGTCGTCCACCCCGCACGTCAGCGGCGAGGCCTGGGTGCCGCCGTCCGCCCGCCGGGTCATCAGGATCGCGCGATGACGGGGCCGTACGAAGTCCAGCAACTCCTCGAGCGAGACACGGGTGTTCGTCGCGATGTTCGGTGCCATGGCCTCAGCCTAGGGGCAGCGACTCGCCCCGCACCGCCTGGACATCCAGCTCCACCCGCAGTGTCGTACCGATGGCGGCGATCCCCGCCTGGACGACCTGGTTGTAGTGCATGGCGAAGTCCTCCCGCCGCAACTGAGCCGTCGCCCGGAACGCGGCCCGCGTACCGCCCCACGAGTCGGCGCCCGTCCCCAGATACGCGAGGTCCAGGTCAACCGGGCGTACGACGCCGTGCAGCCCCAGCTCACCGTGCACGGTCCAGCGATCCGCGCCGACGCCCGCCGTCAGACCCGTCGACCGGTAGGTGATCTCCGGAAAACGCGCCACGTCCAGGAAGTCCGCCGACCGCAGATGCTCGTCCCGCGTGGAGTTCCCCGTGTCGATCGAGCCGGCCCGGATCACCGCCTCCACCCGTGACCTGGTGACGTCGTCCGACGCGATCTCCACGGTCGCGGCGAAGTCGGTGAACCGCCCGCGCACGCTGGAGATCCCCAGATGTTGGGCCACCGCGCCGACCGTCGAGTGCGCCGGGTCCACCGTCCACGGCCCCGGCGGCGGCAGCTCGGTCCCGCCCCGCCGCGCCAGCGTCACCGTGCCGACCTCGGCCCGCCCTCCCCCGGCGGTCACGATCGCGCCGACCGCGGCGGGCGCGTACCCGACGGCGGTGACGATGACGGTGTAGGAACCGGGGGCCAGCGGTGTCGCGTCCCGTACCGCCCCCTCCGCGTCCGCCTCGGCCCGCAGCACCTGCGTACCGGTCATGTCCGTCACCGTGACGACCGCGTGCGACACGGCCCATCCGTCCCGGGTACGGATCCTCGCGGTCAGTCCCATCTCACGTACTCCTCGAGCTCAAAGAAAAACCGGCCCGTGGAGCACACCTCCGCTCAGAGCGTGCTTCACGGGCCGGGGTCGGAACTACTCGCCGGGGTGGGCGAGTTCGATGTCGTGGTCGTCGACACCCCGGCCGCCGACCGTGAGCGCCGAGGCCACCGGCGGGTATCCCGTCGCGATGACGGTGTACTCGCCGCCGTTCAGGTCGGTGAAGGCGTACGCCCCGTCCGTCCCGGTCGTCGCCGTGCCGACGACGTTGCCCGCCGCGTCCACGAGCGTGACCCGCGCGTCGGCCAGCGGACCCCCCGGCGCCCGTACGACGCCCTGGACCCGCGCGCCGGAATCGAGGTCGACCTCGACCCGGGTGACACCGGTGCCGCCGATCTCGACCGGGAGGGCACGCGGCCGGAACCCGGCGGCGTTCACCGCGACGGTCACCGTGCCCGGCACCAGCTCGCCGAAGGCGAACTCGCCCTGCTCGCCGGTGGCCGCGGTAGCCAGCAGGTCCCCCCGCACATCGGTGACGATCACCATCGCGTCCTCGACCGGCAGCGCGCCCTCGGCGGCCCGCACCACACCGCTCAGCCCGCTGGTGCCGCTGAGCAGGATGTCGTACGTCAGCGGATCCTCGCCGACGACGATGGTGGACGCCTGCGGCTGGAAGCCGTCGGCGGAGGCGATCAGGACGTACGAGCCCGTGGCCGGCGCGTCGACCCCGTAGGAGCCATCGGCCTGGGCGACCGCGCGGCCCAACTGCCGTCCGGAGAGCGAGATCAGGGTGACCGCGGCCCGCGGGACGGGCACGCTCTCGGCGCCGCGGACGAATCCGCGCACGGGGACGCCACCAGAGGTGACCCGCACGGTGCCCTCCTCCACGACAGGGGCCTCGGCCACGGCGACAGCCGTCGGAACCGGCGCCGGAACAACCGCCGGCGCCTCCCCCTTGGCGCCCTCCGCCGCCTGCGCCAGCGCGCCGGACGTCCGCAGCGGGACCTCCTTGATGAAGAGGGTCACGACGAAGGCGAGGAAGGCGATCGGGGCGACGTACAGGAAGATGTCGGCGATGCCGTGGCCGTAGGCGCTCTCCAGCCAGGTGCGGATGTGGGTGGGCAGCGCGTCCATGTCGGGCAGTTCGCCGGAGCCCACGGCCTTGGCGGCGGCCGCCTGCTCCCGCGGGCTGAGCGAGCCGATGGTGTCGGTGGCGTAGTGGCTGATCCGGGTCGACATCACGGAGCCGAGCGCCGAGACGCCCATCGCGCCGCCTAGGGACCGGAAGAAGGTGACGACCGAGCTGGCGGCGCCGAGCTCGTGCGGGGCGACCTGGTTCTGCGTGGAGAGGACCAGGTTCTGCATCATCATGCCGATGCCGAGGCCCATGACCGCCATGAAGACGGCGATGTGCCAGTACTCGGTGTCGTAGCGCATGGTGCCCAGCAGCCCGAGCCCCGCGGTCACCAGCACGCCGCCGGTGACCAGCCAGGCCTTCCACTTGCCGGTCTTGGTGATGACCGCGCCGGAGACGGTCGACGACACGAACAGACCGGCGATCATCGGGATGGTCATGACGCCGGACATGGTCGGGGACTCGTCCCGCGCCAGCTGGAAGTACTGGCTGAAGAAGACGGTGCCCGCGAACATCGCGACACCGACGAGCAGCGAGGCCAGCGAGGCCAGGGTGATCGTGCGGTTCCGGAACAGGCGCAGCGGGATGATCGGCTCGGCGGCCCTGGTCTCGACGAAGAGGAAGACCAGCACGAGCGCGAGGGCGCCGCCGACCATCGAGTACGTCTGCCAGGACAGCCAGGCGTACTTGTCGTCCGCGAAGGTGACCCAGATCAGCAGCAGACAGACGGCGGCCGTGATGAAGAAGGCGCCGGTCCAGTCGACCTTGACCTTGCGCCTGCTCTCCGGCAGGTGCAGCGTCTTCTGCAGCACGAGCAGGGCGATCAGCGCGAACGGGATGCCCACGTACAGGCACCAGCGCCAGCCCAGCCAGTCGGTGTCGGTGATGACCCCGCCGACCAGCGGACCGCCGACGGTCGCGACGGCGAAGGTCGCGCCGAGGTAGCCGGAGTACCGGCCGCGCTCCCGGGGGGAGATCATCGCGGCCATGATGATCTGGGCGAGCGCGGTCAGACCACCGGCGCCGAGGCCCTGGATGACGCGGGCGCCGATGAGCATCCCGGAGTTCTGGGACACACCGGCGACGACGGATCCGGCGATGTAGATGACCAGGGCTATCTGGACGAGGGCCTTCTTGCTGACGAGGTCGGCGAGCTTGCCCCACAGCGGGGTCGAGGCCGTCATCGCCAGCAGCGCGGCGGTCACGACCCAGGTGTACGCGCTCTGCCCGCCGCCGAGGTCCTGGATGATCTCGGGCAGGGCGTTGGAGACGATCGTGGAGGACAGGATGGCGGCGAACATGCCGAGCAGCAGCCCGGAGAGCGCCTCCATGATCTGCCGATGCGTCATGGGAGCCTCGCCGGAGCCTCCTCCGTGCTTGGCATGAGCCCGCACACCGGCTGGTGTGGTCGTAGCCATGGACTTCCTTCTCTTAGCGCTTCTACGCGGTGGTCGCGGGTGTACGGGGGGACTGGTCGTGCTGGTCGAAGCAACGCCGTAGCCGTGCCATGAGCCCGGTGAGCCGGGCGACGTCCTCGTCGCTCCAGTCGCTCAGCCGGTCGGCGAGCACCTGGGTGGTCCGCCGGGACAGCTCGTCGACCTGCGCCCGCCCGGCCGGCGTGAGACGCAGGATGCGGCCGCGCTTGTCCGCGGGGTCCGGGGAGCGGTCGATCCAGCCGCGCTCGGCGAGATGCGCGACATGCCGGCTGGTGACGGACATGTCGACGGCGAGCAGCTCGGCGAGCTTGCTCATGCGCATGTCCCCGTGCCGGTCCAGCAGGGTCAGTACGGCGGCGGAACCGCTGGGACAGTCGGACGGCAGCGTCCGCCCCATCTCCCGCTTCACGGCGCCGAAGGCGCTGAACTGGCGGACGAGCTCCTCGTACTGCGCCTGTTCGGCCATCGCACCTCCCGGATTTCGTTGCTTGGGGCAACCGTAGAAGCCGTTGGTTGCTACAGGCAAATAAATTCGGTGAGCACGGCATAAAAACTTGGCAAAGGCAAGTATTGCGACCGTAAATGTGCAGGTGGGGCGGGTTCCGTGAGCGTCGGTGCAGGTGCCGGGCCCGCACTTGGGCGGCACCCCCGGATTCGCTAGGGTTTCGGGCCATGGCTAACACCCAGGGCCCCCAGGGCAACTACGACCCCGCCGGCAGCACCCAGATGTTCCGTGCGTTCGTGGACGAGGCGCCGCAGGGGCGTCAGCAGGCGGCCGCCTCCAGCGGTCCCCGCATCGGCCTGATCATCGGCATCGTCGTCGCCGTCGCGGTCGTCGCCGCCGTGGCGTGGCTGGCGCTGAAGTAACCCCTCACCCTTCCCACCGGACGGTCACGTCCCGCGTCTCCACGTGCATTCCCAAGGGCACGCGCCACGCGTCGACGCACACCGTCCAGGTCTTCCCCTTCCGCGCGCCGCCCTCGATCGGCGCCGGAAGCTCCTCGGCCGACTCCACGGTCCCCCAGTCGACTCCGAGCGCCCCGATGATGTGCGTCCCGAAGGTCACGGTGCCCGAACGGACCGGATCGCCACCCGAGTTGTGGAATTCCAGCGTCACCTTCTCGCACCACCGCTGCTGTGCCCCCGCCCGCTCCGGTTCGGACCAGGTGAGCGCGGCGGGGGCGGCTGTCGCCGAGCCGCTGGGCGTCGGCGCGGCCGAACTCGCGGGCGTACGGCCGGGGTTGGCGCGTGCCGCCGACGGCGCCGGGTTGGGGGGATCGCCGGGTGCTGGTGGGGCGCTGCTCGGTTCCTGCCCGGAATCCTCGTGCTCGGTGCGCGAGTCGCCCTCGGTGGCACGCCCCTCCGGCTCCAGCGGTACCAGCGTCACCTCGCCGGTGGGCGCCGCCGTCGCGGGAACCGCGCCCGGAGCCCCCACAGCGACATAACCGTCGCCGCCCCCGTCGCCCGCGCACGCGGCCAGGAGGCCGCCCAGGCACACGGCGGCCGCGGAGGCGGTGAGCAGTGCGCCCGCGCGGCCGTACGTCCATGTCGTGGGCCGAAGCATCGCGCCATGGTGGCTGACGCTCCGTCAGAAAGGAACCCTTCGCACTCCTAGGACTCCTCGAACCCTCCGAGTTCGTAGGCCCCTCGGGCCTCAGTCCGAGATGAGCCCTTCCCGCAGCTGGGCCAGCGTCCGGGTCAGCAGCCGGGAGACGTGCATCTGGGAGATGCCGACCTCCTCCCCGATCTGGGACTGGGTCATGTTGGCGAAGAAGCGCAGCATGATGATGCGGCGCTCGCGGGGCGGGAGCTTGGCCAGCAGGGGCTTCAGGGACTCGCGGTACTCCACGCCCTCCAGGGCGCTGTCCTCGTAGCCGAGGCGGTCGGCCAGGGAGCCCTCGCCGCCGTCGTCCTCGGGGGCCGGGGAGTCGAGGGAGGAGGCCGTGTAGGCGTTGCCGACCGCGAGGCCGTCGACCACGTCCTCCTCGGACACGCCCAGTACCGCGGCGAGTTCGGTGACCGTCGGGGAGCGGTCCAGCTTCTGGGAGAGCTCGTCGCTGGCCTTCGTCAGGGCCAGGCGCAGCTCCTGGAGCCGGCGCGGGACGCGCACGGACCACGAGGTGTCGCGGAAGAACCGCTTGATCTCACCGACGACGGTCGGCATGGCGAACGTCGGGAACTCCACGCCCCGTTCGCAGTCGAACCGGTCGATCGCCTTGATCAGCCCGATCGTGCCGACCTGGACGATGTCCTCCATCGGCTCGTTGCGGGAGCGGAAGCGCGCGGCGGCGTACCGCACGAGCGGGAGGTTCAGCTCGATCAGGGTGTCGCGGACGTAGGCGCGCTCGGGGCTGTTCTCGTCCAGCGCGGCGAGCCGCAGGAACAGGGAGCGGGACAGGGTGCGGGTGTCGATGGCTCCTGAGGTCGCCGGGGTCGGCGCGGCCTCGACAAGGGCCGTTACGTCGTCGTCGAGCGCGGGCGCAGCCTCGCTCTTCGTGAGCGTGAGCACCTTGGAGCTGCCCTGTTCTGCGGACATGCCACCCCCTCTGGGTCGCGGGACGGTCGTGGCGAACGCCCCTGCGAGGAACGTCAGCCTTCACCTGAATACCGGAGCCGAAGCCACGGCAAACGCGCTTCCCGCAGAATGTCACATGTCGGCAACACGCTGTAGTGACATGTCGACATGTAAGACGTGAATCCGCCCTGGAAACAAGGGGTCTGACGGTTTTTCGGCGCGAAACTGTCGGGAACCGCCCTGGTGAGCGATTCGCTCTCCCCGGTTACTGTTCGCTCAGGCTTTCGGTCGACTGCCGGTCGAACTTCGCTGGGGCGCCGATACTCGGGTGCCGATGCTCAGGCGCCGCCACTCACGCGGCCACTCCTCACGCGTCGATCCGGTTCGCGGACCGCAACCGCTGGAAGCTCCGGGCGAGCAGCCGCGAGACATGCATCTGGGAGACGCCGAGTTCCGCGCTGATCTGCGACTGGGTGAGATTGCTGTAGTAGCGCAGCAGCAGAATGCGCTGTTCCCGTTCCGGCAGCTGGACGAGCAGGTGCCGCACCAGATCACGGTGCTCCACACCGTCCAGCGCGGGGTCCTCGTAACCGAGCCGGTCCAGCAGCCCCGGCAGCCCGTCGCCCTCCTGGGCCGCCTCCAGTGAGGTGGCGTGGTACGACCGTCCCGCCTCGATGCAGGACAGCACCTCCTCCTCGCTGATGCGCAGCCGCTCGGCGATCTCGGCGGTCGTCGGGGTCCGTCCGAAGGCGGTGGTGAGGTCCTCGCTCGCGCTGTTGACCTGCACCCACAGCTCGTGCAGTCGGCGCGGTACGTGGACCGTGCGGACGTTGTCCCGGAAGTACCGCTTGATCTCTCCGACGACGGTCGGCATGGCGAAGGTGGGGAACTGCACGCCGCGGTCCGGGTCGAAGCGGTCGATGGCGTTGATGAGCCCGATCGTGCCGACCTGGATCACGTCCTCCATCGGCTCGTTGCGGGAGCGGAAGCGGGCGGCCGCGTAGCGCACGAGCGGGAGATTGGCCTCGATGAGCGCCCCGCGCACCCGGTTGTGCTCCGGCGTGCCCGGCCGAAGCTCCTTGAGCTGCCCGAAGAGCACCTGGGTGAGCGCTCGGGTGTCGGCGCCACGGCTGCGCGGTGCGGCCGCCGCCGCTTCTGGGGCCGCTTCTTGGGGAGGCGCAGTACTGGCCGACACGGTCAACTCCACCTCGTGATCCATCAACTCATCCGTCAAAAGCGGTCATAGCATCACAAGACATGTGCACTGTGTGCAAGCACCGCATAACGCCGTGTTGAGGGTGAAGTAGTGCTGAAGACGCACAAAAGCCCCCCGCCGTTACGGCGGAGGGCTGCGGGGTTCGGCGGCTCAGTACTCGTAGTCCGCGATCACCCAGGTGGCGAACTCCTTCCAAAGGGTCACGCCCGCCTGGTGCTCGGGGTGCTCCACGTACCGGCGCAGGGCGTCGGTGTCGTCGAAGGCGGAGTTGATCGCGTAGTCGTAGGCGATGGGGCGGTCGCTGAGGTTCCAGCCGAGTTCCCAGTGGCGGATCTCGGAGATCTTGCCCTCCAGCGACTGGAAGGCCTTCTCGCCCTCCAGGACGCGGGGGTCGTCCCGCTCGACACCCTCGTTGAGCTTGAAGAGGACCAGGTGGCGGATCATGAGTCTCCTCCGTCGGCGAGCCAGGTCATGAAGTCGCCGATGGCCTTGGCGGCGTTGGATATGCCCTCGAACCCTATCTGCACGTAATCGGCCGCTTTGGCCGGGTCCGTGATGATCACGTAGAGCACGAAGACCACGAGCACATAGACGGCGACCTTCTTCGAATTCACCGCCACTGCGGCCTCCCTGCACGCGCCCCCTGTTGACGGCGGTGAGTGTATCCGTCACGCCCTTTTCAAGAACCCCGGCCCGAACCCCGCGGACGCACGAAGGGCCCCGTCTCTCGACGGGGCCCTTCTCAAGCGGTAGCGGAGGGATTTGAACCCTCGGTGACTTGCGCCACACTCGCTTTCGAGGCGAGCTCCTTCGGCCGCTCGGACACGCTACCGAGGGAGACCTTACAGCACCGGGGCCCCTGCTCCGAAATCGGTATTCGCCGACCGTTCACCGATTCCGGAAGAACGCGGTGAGCAGCCCCGCGCACTCCTCGGCGAGCACTCCCTCGACGACCTCGGGGCGGTGGTTGAGCCGCCGGTCGCGGACGACGTCCCAGAGGGAGCCCGCCGCGCCGGCCTTCTCGTCCCGGGCGCCGTAGACGACCCGGTCCACCCGGGACTGCACCAACGCGCCCGCGCACATCGTGCAGGGCTCCAGCGTGACGACCAGCGTGCAGCCCGTCAGCCGCCACTCCCCGACCTCGGCGGCGGCCCTGCGGATCGCCAGCACCTCGGCGTGCGCGGTCGGGTCGCCGGTGGCCTCGCGTTCGTTGTGCCCGGCGCCGAGCACCGTCTCGCCGTCCGCGGACAGCACGACGGCGCCGACGGGCACGTCCCCGCCCCGGACGGCCAGTTCGGCCTCGTCCAGGGCGAGCCGCATCGCGGCCCGCCAGCGGTCGCGTACCGGGTCCGGGGGACCCGCGGGAAGGGCCGGGATCAGCGGACGGTCTCCAGGACCTCCGCGGCGCCCAGCGCCTCGGCGATGGCGCCCAGCGCGTCGTCGGCGTCCAGGGCCTTCAGCTCCTTCTCGCTGACACCCAGGTCGTCGAGGATCTCGCTGTCGCCGACCGGGCTGTGCGGCACGGCGTCGGCGGCGGTGCCGTCCTCGTCGTCGGAGTCGCCGTCCGGCTCCTCCGTGCCGTCGAGGTCGAGGGCGTCCAGGTCGGCTTCGTCCTCGCCCGGCTCCTTTCCGAGCAGTTCGTCGGTGAGCAGGATCTCGCCGTAGCTGCTGCGGGCAGCGGCGGCGGCGTCCGAGACGTAGATACGAGGGTCGTCCTCGCCGTCGATGCGGACGACACCGAACCAGGCGTCCTCCTGCTCGATGAGCACCAGCACCGTGTCGTCCTCGGGAGAGGCTTCACGGGCCAGGTCGGCCAGATCCGACAAGGTCTCCACATCGTCGAGCTCTGTGTCGCTCGCTTCCCACCCGTCTTCGGTGCGCGCGAGCAGTGCGGCGAAGTACACCGTGACTCTCCCACTGGTCATAGGCGTGCCGGTTGGGGGTCCCCCCGGCGGAGGTTGCGGGCGGGGAGAGCGGTGCTCCGAGCCCCACCCACTCGGAATCGTGGCAGAAACGGAGCGTCCAGGGGACGTCTTCGGCTCCCTGTGTCCGCCCGTTTTGATCGTCCACCAGCGGGATCGTACGCGGCCATCGGCGTGGATCAGGCATCAGGCGGCCCGAGAACGTCCCGAGCGCTACCAGCGGAAGGTGCGCATGCGCATGGCGTGGCGCAGCCGTGCGGCCTTGGCGCGGCGGGGCTGGACGCGGTCGCGCAGCTCCCGGGCCTCGGCCAGTTCGCGCAGGAACCGGGCCCGGCGCCGACGCCGCTCCGCTTCGGTCTCCCGCGGCGCGGGGTTCTCCAGCGACTCACTGTCAGGCATGTGTGCACCCCCAGTACGTCCCTCCCACTTTCCCCCTGATGGGCGGTTTGATGCCAGCGCCGACGGCGCGGTGCCCCGGTTACTGTTAGGGACATGCGTCTCCACGTCGTCGACCACCCTCTGGTCGCCCACAAGCTCACCACGCTGCGCGACCAGCGCACCGACTCCGCGACGTTCCGCCGTCTCGCCGACGAGCTCGTCACCCTGCTCGCCTACGAGGCCACGCGGGATGTGCGCACCGAACAGGTCGACATCCAGACGCCGGTCTCGCGGACCACCGGCGTCAAGCTCTCCCACCCGCGGCCGTTGGTCGTGCCGATCCTGCGCGCCGGGCTCGGCATGCTCGAAGGCATGGTCCGGCTGCTCCCCACCGCCGAGGTGGGCTTCATGGGCATGATCCGCAACGAGGAGACGCTGCAGGCGTCCACGTACGCCACGCGCATGCCGGAGGACCTCTCCGGGCGGCAGGTGTACGTCCTGGACCCGATGCTCGCCACGGGCGGCACGCTGGTCGCGGCGATCCAGGAGCTCATCAAGCGCGGCGCGGACGATGTGACGGCCGTGGTGCTGCTCGCCGCCCCCGAGGGCGTCGAGGTCATGGAGCGGGAGCTGGCGGGGGCGCCGGTGACCGTGGTGACGGCCTCGGTGGACGAGCGGCTCAACGAGCACGGGTACATCGTGCCGGGGCTGGGGGACGCGGGGGACCGTATGTACGGAGCCGCGGAGTAGTCGCCACCCGGGGGTGCCGCGGTCCGTCGCGTTCGCGGCTGCGGCACCGTCGTGTCCCGCCCCCCGTGGCGGACCCGTGTGTCGATACGGCCCCGCGCCCTGAGTGCGTTGCCCCTAGGGGCGTTCTCTAGCAGGCCTTCTTCGAGGCCGCCGGGCTCGGCTGCGGGGCCGCCAGCTTCGCCAGTGCCTTCTCCGCGTCCGTCTTCGTCGTCAGGTTCTTGAACGACGTGCCGATGATCAGGTCGACCTCGGTTCCCTTGCGGGCCTCGTCGGTGCGGCGCTCGGCGGTGGTGAGCTGGGTCGCGAGGACGGGCAGCGAGGTGTCCAGGGCCGAAGCGGGGCCGAGCAGCAGCCCCGTGCCCTTGACCTTCTTGTCGTACTCCTTCGTCGCGTTGCCCACCTCGCCGATCTTGAAGCCGCGCTTCTTCAGCTCGTCGGCGGTCTTCTTCGCGAGGCCGCTGACGGGCGTGGCGTTGAGCACGTTGACGGTGATCTGGCCCGGCTTGGGCAGGGCGGCGGGGCTCGCGCCGGCCGACGGCGTGGCCCGGGTGGCGCAGTCCGCCTTCGGGCCGGCCGCCGAGGCCTTCTCCCCGCCGCCGGTGAAGACGTCGACGAGCTGGAGCGTGCCCCAGCCGACGACGCCGAGCACGGTGACGGAGGCGACGGCCAGAAGCACCAGCCTGCCGCGCCGCCGGGGACGGCGCATGCGCGGGTACTTGTCCCCCGTGATCCGGTATTGGCCGCCCATGCCGGGGGGAGTCAGCATGCTCATGGGCGCAGCGTAATGCGCCGGGGCGGTGATGCCTACTAGATGATCATTCGACGCCGGGCAGGAGAACCCAAAAGGGCCAACCCTTCACCGGACGGACACTCGATCGCGCCGATCGGCCGTGCGGGAGGCCGGTCCGGCGGGTCAGTCCAGTTCGAGCACGCGCGCGTGCAGCACCTGGCGCTGCTGGAGCGCGGCGCGCACGGCCCGGTGCAGGCCGTCCTCCAGGTACAGGTCGCCCTGCCACTTCACGACATGCGCGAACAGGTCGCCGTAGAAGGTGGAGTCCTCGGCGAGCAGGGTTTCCAGGTCGAGCTGGCCCTTGGTCGTCACGAGCTGATCGAGGCGGACCGGGCGCGGCGCGACGTCCGCCCACTGCCGGGTGCTCTCCCGGCCGTGGTCGGGGTACGGCCGGCCGTTTCCGATGCGCTTGAAGATCACACGGAAAGCCTACCGGTCCAGACGTTCCGGGCGCAGCCATGGCGACGGAGTGCGACGCTGGAAAAGATGTTGTAAATCGGGGCGAATCGGAACAGGTGCCTGAGATGAGTGAGCGCGAAACCATGCCGCCGGCCACCGTTCCCGAGAAGCCCGGGAGCGCACCGGCCCTGCCGAAGGAGGCCCTGGAGATCGCCTCCGGGTACGCCTTCGCCGGGCCCGCGCTCGATCTCGGCGCCCTGCTGTGGGACGGCCGGTGCCTGGCCGACGCGCGGATCCGGGTGCCGCTGCCGATGCTCAACCGGCACGGCCTGGTCGCCGGCGCCACCGGCACCGGCAAGACCAAGACCCTCCAGCTGATCGCCGAGCAGCTCTCGGCGCAGGGCGTGCCGGTCTTCCTCGCCGACATCAAGGGGGACCTGTCGGGGATCTCGGCACCGGGGCAGCAGGGCGAGAAGGTCTCCGCGAGGGCCTCGGAGGTGCATCAGCGATGGACTCCGACCGGCTTCCCCGCCGAGTTCTACGCCCTCGGCGGACTCGGTGACGGCATCCCGCTGCGGGCCACGATCACCAGCTTCGGTCCCGTCCTGCTGTCGAAGGTCCTCCAGCTGAACCGGACCCAGGAGCAGTCCCTCGGCCTGATCTTCCACTACGCCGACACCAAGGGCCTGGAGCTGGTCGACCTCAAGGACCTCAGGGCGGTCGTCGCCTTCCTGACGTCGGACGAGGGCAAGGCCGAGCTGAAGGGCATCGGCGGTCTGTCGACGGCGACGGCCGGGGTCATCCTGCGTTCGCTCACCGCGTTCGAGGCGCAGGGCATGGGCGCCTTCTTCGGGGAACCGGAGTTCGACACGGCCGAGTTCCTGCGGACGGCGCAGGACGGGCGGGGCATGGTGTCGGTGCTGGAGCTGGCCGCCGTGCAGGACCGGCCGCAGCTGTTCTCCACCTTCCTGATGTGGCTGCTCGCCGATCTCTTCCACGATCTGCCCGAGGTCGGTGACGCCGACAAGCCGAAGCTGGTGTTCTTCTTCGACGAGGCGCATCTGCTGTTCCACGACGCCTCGAACGCGTTCCTGGACTCCATCACGCAGACCGTGCGGCTCATTCGCTCGAAAGGGGTCGGCGTCTTCTTCGTCACGCAGACCCCGAAGGACGTACCCGGCGACGTCCTCGCCCAGCTCGGCAACCGCGTCCAGCACGCCCTGCGCGCCTTCACCCCCGACGACCAGAAGGCGCTGAAGGCCACGGCGAAGACCTTCCCGAACAGCGCGTACGACCTGGAGGAGCTGCTCACCGGGCTCGGCACCGGCGAGGCCGTCGTCACCGTGCTCAGCGAGAAGGGCGCCCCGACCCCGGTCGCCGCGACCCGGCTGCGGGCGCCCGAGTCCCTGATGGCGCCGGTGCCGTTGGCGGAGGCGGTGCGCCGGTCGCCGCTCTACGAGCGGTACGCGCAGGCCGTCGACCGTGAGTCGGCGTACGAGAGGCTCCAGCGGCCCCCCGCGGGCAAGGGTCCGGACGAGATGCGGGCCCGCGCCCCGAAGGCCACCCCTGAGCCCAAGGACGAGCCCTCGATGGTCGAACAGGTCGTCGGCAGCGGCATGTTCAAGTCGCTCGCCCGCTCCATCGGCACCCAGATCGGGCGGGAGATCACCCGCTCGGTCTTCGGCACGGCTCGGCGGAGGCGGTAGGCCGCCTCCGCCTGGCGCTCAGCGGTTCTGTTCCTTCTGGGGCCGCTCGTCCCGCTTGACCTGCGGCTTCGGCGTGCTCCGGGCGGCCTCGGCACGCACCAGGGCGCGCAGGACGGCGTAGGGGTCGACGGGCATGGGGGTGCTCCTCGTGTCGTACTGACGGATGGACCGGTGGGGACCGGTTCCGTCAGCAGCGCAGGACCACTGAGCGCCGGGCCGGCGGGGTGTGGGGGACCGGCTCCGAACAGGGCACCGCCGTCCGGGGACGCGATGCGGGACGCGGGGGTACGGCGTCCGGGCGGTGCGCGCGGCGGGCGGCGGCCGGGCGCGGGGCGGCGTCCACGGCGTCGTACTCGATGAACTCGACGGCCGCCGCGGCCGGCGCCATGGGCGTCGCGGCCGGGGCCGCCGGGGTGCACAGGGCGAGCAGCAGTACGAACGCCCGCAGCCAGGCGCGGCCGCGTGGGAGGCTTCGTGCAGTGCTCATGGAAGGTCACCTCCCCGGCGGGGCCGCGCCGTTCATCGCGCCGCGCCCGAGATCCGCCCGCTCGGCGTACCGGTGCCGGTCACAGCTCGTGCGGGACCTGTCGGGCCCGGCCGCGGATGCCCACCGCGCTGACGATCTCGACGACGCCGACGACGATCAGCCAGACCCCGCCGACGACGGTCAGGACGAAGACCGACTCGAAGGGGGAGACGATCAGCACGACGCCGCCGAGGAACGTGACGATGCCGAGGAAGATCTGCCAGCCGCGGGCGGGCATCGAGGCGTCGGAGGCGGCGGCCAGGGTCTGGGTGATGCCGCGGATCAGCCAGCCGATGCCGATCCACAGGGCGAGCAGCAGCAGCGACTGCATGGGGCCGCGGAAGCAGAACAGGCCGAGCAGGATCGACAGGGCGCCGCTGACGAACCCCAGGACCCGCAGCGAGGTCGTCTTGTGCGTGCCGAAGGCGGAGACGAGCTGGAAGACCCCGCTGACCAGGAGGTAGAGCCCGAACAGCACGCCGGTCGCGCGCAGGGTCGAGCCCGGCCAGATCAGCACCAGCACGCCCAGGATCAGCGACGCGATGCCGGTGACCAGCACGATCTGCCAGGCGGCCTGGGACAGGGCGTGCAGGGGCCCCTCGAAGGGCGGCTCGGGCTCGTGGCCGTCGCGCGGGGCGCGCTGCTGCGCGTGAACCTTGCGGTCGTCGTACTCCGGGCCCCAAGCGGAGCCGGACGGTGCCTCGGTCATGGTTCATGGTTGGACCGGGCGAGCGACGACCGCCATCCGGGGACGGCCGATCGGCTTACTTCTTCGCGGCCTTCGCCGCCGCCTTCATCTCCTGCTTGTGCGCCCGCACCTTCGCCAGGGACTCCGGTCCCGTGATGTCAGCGACCGAGCGGAAGGACTCCGCCTCGCCGTACGCACCCGCCGCCTCGCGCCAGCCCTTCGGGGCAACGCCGAGCTGCTTGCCGAGCAGGGCCAGGAAGATCTGGGCCTTCTGCTTGCCGAAGCCGGGCAGTTCCTCCAGGCGCCGGAGCAACTCCTTGCCGTCGGTCACGCCCTTCCAGACCAGCTCGGCGTTGCCGTCGTAGTGCTCGACCAGGTACTGGCACAGCTGCTGGACGCGCTTGGCCATGGACCCCGGGTAGCGGTGCACGGCCGGCTTGTCCGAGAGCACGGCGGCGAAGGCCTCCGGGTCCTGCGCGGCGATCTCGTGCGCGTCCAGATCGTCCGCGCCGAGCCGGTCGGCGATCGTGCGGGGACCCTTGAACGCCCACTCCATCGGGACCTGCTGATCCAGCAGCATCCCGACCAGCGCGGCGAGCGGACTGCGCCCGAGCAGCGCGTCGGCCTCGGGATCCTGGGCGAGGTGAAGGGTGACGTCCATGGGTCGATGATCCCGCGTACCGGCTCAGGTCGCGCGCCAGTACCCCAGCGCGTGCAGCCGGTCCTTGGCGACGGCCAGATCCTTGCGGACGTACGCCGACAGGGTCCGGGTCGTCAGTGTGTCGCAGGCGATCCAGACGTACGGCTGCCGCGTGCCCTTCAGCAGGTCCGGGAGGTCGGCGCGGACGGCGTCGACGAGCTGGTGGCGGGCGACCGTGCGGACGTCGTGGCGGGAGGGGTCACCGCGGAACGGCAGGCCGTCCAGGGACCCCTCGAACCAGATGGTCGCCGGGGCCGAACCCAGCTCGGCGAGCAGGGAGTTGAGCGCGGGCAGCGAAGCCGGGTCGGCCATCGCGAAGAGGTGCGAGGGCTCGGGCCGGGGATGCTGGAAGCCCGTGCCCTGGACCGTCGCCTCGATGGTGCTCCCGGCCTTCGCCGCCCGCGCCCAGTCACTGGCGCGCCCCTCGTGGAGCGCGAACTCGAGGCTGAAGGTGCCGGCCTCGGGGTCGGGGTCGACCAGCGTGTACGCCCGCTGGTGCGGCTTGCCGCCGTTCTCGAACCACAGCCGGACCCACATCGTCGGGTGGACCCCGGTGGCCGCGAGCATCCCGCCGTCGGTGAGGTGCAGCCGCCGGTAGTCGGAGGAGACGTCCTCGGCGCCGGTGACCGTGAACTCGAAGTCCTTGGCGCCCATCAGTTTCAGGACCGTGCCCTGCCAACCGTGCCCCTGCCCCATCGCGTCTTCACCCTTCGCGTACTATTCCGCCACGAATAACTTAGGCAAGGCTAACCTAAAGCACATCGCAAGCACAGGAGGGTGGCAGGTGACCGCCGAGATCTACCGCGACGCCTGGGGCATCCCGCATCTTCGCGCGGACGACGTGGGCGAACTCGCCCGGGCCCAGGGCCGCGTGACCGCCCTCGACCGGGCCTGGCAACTGGAGGTGGAGCGGCGCCGCGCCCAGGGCACCTCGGCCGCCCTCCTCGGCCCGGACTCCCTGCCCTGGGACCACTTCGTCCGCCGGGCCAGGCTCGACGACACCGCCCGCCGCTGCTGGGCCGAGCTGGAACGCCGGGACACGGAGACGGCCGACTGGATCCGCTCGTACGTCGAAGGCGTCAACGAAGGCCTCGCGGAGGCGACTCTGCCGCTCGGCGCCCCCGGTCGCTGGGAGCCCTGGACCCCGCTCGGCGTCTGGCTCGGCATCCACATCCTGTTCGCGGGGTTCCCGGCCAAGCTCTGGCGTGAGCAGGCGGTCCGGCACCTCGGCGAGGAGGCCGTCGGGCTGTTCGCCATCGACGGTCCCGGGACCTCCGGCAGCAACGGCTGGCTGGTGAGCGGCGAGCGCACGGTCTCCGGGCAGCCCATCGTCGCCGGCGACCCGCACCGGTTCATCGAGGACGCCGGCGTCTATCAGCAGATCCACCTCTCCTGCCCCGAGTTCGACGTCGTCGGCCTCGCCGTCCCCGGTGTCCCCGGCATCGCCCACTTCGGTCACACCGGCTCGGTCGCCTGGGCCATCACCAACGCCATGGCCGACTACCAGGACCTGTACCGGGAGCGGCTGCGCCGCACCGGCGCGGGCGTGGAGGCCCTCGGCCCCGACGGCGTCTGGCACCGGGCCGCCCGGCACACCGAGACGATCGAGGTCGCGGGCGAGGACCCGGTCGAGGTCGAGGTCATCGAGACCGAACGCGGCCCGGTGGTCGTCGGCGGCCCCGAGGGCCTGTACGACGGCTCGGACGCCGAGTGCTCCGTCAGCCTCCGCTACCCGCCCCGCGTCACCGGCGACCTCGGCTTCAGCGCGCTCCTCCCCCTCCTCCGGGCCCGCCGGGTGGCCGACGTCGACCGGGCCTTCGACCACTGGACCGAGCCCGTCAACGTCGTCCAGGCCGCCGACACCGAGGGCGGCCTCCTGCACCGCGTCGCCGGGAAGGTGCCGCTGCGCTCCGAGGCCAACCGCACCCGTCTCGTCCCCGCCTGGGAACCCGGCCACGAATGGCGGGGCTGGCACGAGACGCCGTACGGCGAACTCGCCGACGGGGTCGCGGTGATGGCCAACCAGCGCGGCCCCGCCGCGCCCCTCGGCGTCGAGTTCGCCCCGCCGCACCGCGCCGACCGCATCGCCGAACTGCTCGCCGCCCGGCGCCGGTGGTCGCCCGACGACATGCCCGCGATCCACACCGACACCCACCTCGCCTCCGCCGCCCCCCTGATGGACCACCTGGCCGCCCTCGACGGCCTCTCCCCCGAGGCGGCCCGCGTCCGCGCGACGCTCCTGGCGTGGGACCGCCGCATGGACGCGGACAGCGGACCCGCCGCCCTCTACGCGGCGGTGCGCGGAGCCGTCGTACGCCACCTGGCGGCGCACCCCGCCTTCGCCGCGCTGACCAGGCTCCCCGCCTACCCCGAAGTCCTGCTCCCCTGGCTCGCCCTCGTCCCGCGCATCGGCTTCGCCCTCGAACACCTGCTGCGCGCGGAGGAGCTGTACGGCGTCGACCGGCCGGAGGCCGTGCGGGCCGCGCTGGAGGAGGTGGCCGCCGATCCGCCGCGGGGCGTGTGGGGCGACACCCACGTCCTCGCCCCCTGGCGGGCTCTCCCCGCCGAGTACGACGAGCCCGGACTCTCCGGCGACCACGACTGCGTGCTGTGCACCTCCGCCGTCCCCGGTATCACCGACCGCGCCGCCCGCGGCCCCGCCGCCCGGTACGTCTGGGACCTGGCCGACCGCGAACAGAGCCTGTGGGTCGTGCCGTTCGGCGCCTGCGGGGTGCCGGGCACCCCCCACCAGCGTGACCAACTGCCCCTGTGGACCAGGGGAGACCTGGTCCCCGTCGTCACGGACTTCGACCGACTGGAGAAAGAGACCGATGTCTGAGCCCCGCCCCACGGTGTACGAACAGCCGGTCGACGGCTTCGGCACGGTCCGCGTCCGGCGCCTCGGCCCGCGGGCCGACGCCGAGGTCGTGCACGCCTGGGTCAGCGAGGAACGCGCCTCCTTCTGGGGCATGAACGGCCTCAGCAGGGAGCAGGTCGCCGAGATCTACGCCCACTTGGACACCCTCGACACCCACCACGCCTACCTGATCGAGCGGGACGGCGACCCCGTCGCCCTGCTCCAGACCTACGAGCCCGAGGCCGACCGGGTGAGTGAGTGCTACGAGGTCGAGCCCGGCGACATCGGCGTCCACCTGCTCCTCGCGCCCGCCGGTCCGGAGGGCGGCCGCCCCGGCTGGACGTCCGCGCTGGTCGCGGTGATCTCCTCGTACGTCCTGATCGGTCTCGACCGGCAGCGGGTCGTGGTGGACCCCGACGTGGCCAACGAGAAGGCCGTCGCCCGCTTCCTGCGGCAGGGCTTCGAGCCCGGCCCGGTCGTCACCCTGCCCGAGATCGACATCCCGGACGTGTACCTGCCGGAGAAGAAGGCCCAACTCGCCTTTCTGCGGCGGGAGGTAGCCTTCCCCGGGTGACCCCGGAAGACCTCGTCGCCCACTACGGCCTGGAGCCCATACCGCGCGAGGGCGGGCTGTTCCGCCAGACCTGGGCGGGCGCCCCGCGCCCGGACGGCCGCCCGACAGGCACCGCCATAGTCGCCCTGCTCACCGCCGAGCCGGGCGACTTCTCGGCGCTGCACCGGCTGACCGCCGACGAGGTCTGGCACTTCTACCTGGGCGATCCCCTGGAGATGCTCCTGCTGGAACCCGACGGCGGCTCCCGCACAGTGACGCTCGGCCCGGCGCTGCTGACCGGCCAGCACCCCCAGCTGACGGTCCCCGCCGGCACCTGGATGGGCGCCAGGGTCGTGGCGGGCGGCACGTGGTCGTTCTTCGGTACGACGATGGCGCCCGGCTTCACCTACGAGGACTACGAGCACGGCGACGCGGAGGAACTGACCGCCCGCTATCCCCAGGAGGCCGCGCGGATCATGGAACTGTGCCGTCCATGAAGCTGCTCGAGGGCCAGGTCGCCCTGATCACCGGAGCCGGCGGCGGCATCGGCCGGGGCATCGCCCTGCGCTTCGCCGAGCAGGGCGCCGCGGTGGCCCTGCACGCCCGTACCTCGGTGGAGTCCGCGCGTGAAGTGGCCGCCGAGATCGGTGAGTCGGTCGTCCTGCGCGGGGACCTGACCGTCGAGGAGGAGTGCCGTCGGGTGGTGCGCGAGGCCGCGGAGTGGGGCGGCGGACGCCTCACGGCGCTGGTCAACAACGCGGGCGCGCAGCCGGTGCGGGAACTGCGGGGAATGACGGCCGCCGAGTGGCGAGCGGTCCTGGACGCCAACCTGACGAGCGTCTTCGCCTGCACCCAGGCGGCGGCGGAGATCATGCGCGGGCAGGACGGCGGCGGTTCGGTGACCCACATCGCCTCGGTGGAGGCCCGGCTCCCGGCCGAGGGCCACGCGCACTACGCCGCCTCGAAGGCGGCGGTGGTGATGCACGCCCGCTCCGCGGCCCTGGAGTACGGTCCCGTGGGCATCCGCGTCAACACGGTCTCGCCCGGCCTGATCGAACGCGACGGCCTGGCCGAGGCGTGGCCCGAGGGTGTACGACGATGGCGGCGGGCCTCGGCCCTGGGGCGGCTCGGGCGCCCGGAGGACGTGGGCGACGCCTGCGTGTTCCTGGCGTCCTCCCTGGCCTCCTGGATCACCGGGCACGATCTGGTGGTGGACGGGGGAGCGATCGCCAGGCCGACGTGGTGAGCGGTGCGCGGCCGCCGTACGTACGTAAGCGCGTGGCCGAGACCGGGGAAGACGGAGAGACGACGTGGTCCGAGGGCGGGGAGTTCAAGGGCTGGTGCTGCTGGCGGCCCTGCTGGTCCTGCTCGTCCTCGGCGGCGCGGGCACGGCTTCGGCGCACGCGGCCCTCCGGGGCACCGACCCCGACGACGGAGCCGTCCTGCGAACGGCCCCCCGTCACCTCACCCTGACCTTCACGGAGTCGGTCGGCCTGCTCGACGACTCCGTCCGCGTCCTGGGACCGGACGGCAGACGCCTGGAGCTGGACGACGCGGACCACGCGGACTCCGCCGCCACGGCCCGGGTGTCCATGCCGTCCCGCATGGCCGAGGGCACCTACACGGTGGCCTGGCGAGTGGTGTCCGCGGACAGCCACCCGGTCTCGGGCGCGTTCACCTTCTCGGTGGGCAAGCCCTCCGCGACCCCGGTCGCCGTGGACACGGGCCCGGCGGAGAACCCGGCCACCGCCGCCCTCCACAAGATCGCCCGCTATCTGGCGTACCTGGCGGCGTGCCTGCTCATCGGCACGGCCGCCTTCATCGTGGTGTGCCGGCCTCCCGAGCCGGAGGCCCTGCGCAGACCGCTCCTCGTCGGCTGGTGGACCCTCCTCGCCACGACGGTGGCTCTGCTGGTGCTGAGGGCGCCGTACGAGTCGGGGGAGGGACCGGCGGCGGCCCTGGACGGGGAGGCCTTCGAACGCACGCTGACGGGCAGGCCGGGACTGGCCCTGCTGGCGAGGGCGGCCTTGCTGCTGCTGGCGGTGCCTGTGCTCACGCGGCTCGGAAGTTCCGCCAAGGGGCATTGGCGCCGCACCGCCCCACCGGCGCTCCTCGGTACCGCACTGGCTCTGACCTGGGCCGCGTCGGACCACGCCTCCGCGGGGATCCAGGTCCCCGTGGCCATCGCCTCCACCACCCTCCACCTCCTCGCCACGGCGATATGGCTGGGCGGCCTCATAGCCCTCCTGATCACCCTGTACCGCGCGAAGCCGACCCCCGCCACCGTCGACCGCTTCTCCCGGCTCGCCCTCACCTCCGTGACCGTCCTGGTCATCACCGGCACCTACCAGTCCTGGCGAGGCCTGGGCGCCTGGGACACGCTCACCGGCACGACGTACGGCAGACTGCTGATCCTCAAGCTGGCAGCGGTGGCCCTCCTCCTGGCAGCCGCGGCCGTGTCCCGCCGTTGGAGGGCCCGCCGCCCCCTCCGCCGATCCGTTCTCGCCGAGGTCGCCACCGGCGTGGTCGTCCTGGTGATCACGACCGTCCTGACCAGTACCCTCCCCGGAAGAGCCGCGGCGGAGGCGAAGGAACCCGCACCCCCCGCCGGCGGCACGGTCTCCGTCACCGTCCCCTTCGACGTCGGCACCCCCGGCGGCACCGGCAAGGTCGAGCTCACCCTGGACCCCGGCCGGGTCGGCGACAACTCGCTCCAGGCGGTGGTGCTCGGGCCGGACGGCGGTCTGTCCGCGGTTCCCGAGCTGCGCGTCACCTTCACGCTCCCCGCCCAGGACGTCGGCCCCCTCGACGCCGAGCTGAAGGACCAGGGCGGCTACTGGGCGAACAGCTTCGTCAACCTCCCCCTGGCCGGCACCTGGACCATGAGGATCACGGTCCGCACCTCGGAGATCGACCAGGTGAGCATGGAGCGCCGCGTCCAGGTGCGCTGAGCCCGGCGGTCCGGGCGGCCTCAGTGATACGCGTGGACGACGGCGTGCCCCTTGCCGCGGCCGATCATCCACTTGTTGACCGGCGTGGTGATCACGAAGGCGACGGCGAAGCCGCCCAGGAGGGCCGACCAGAACAGTCCGTCGTCGAGATGGGCCTCCATGGCGCCGGGGGTGAGGGCGATGATCGCGTTGTCCACGAACTCCATCACGGCGATGGAGACGGTGTCGGCGGCCAGGGCGACCTTGATGGCGGACTTGAAGTCCAGCCCGGCCCGGCGGACCGCGAAGAGGGTGAACGAGTACCCGAAGAGGAACGCCAGGGTGATCGCCAACACCATGGTCGGCGCGTTCGCCCACCCCAGCGCGGTCCCGATCACCATGCCGAGAATCTCGCCGATGGCACACCCGGTGAGGCAGTGGAGCGTGGCCTTGACGGCCATGGACCAGGAGGCACCGGAGGCGTGACCGCCATGGCCGGCATGCGCTGCGTGGTCGTGCGCGGCTTCGGTGTGGTGAGCGCTGTGTTCCATGACTACGGTCCCCAATCCCCTGTGAGGTGCGAGCCCCGAGTTCCTGGGCTTACTGCGCTCAACCATATACCCCAGGGGGGTATTCCGGAAGGAGTGACTGAATGACGGAGAGTCACCGCTCTTCACGACTCCCCCCTACTGAGGCAGGCGTAAGCGGGCGGCACGAGGGCCGCGCGCCGCTGACACGAAGGGGTCCCGCGGTCATGCTCCGCCTGGAGACCGGCGCCGCTGGACCGCGAGAGAGGGGAGTGGGATGCAGCCCTGGCTTCGGCAAGGCATCTTCCAGGGGACCGAACTACGAGGGCATCTGGAAGCCCTGAAACGACTCCAGCCGGAGCCCCAGGACGTCTACGCCCACGAGTACCTCTACGGCTGCCTGAGCGTCCTGGACTCCAAGGCCCAGGTGCTGCTGGCCTATGACGGCTTCCTGGTGGCCGCCGCGTCCGTGGTGCTGGCCGTCCCGGCGGGCGCTCCCGGCGCCACGCCGCTCCTGGCGGCGGCACTCGTGGCGAGCGGCCTCTCCGGAGCGCTCAGCCTGACGGTCGTCTCGGTGCACTGGACGGACACCTACGACCTGCAGCACCCGCACGAGATCTTCCCCAGGCTGCTCGAGGTGCGCAATCGCCGGACGCTCAGTTACCGGATCTCGTGGTGCATCGCGCAGCTCGCGTCGCTGCTGCTGGTCTGTGGTGTCCTCCTCAGCCTGCTCGGCTGACCGGCGGGACGGACAACGTCGAAGGGCCCCACTGCGAACAGTGGGGCCCTTCGACATCGTGCCCGGTGAGGCACTGGCGGAGGATACGAGATTCGAACTCGTGAGGGGTTGCCCCCAACACGCTTTCCAAGCGTGCGCCCTAGGCCTCTAGGCGAATCCTCCGCTCGGAACATTACATGACCGAGAGGTGTGCTCGCGAACTCGTTCCCACCCGCTGACGTCGGGTACTCTGTGCGGAGCCCCTCACGCGGCGCTATCTGACTGAACTCCCCCAGGGCCGGAAGGCAGCAAGGGTAGGTTGGCTCTGGCGGGTGCGTGGGGGGCGCTTGCGTTCCCGTGGGTCGGGTTGTCAGTGGGCGCCTATAACCTCGTAGGCGTGTCGTCTCTCGCGCTGTACCGCCGCTATCGCCCGGAGTCGTTCGCCGAGGTCATCGGGCAGGAGCATGTCACCGACCCGTTGCAGCAGGCGCTGCGGAACAACCGGGTCAATCACGCGTACCTGTTCAGCGGTCCGCGCGGTTGCGGCAAGACGACCAGCGCCCGGATCCTCGCCCGCTGCCTGAACTGTGAGCAGGGTCCCACGCCCACCCCGTGCGGCGAGTGCCAGTCCTGCCAGGACCTGGCCAGGAACGGACCCGGTTCCATCGACGTCATCGAGATCGACGCCGCTTCTCATGGTGGTGTCGACGACGCCCGTGAGCTGCGCGAGAAGGCGTTCTTCGGGCCCGCGAGCAGCCGGTACAAGATCTACATCATCGACGAGGCCCACATGGTCACGTCGGCCGGCTTCAACGCCCTGCTGAAGGTCGTCGAGGAACCCCCGGAGCACCTCAAGTTCATCTTCGCCACCACCGAGCCCGAGAAGGTCATCGGGACCATCCGGTCGCGGACCCACCACTACCCCTTCCGGCTCGTCCCCCCGGGCACCCTGCGGGAGTACCTCGGCGAGGTGTGCGGCAAGGAGAACATCCCGGTCGAGGACGGCGTGCTGCCGCTCGTCGTGCGGGCCGGCCAGGGCTCCGTGCGTGACTCCATGTCCGTCATGGACCAGCTCCTCGCCGGAGCGCGGGAGGAGGGTGTGACGTATGCCATGGCCACCTCCCTTCTCGGCTACACCGACGGTTCGCTCCTCGACTCCGTCGTCGAGGCCTTCGCCACCGGTGACGGGGCCGCCGCCTTCGAGGTCGTCGACCGGGTCATCGAGGGGGGCAACGACCCGCGTCGCTTCGTCGCCGACCTGCTGGAGCGGCTGCGGGACCTCGTCATCCTCGCCGCCGTCCCGGACGCCGTGGAGAAGGGGCTCATCGACGCTCCCGCCGATGTCCTGGAGCGCATGCAGGCCCAGGCCGGCACCTTCGGCGCCGCCGAGCTCAGCCGCGCCGCCGACCTCGTCAACGACGGTCTGACCGAGATGCGGGGAGCCACCTCGCCCCGGCTCCAGCTCGAACTGATCTGCGCGCGCGTCCTGCTGCCCGCCGCCTACGGCGACGAGCGGTCCGTCATGGCCCGGCTGGACCGGCTGGAGCGCGGCGTGAACTTCTCCGGCGGCGGGGGAACCCCGGCCATGGGGTACGTCCCCGGCCCGGAGGCCCATGCCCCGGTAGCCGTGCCCACCGTTGCGCAGGGCGGCGGTCCGGCGGCGGCCCGTGCGGCGGTGCGAGGAGCGGGGGCCCCTGGGAGCCCCGGGAGCCCGAGCGCGCCGCCCGCGCCGCCTGTGCAGCCCGCCCCTGTAGCCGAGCAGCCCCCGGCCCCCGCTCCGACGCCCGCCGAGCCCACCCCGGCCGCCCCACCCGCGCCTGCCGCACCCGTCCCCGCCGCCGCACCCGCCCCCGGCGCCTGGCCCACCGCCACCACCGCCGGCAGCGGTCGCCGTCCCGGCGGCTGGCCCACCGCCACCCCGGCCGGCACTGGAGGCCAGCCCGCACCGAGCGCCCCGACGCCCGCGCCCGCTGCCCAAGCGCCCGCGCCCCAGCCTGCCCCCGGGCCGCCCGCACCCCCCGCGGCCGCCCCCGCGGGCGGAGTCGACCCCCGCATGCTCTGGCCGAACATCCTGGAGGCCGTCAAGAACCGCCGCCGCTTCACCTGGATCCTGCTCAGCCAGAACGCCCAGGTGGCCGGCTTCGACGGCACGACCCTCCAGCTCGGCTTCGTCAACGCCGGCGCCCGTGACAACTTCGCGAGCAGCGGCAGCGAGGACGTCCTGCGTCAGGCGCTCGCCGAGCAGTTCAACGTCCAGTGGAAGATCGAGGCGATCGTCGACCCGTCGGGCGGCGGCGCCGCGCCCCCGCAGGGCGGCTCCTCCGGCTACGGTGGCGGAGGCACCGGCGGCTTCGGCGGAGGCGGCGGTTACGGCGGTGGCGCCCCGGCGTCCCCCGTCCGCCCGGCACCTCCCCAGCCCGCCCCTGCGGCCCCGGCTCCCTCCGCCCCCGCGCCGATGCCCTCCCCGTCCGCCCCCGCGGCCCCGCCCCAGGCGGCCCCCGCCCCTGAGCCGTACCCGGCCCCCGTCGCCCCCGAGGACGACATCCCCGAGGACGACGACCCGGACCTCAACGAGTCGGCCCTCTCCGGCCACGACCTGATCGTCCGGGAGCTGGGCGCGACGGTGGTCGAGGAGTTCACGAACGAGTAGCGAGCCGCGGGCCGCTGGTCGGGAGCCGCCGACTAGCGAGCCGCTAGTCGTGAGTCGGGAGCCGCCGAGCCGCGAGCCGCTGGTCGTCAGTCGTGTGCCGCCGAGCAAGGAGCCGCGAGCCGCGAGCTGAGAGCTGAGAGCAGGGCGCGCGGGACCCCGCCGTACCGCCGACCGCGTACGCCATCACCCCGCCGCCGCCCCGCACACCCCGCACGCTTCGTGCGCTTCGTACGAAAACACAACCCCCGCCGCCCTCCCCCTTCAGCAGCCCGCACAATGCCGCCGCCCCCGCTCCGGTTAGGCTGACCCCCGTGAAGGTCCTCGTCATCGGCAGCGGCGCCCGCGAACACGCCCTGTGCCGCTCCCTGTCCCTCGACCCCGACGTCACCGCGCTGCACTGCGCCCCCGGCAACGCAGGCATCGCCGAGGTCGCCGAGCTGCACCGGGTCGACGCCCTGGACGGCGCCGCCGTCGCCGCGCTGGCGACCGAGCTGGGCGCCGAGCTGGTCGTCGTAGGGCCGGAGGCGCCGCTCGTCGCCGGTGTCGCCGACGCCGTGCGGGAGGCGGGCATCCCGGTCTTCGGCCCCTCCAAGGAGGCCGCGCAGCTCGAGGGCTCCAAGGCCTTCGCCAAGGACGTGATGGCCGGGGCCGGGGTCCCGACCGCGCGGTCGTACGTCTGCACGACGCCCGAGGAGGTCGACGAGGCCCTCGACGCCTTCGGCGCCCCCTACGTCGTCAAGGACGACGGTCTCGCCGCCGGCAAGGGCGTCGTCGTGACCGCCGACCTGGAGGCCGCGAAGGCGCACGCCAACGCGTGTGACCGAGTCGTCATCGAGGAGTTCCTCGACGGCCCCGAGGTCTCCCTCTTCGCCATCACCGACGGCGAGACCGTGGTGCCCCTCCAGCCCGCGCAGGACTTCAAGCGGGCCCTGGACGGGGACGAGGGGCCGAACACCGGCGGCATGGGCGCGTACTCCCCGCTGCCCTGGGCCGACCCGAAGCTGGTGGACGAGGTCATGGAGACCGTCCTCCAGCCGACCGTCGACGAGATGCGCCGCCGGGGCACCCCGTTCTCCGGGCTGCTGTACGCCGGTCTCGCCATCACCTCCCGCGGTGTGCGCGTGATCGAGTTCAACGCCCGCTTCGGCGACCCCGAGACTCAGGTCGTGCTCGCGCGTCTGAAGACGCCGCTCGCCGGGGTCCTGCTGGCCGCCGCCAAGGGCGACCTCGCCGATCTGGCGCCGCTGCGCTGGAGCTCCGACGCCGCGGTCACCGTGGTCGTCGCCTCGCACAACTACCCCGGCACCCCCCGCACCGGCGATCCGATCACCGGCCTCGACGAGGTCGCCGCCCAGGACGCCCCGCACGCGTACGTGCTGCACGCGGGCACCAGGTCCGACGGCGGCGCCGTGGTCAGCGCGGGCGGGCGGGTCCTGTCGGTCACGGCGACCGGCGGCGACCTTGCGCAGGCCCGTGAGCGCGCCTACCGGGCCGTCGCCCGCATCGGCCTCGACGGCTCCCAGCACCGTACGGACATCGCGGCGAAGGCGGCCGCCGAGTAGGCCTGTCGCAGCCGTCCCCGATGAACCCTCCAGGCCCCGGATCCGTCTCAGGAACCGGGGCCTGATGCTTGCCGTCCGTCATCCACCTTTCCCCAGAGCCATTCCATCGAGTGAGCGCTGCCCCATCCGGCTGACGGGGCCCCGCACCCCAACTAGGGTGCGGCGCAAGCGTTCCGGCACTTGGCCCACCGGCATTGCGATGTCGGTGGCGGGTGCCACAGTGGGGGAGTGACCAACACCAGGACAGGTGGGACAGGCAGTGCGGCCGGCACGTGCGGCGCATCGGGGAGGGGGTGAGGTCCGGTCGTGACCGGTATGGGTGTGGAGGCGGGCGCGCAGAGCGCGCGTGCGCGGGCGCTGGCGGTGCTGCGGATCCGCAGCCGGGCCCTGGCCGTGGCCCTGCTGCCCGCGGCGCTCGCCGTGGTGCTGCTGGCCGGCGGTTCGACCGGCCACCTCGTCGGTTCGGGCTGGCACGCCGCCCGCTGGGTGGTGACCTGTGTCGCCGTGCTCGTGCTGCTCGCGGCGGCCGGTATCGCGCTGGTCGTCGCCCGTTCCAGGCCGGCCGTCAGTCCGAGCGTCGCGATCGCGGAGGACTCGGCCCCCGACCTGTACCGGATGGTGCGTGACCTGGCCGACCGGCTCGACGTACCGGCGCCGTCCGCGATAGCGCTCACGCCGGACTGCGACAGCTGGCTGGAGGACCGCACTCACCCGGCCCACGGTCCGCCCGCGCCGGAAAGCCGCGACGAGCTCACGGGCGGCCTGCGCGGCCCCCACCGTCGGGCCACCGCGGCGCCGGTCCTGGTCATCGGCTCGCCGTTCCTGTGGTGGATGCGGGTGGGAGAACTCCGCGCGGTCCTGGCCCCGGTGGTGGCGGGCACGGGCCCGTCCGCCCACCCGGACATAGCCGCGGCCCGCCGTTTCGTACGGGGCCTGGACGCGGCGGTGGCGGTGTCATCGGCGCCCCACCACGGACCCTTGACCCGGACGGCCCTCTCCGGCGTCGGCCGAGTGTCGCGCCTGCTGCTGCGCAGCTGCCGGGAGCACGCGGCGGAGATGGAGCGAGGGGTGGCGGCGGCCGCGGCGGAGCGTGCACAGGCTGTGGATTACGGCCTGCGGATCGTCGCCCAGGAACAGGTGGGGCTGGCCTACGCGGGCTGGGACCGTCTGCTGACCCGGGTGGCCCTCCCGGCCTGGCGGATGGGCCGCTGGCCGTCCCGCCTGGACGCGGGCGTGGTGGCGGCCCTGACGGAACTGTCCCGCCGGGACCGCCTGGCCGAGGGCTTCGCCTCCCGCCTCGGCGAACGCCCGGCCTGCGACCTCCTGGAGGAACCGGGCGCGGTGGACGAGGCGGCGTCGCTCCTCGCCGCCCGTCTGTTCCACGGCGGCCCCGCCGAATCGGGCCCGGACTGGTCCCCCGTGGACTGGCAGGAGTACCCGGAGGAGGTGGTCGACCGCAAGTGGCGCACCGACGCGGCCCGCCTCCACAAGGTGCTGGACACCCTGGGCGTCCGCCGCCCGAGCCCCCGTCCCGACGGGCCCACCCTCTCCCGGGTCCTGGACCACCTGTCGGCGACGGACGCGCCCGCGGCCGCGAGGTCGACGGGCGGGGAGACGGCGAGTTCCACGGACGCATCCGCGCTCCCCGGCGACGAGAGCGCTCCGGGCGACGCGGACGCGCACGCGATGTGGGCCGAAGGCGAGACCGAGGCCGAGAACGAGCGTGCGGCCGCCCTCGCCGCAGGCCTCACCGCCGAACTGGCCCGCGAGGAGGCGAACAGCGCCCCCAGCACCCCGCCCACCCCCGACCCGACCTCCCTCTGGGACGACGGCGCCCTTCCCCTCTTCCCGCTCCAGCCTCCTCGCTCGGCGCGAGAGCTGCTCACCGACCACGTCACCGCGATGGTCTGCTGCGCCGCCATGGACACCGCGGGCGCCACCCCCGGCCTGGACTGGCTCGACGGCCCCACCCTCCTCGTCAACGGAGAGCGCGCCGCCGACCTCACCCCCCGGGTCCTCAGCCTCATCGAGGACGGCGACCCGGCCCCCCTCAAGGCGTGGCTCGTCGAAGCCGGTATACGCCCGGAAAAGCCGGTACGTCTCGTCTGACGGCCCCCACGCCCGGCTCTGACCGGAGCCTCTCATTCCACTTTCGGCCAATTCGCAACGAATAGTGACAGCATGCGTGCGCAATGTGATGTGCTGGGACCGATCGCGCACATGGCAAGGGCTTACGACATCCGGTCGTCACCATCACGCCATACGCGCCAGGCCGACAGGCCACCAACTCGCAGGGCCACGGGGGCATGAGGGAGGGGAGCGACCATGGGGTCGGAGCGGATCCGCCGCTGGGAGTCGGGAGCACTCGCGCACGCCGTCACGGACCCCTTCGGCCAAGGCCCCGTCCCCTGGCTCCGCGGCACGGAGACGTACTTCGACGACACGGGCCAGGTGGTCCCCTGGTACGTCGACACCCAGGACGCCCCGACGTCGTCGTACGAACACCGCGTCCCCCACCCCCGTGCCGGCGCCCGCCGCACCGAGGGCCCCCGCTCCGCCGACGACGTCAACCGTCAGATCAAGGGCTTCACCTCCACCGGCGCGGTCGCCCCCGGCGAGGCCGTCGACTTCCACATCACCGTCGACCCGCCCCAGCAGTTCAGCGTGGACATCTACCGCATCGGCCACTACGGCGGAGACGGCGCCGCGAAGATCACCACCAGCCCGCGGCTCTCCGGCATCGTCCAGCCTCCGCCCCTCACCGCCGACCGCACGGTCTCCTGCCACCACTGGTGGCTCTCCTGGCGGCTGCAGATCCCGTCGTACTGGAGCATCGGCGCGTACGTGGCGGTCCTCACCACCCTCGACGGTTACCGCTCCCACATCCCGTTCACCGTCCGCGACAACCACCCCGCGGATCTGCTGCTGCTCCTGCCCGACATCACCTGGCAGGCGTACAACCTCTACCCGGAGGACGGCCGCACCGGCGCCAGCCTCTACCACGCCTGGGACGACGACGGCCGGCTGCTCGGCGAGGCCGACGCCGCGACGACCGTCTCCTTCGACCGCCCGTACGCGGGCGCGGGCCTGCCCCTCCACGTCGGCCACGCCTACGACTTCATCCGCTTCGCCGAGCGCTACGGCTACGACCTCGCCTACGCCGAAGCCCGGGACCTGCACGCGGGACACGTCGACCCCACCCGCTACCGCGGCCTGGTCTTCCCCGGCCACGACGAGTACTGGTCCCCCCACATGCGCCGCACGGCGGAGCTGGCCAGGGAGAGCGGCACCTCGCTGGTCTTCCTCTCCGCCAACACCATGTACTGGCAGGTGGAGTTGGGCCCCTCCCCGTCCGGTGTCCCCGACCGCCTGCTGACCTGCCGCAAGCGCAGGGGCCCGGGCAGGCCGGTCCTGTGGCGCGAGATCGACCGCCCCGAGCAGCAGCTGGTCGGCATCCAGTACGCGGGCCGGGTCCCCGAGCCCCACCCCCTGATCGTCCGCAACGCCGACCACTGGCTGTGGGCCGCCACCGGCGCCCACGACGGCGACGAGCTCGCCGGCATGGTCGCGGGCGAGGCCGACCGTTACTTCCCGCGCACCGCGCTGCCCGAGCACGAGGAGCGCATCCTGCTGGCGCACTCCCCGTACGCCGACAGCGAGGGCGTCCTGCGCCACCAGGAGACGTCCCTCTACCGCGCCCCCTCCGGCGCCCTGGTCTTCGCGTCCGGCACCTTCGCCTGGTCCCCGGCCCTGGACCGCCCGGGTCACGTCGACACCCGCGTCCAGCGCGCCACCGCCAACCTCCTGGACCGCATCTGCAAGCGTGACTGACCCCACGCCAAGGACTCCGGTGACGGCCCAACAGGACCCCAAGTCCAAGGTCAGCGGCTCATACGGGACAATCGACCCGTTGGACAGAACCACGGGGAGGAACCGTGTCCGGATTCGTAGAAAAGCCCGAGCCCATCCAGGTTCCGGGCCTGGTACACCTCCACACCGGCAAGGTGCGCGACCTGTACCAGAACGAGGCGGGCGACCTCGTGATGGTCGCCAGCGACCGCATCTCGGCGTACGACTGGGTGCTGCCGACCGAGATCCCCGACAAGGGCCGGGTCCTCACCCGGCTCTCCCTGTGGTGGTTCGAGCAGCTCGCCGACCTGGCGCCCAACCACGTCCTGAGCACCGAGCTGCCGCCCGGCGCGCCCGCCGACTGGGCCGGCCGCACCCTGATCTGCAAGTCGCTGAACATGGTCCCGGTGGAGTGCGTGGCCCGCGGCTACCTCACCGGCTCGGGCCTGGTGGAGTACAACGACACCCGTACGGTCTGCGGCCTCGCCCTCCCCGAGGGCCTGGTCGACGGCAGTGAACTCCCCGCCCCGATCTTCACCCCGGCCACCAAGGCCGCGGTCGGCGAGCACGACGAGAACGTCTCCTACGAGGAGGTCGCCCGGCAGGTCGGCGCCGACACCGCCGCCCAGCTGCGCCAGGCCACCATCGCCGTCTATTCCCGGGCCCGCGACATCGCCCGGGAGCGCGGGATCATCCTGGCGGACACCAAGTTCGAGTTCGGCTTCGAGAACGACACCCTCGTCATCGCCGACGAGGTCCTCACCCCGGACTCCTCCCGCTTCTGGCCGGTGGACCAGTGGGAGCCGGGCCGCGCGCAGCCGTCGTTCGACAAGCAGTTCGTCCGCGACTGGCTGACCTCGCCGGCCTCCGGCTGGGACCGCAAGAGCGAGCAGCCCCCGCCGCCGCTGCCGCAGGAGGTCGTGGACGCGACGCGCGCCAAGTACGTGGAGGCGTACGAGCGTCTGACGGGCACGAGCTGGGCGTAACGCGAAAGGCCCCCGGAGAACCGGGGGCCTTTCGAATGAGAGCGGACGACGAGGCTCGAACTCGCGACCTCAACCTTGGCAAGGTTGCGCTCTACCAACTGAGCTACGTCCGCAGTGCGCCGTGGCGCGAGAGCAACTATACCCAACCTCGCTCGCGCGCGAGCCGCACCGCCGCGTGACGGTTCTCCGCCCCGAGCTTGGAGACGGCCGAGGAGAGATAGTTCCGCACGGTTCCCTGGGACAGCGCGGCCCGCTCCGCGATCTCCGCGACGGGCGCGCCGTCGGCGGCCAGTTCCAGCACCTCGGCCTCCCGCGCGGTCAGCGGGGAGTCCCCGGCGGAGATCGCGTCGGCGGCCAACTCGGGGTCCACGTAACGGTTTCCGGCGCGGACCGTGCGGATGATCTCGGCGAGCCGTTGGGCGCTGACGGTCTTGGGGACGAACCCGCGCACACCCGCCGCAAGCGCCCGCTTGAGATGTCCCGGGCGGCCATGGCTGGTCACGATCATGACCTGGCAGGACGGCAGTTCCGCCCGCAGCGATGTGGCGACCTTCACACCGTCCGCCCCGGGCATCTGAAGATCCAGCACGGCGACGTCGGGCCGGTGGGCCCGGGCCATCGCCAGCGCCTCGGGTCCGGACGCCGCCTCGGCGACGACGAGCAGGTCGTCCTCCAGCGAGAGCAGCGCGGCCAGCGCCCCCCGGATCAGATGCTCGTCATCGGCCAGCAGAACCCGCAACGGCTCGTCACTCACGCCACAACCACCCCGAGCGGCACCTCCGCCACCACCCGGAACAGGGCCCCTTCGGCCCCGGCCGCCAAGGTGCCCTCCACGGCGGCGAGCCGCTCCCGAAGTCCCGCGAGCCCGGACCCGGAGCCCTTGGCGGCGCCTCCAGCCACCCCGTCGTTCTCCACCATGAGCACCACACGCCCCTCCCGCACCCGCACCGACACCGAACACCGCTCCGCGTTCCCGTGGCGCAGCACATTCGTGGTCGCCTCCCGGACCACCCACGCGAGCGCCGACTGCACCTCGGCCGGCAGCCCGTCGACCGGCCCGCTCACCTCGCAGGCGATCCCGGCAGCCGTCAAGACCCCCTGCGCCCCGGCGAGTTCCGCCCCGAGGTCGGCCTCACGGTAACCCCGTACGACATCGCGCACCTCGCGCTGGGAGTCCTGCGCGATGCGCTGCACCTCGATCATCTGCTCCACCGCCTCCGGCCGCCCGCGCCGCGAGAGCTGCACGGCCAGCTCGCTCTTGAGCGCGATGACCGCCAGGTTCCGGCCCATCACATCGTGCAGATCCCGCCCGAACCGCAGCCGCTCCTCGGCGACGGCGAGCCGGGTGCGGGTCTCGCGCGCCTCGTCGAGTTCGTAGACGGCGTTGAGCAGCCAGACGGAGAAGGCGGAGGTGAAGGCGAGGAATCCGCCGCCGACCAGCACCACCGCGGCGGTGGCCAGCGAGGCCGTCGCGGGCAGCCCCAGCGGCCAGGTGACGACCGCGGCGCCCGCGGCGAAACCGCCCACGACGGCGAGCATGCGCCTGCGCTCCCGCACTCCGAGCGCCAGCGTGCCCGCCCCGAAGGCCGTCACCCCGCCGAAGACGGTGCCCGCGGCGGTCTCGACGTCCTTGTCGCCGGGCCCGTGCTCCAGCAGCGCGAGCGCGGCCACGGCGATGACCGCGGTGACCGCGGCCAGTGTCCACAGCAGCCGCACCGGCTGCTCCCGCTGCCCGCGCGTCCAGTCGAGCGCCCGGGAGGCGGTCACCATGGCGACCGCTGCGTGGCCGGACACGGCGACCAGCAGCCAGGTGCCGATCGCCGGCCCGGCCTGACCGAAGGCGGCCAAGCCGATGGAGAAGAGCTCGGCCACCCCGAAGAAGTGGAACGACCAGCGCGTGTACGTCTCGACCTTCGCCGGCGTGCTCTTGCCCCGCCACCATCCCCCGGACACGCGCGTCTCCCGTTCTTCCCGCACCTCAGCGCCGCGGTTCCCACCGGAACCACCGTCGTACAGCAAACACGGCCAGCGCGGTCCAGGCCAGGGCGATCAGCACCGGTCCCGCCGTCTGCGACAGCGACAGCTCACCGGTCCAGCCGCCGCGTACCAGGGTGATCACCGGGGTGAGCGGCAGCAGTTCGCACACCGACGCCACCTTGCCGGGCAGCATCTCCAGCGGGAAGGTCATGCCGGAAGCGAGCATCGAGACCAGCAGCAGCGGCAGGGTGGTGACCTGGGCGCTCTCGGTGGTGCGGGTGAACGCCGAGGTGAGGGCGGCGAGCGCGGCACACAGCACCAGACCCAGCAGCAGGGCCAGGACGGCGAGATGGGGCGCGCGGGGCGCGGGCACGTCCAGGACGACCGTGCAGCCCGCCACCAGCAGGAGGGACTGCCCGAGGCCGGTGGTGACGGCGGGCAGGGCGGACCCGGCGAGGATCTCGCCGTCCCGCAGTTCACCGGTGCGCAGCCGCTTCAGCACGAGTTCCTCGCGCCGGGCGGTGAACACGCCCACCAGCGCGCCGTACACCGCGAAGAGCAGGGAGAAGCCGACGGCGGCGGGCAGGACGACGGTGCCGACGGTGAGGCCGTACTCGTCCAGGTCCATGTCCTTGGTCGCGGACCAGACGCTGAACGGCAGGACCAGCGGGACGAACAGGGCGGCGACCAGGGTGCCCCTGGTGCGGCCGAGCAGGGTCAGCTCGGCGCGGGCCAGGGCCTTCATCCGGCCGGCCGGGGTGGTGACGGTGCCGCTCATGCCGCGTACTCCTTCGTCTCGTGCGCGGACGCCTCCAGCGCGATGCCCAGGAACGCCTCCTCCAGCGAGGCCGACCGCACGTCCAGCCGCCGCAGTTCGACCCCGGCCCGTCCGGCCCAGGTCAGCAGTTCGGTGGCGGCCCGCTGGAGCTCGTGGGTGCGCAGCCGTACGAGGCGGCCCTCGATCTCGTGCCCGGTGATTCCCAGCTCGTCCAGCGGGGGCAGGTCGCCCAGGAAGTAGTTCTCGGGCAGTTCGAAGGAGATCCGGGAGGGCTGGGCGGCGGTCACCTCGGCCGGGGTGCCGGCCGCGGCGATGCGTCCTTCGTGCAGGATGGCCAGCCGGTCGGCGAGGTCCTCGGCCTCCTCCAGGTAGTGAGTGGTCAGCAGCACGGTCGTGCCGGAGTCGCGCAGCTGCCGCACCAGTGCCCAGGTGTCCCGCCGCCCCTCGGCGTCGAGGCCGGTCGTCGGCTCGTCGAGGAAGAGCACCTCGGGGTCGCCGAGCAGCGCGAGCGCCAGGTCCAGCCGCCGCCGCTCACCCCCGGACAGCTGCTTGACGCGTACGCCGGTCTTCCCACCGAGCCCGACCCGCTCCAGCACCTCCCGCTCGGAGCGCGCCCCGCTCACGCACCCCGCCCACATCCGCGCGGTCTCCGCGACCGTCAGCTCGGAGGGGAAGCCGCCCTCCTGGAGCATCACGCCGGTGCGCGGCCGGACGGCGTCCCGCTCGGCGAACGGGTCGTGCCCGAGCACCCGGACGCTGCCGGCGGCCGGCCGGGCGAGCCCTTCCAGCAGTTCGACGGTGGAGGTCTTGCCCGCGCCATTGGTGCCGAGCAGCGCGAAGACCTCACCGCGGGCCACCGAGAAGGTGATTCCGCGCACCGCCTCGAACCCGCCCCCGTACACACGCCGCAGGTCGGTGACCTCAATCACGTGTTCGTGTTCGTTCCTGTCCATGACTTCAGCGTCCCGGCGGGCGGAGTCCGTTGGCAGTGCGTGCTGTCATCACCCGACATGACAAATGTCAGAAGCGAGGAGCGGGAGTCATGGGAAACACGAAAGGCCCCCGGAGAACCGGGGGCCTTCGAAAGAGAGCGGACGACGAGGCTCGAACTCGCGACCTCAACCTTGGCAAGGTTGCGCTCTACCAACTGAGCTACGTCCGCATTGCCTCCGACCGGCTCTCACCGATCGGCGCGAGCACCAGCCTACCTGATCCAGAAGGATGCTCGGTACGGCGATGCAGAGCGGGTGACAGGAATTGCACACTGCGCCTTCCCCCTGGAAGGGGGATGTTCTACTACTGAACTACACCCGCATGTACTCCGTGAGCTGGGCTTTTCGGCCCCGCCCTCGGCGTGCTCCAGACTCTAGCCGACCGACAGGGGTGCAGCGCAAGTCGGTTGTCCTCAGGGCCCGCTGACGCACCCTGAGGACGGGGGCCCCGGGGGCGGTCACTGCGCCGCGGCGAACGCCTCGTAGACCTTCTTCGGGATCCGGCCGCGGGCCGGTACGTCCATCTTGTTCGCCTGGGCCCAGGCCCGGACGGCCGCCGGGTCGGGGGCGACCTCGGTCTGCCGGTAGGCCTTGCCGGAGCGAGAGCGCTTGCGGCCGGCCTCCACGTACGGCTCGAGTGCCTTACGCAGTTTCTCGGCATTCGCTGGGTTCAGGTCGATCTCGTACGACTTGCCGTCGAGTCCGAAGGCGATCGTTTCCGCCGCTTCCGAGCCGTCGATGTCGTCAAAGAGGGTGACCACGACCTTCTGCGCCACGAATATCGGTCCCTTCGTGCGGCCAGCTGACAATTCATTTGTACAGTGCCCGACATTGCATTGTGAAGTTCGACTAAATCCCCCCGCGTGTCCGAGCGCAATAGCTATCAGGTGTCGATCTGGGATCTTTTCCGGAAGTTTTCATGGACGGCTGTCGTTGTCGCCGCTCGTGACGGCCCTCACGTAGATTCCTACAAGTCGACGCGCGTAGAAATTTTGTGCAGGTAGTCTGAAACCACCTTGCAGGAACCAGCTCAGCACCACACCACCGGGAGTGCACGTGGCACGCGTCGTAGTCGACGTCATGCTCAAGCCGGAGATCCTCGACCCCCAGGGCCAGGCGGTGCAGCGCGCACTGCCGCGGCTGGGATTCGAAGGCATCTCGGACGTCCGTCAGGGAAAGCGATTCGAACTGGAAGTTGACGGGCCGGTCGACGAGGCCGCGCTCGCCCGCATCCACGATCTTGCGGAATCCTTCCTCGCCAACACCGTGATCGAGGACTTCACCGTCAAGGTGGAAGAAGTGGCGGAGGCGGCCAAGTGACCGCTCGTATTGGCGTCGTCACTTTCCCGGGAAGTCTCGACGACCGGGACACCCAGCGCGCGATCCGCCTCGCGGGCGCCGAACCGGTCGCCCTCTGGCACAAGGACAAGGACCTCCGTCAGGTCGACGCGGTCGTCCTCCCGGGCGGCTTCTCCTACGGCGACTATCTGCGCGCCGGGGCCATCTCCCGCTTCTCGCCGGTGATGGAGACCGTCATCGAGCAGGCGAAGGCCGGTCTTCCGGTCCTCGGCATCTGCAACGGCTTCCAGATCCTCACCGAGGCCCATCTGCTCCCCGGCGGGATGCTCGGCAACGACCACCTGCACTTCATCTGCCGCGACCAGAAGCTCCGGGTGGAGAACGCGTCCACGGCCTGGACCAGCGACTACGAGAGCGGGCAGGAGATCCACATCCCGCTCAAGAACATGGACGGCCGCTACGTGGCCGACCAGTACACGCTGGACAAGCTGGAGGCCGAGGGGCGGGTCGCCTTCCGCTACCTGGACTTCAACCCCAACGGCTCGCTCAACGACATCGCCGGCATCACCAACGAGGCCGGCAACGTCGTGGGCCTGATGCCGCACCCGGAGCACGCCACGGAGCCGCTCATCGGCACCGGCCGCACCGACGGTCTCCCCTTCTTCACCTCGATCCTCAAGAAGCTGGTCAACGCATGAGCCGGACGCCTCTGGACACGGTCGAGCACGCGGCCGAGACCCCCGACGTCGAGCTGCCCTGGGCCGAACTCGGCCTGAAGAAGGACGAGTACGAGCGGATCGTCGAGATCCTCGGCCGCCGCCCGACCGGCGCCGAACTCGCCATGTACTCGGTCATGTGGTCCGAGCACTGCTCCTACAAGTCCTCCAAGGTGCACCTGCGCCAGTTCGGCGAGAAGGCCCCGCAGTCGGACGCCCTGCTCGTCGGCATCGGCGAGAACGCCGGTGTGGTCGACGTCGGTCAGGGCTACGCCGTGACCTTCAAGGTCGAGTCGCACAACCACCCCTCGTACGTGGAGCCCTACCAGGGCGCGGCCACGGGTGTCGGCGGCATCGTGCGCGACATCATCGCGATGGGCGCGCGGCCGGTGGCGGTCGTGGACCCGCTGCGCTTCGGCGCCGCCGACCACCCCGACACCAAGCGCGTGCTGCCCGGCGTCGTCGCCGGCATCGGCGGCTACGGCAACTGCCTGGGCCTGCCCAACATCGGCGGCGAGGTCGTCTTCGACTCCTGCTACCAGGGCAACCCGCTGGTCAACGCCGGTGCCATCGGTGTGATGCGGCACGAGGACATCCACCTCGCGAAGGCGTCCGGCGCGGGCAACAAGGTCATCCTCTACGGCGCCCGCACGGGCGGCGACGGCATCGGCGGCGCCTCGATCCTGGCCTCCGAGACCTTCGACGACGCCAAGCCGTCGAAGCGTCCGGCCGTCCAGGTCGGCGACCCCTTCCAGGAGAAGCTCCTCATCGAGTGCACCCTGGAGGCCTTCAAGGAGAAGCTGGTCGTCGGCATCCAGGACCTCGGCGCGGCGGGCCTGTCCTGCGCGACGAGCGAGCTGGCGTCCAACGGCTCCGGCGGCATGACCGTCGTCCTCGACGACGTACCGCTGCGCGACTCCACGCTCTCGCCCGAGGAGATCCTCATGAGCGAGTCGCAGGAGCGCATGTGCGCGGTCGTGGAGCCGGCGAAGGTCGACCGGTTCCTGGAGATCTGCGAGAAGTGGGACGTCATCGCCACCGTGATCGGTGAGGTCACGGACGGCGACCGGCTGGAGATCTACTGGCACGGCGGCAAGATCGTCGACGTCGACCCGCGCACGGTCGCGCACGACGGCCCGGTCTACGAGCGCCCGTACGCCCGCCCGTCCTGGCAGGACGAGCTCCAGGCGGACGACGCCGGCAAGCTGCCGCGGCCCGCGACGGGCGAGGAGCTGAAGGACCAGGTCCTGAAGCTGGTCGGCTCCCCGAACCAGGCCTCCAAGAAGTGGATCACCTCGCAGTACGACCACTTCGTGCAGGGCAACACCGTGCTGGCCCAGCCGGAGGACTCCGGCATGATCCGCATCGACGAGGAGACCGGCCTCGGCGTCGCCATCGCGACGGACGGCAACGGCCGCTACGCCAAGCTCGACCCGTACGCGGGCGCGCAGCTGGCGCTGGCGGAGGCCTACCGGAACGTGGCGACGACCGGCGCCAAGCCGCTCGCCGTGTCGGACTGCCTGAACTTCGGCTCGCCCGAGGACCCGGCGGTGATGTGGCAGTTCGCGGAGGCCATCCGCGGTCTGGCGGACGCCTGCCAGCAGCTCGGCACCCCGGTGACCGGCGGCAACGTCTCCCTCTACAACCAGACCGGCGAGGTGGCGATCCACCCGACCCCGGTCGTGGCCGTGCTCGGCGTCATCGACGACGTCGCCCGCCGTACGCCCGTCGCCTTCCAGGAGGAGGGGCAGCTGCTCTACCTCCTCGGCGACACGCGTGAGGAGTTCGGCGGCTCGGCGTGGAGCCAGGTCGTCCACGACCACCTCGGCGGCCTGCCTCCGAAGGTCGACCTGGAGCGTGAGCGCCTGCTCGCCGAGATCCTGATCTCCGCCTCCCGCGACGGCATGATCGACTCCGCGCACGACCTGTCCGACGGCGGTCTGATCCAGGCGGTCGTGGAGTCGGCGCTGCTCGGCGGCAAGGGCGCCCGGCTGATCGTCCCCGACGGTCTGGACGCCTTCACCTTCCTCTTCTCGGAGTCGGCGGGCCGTGCGGTCGTCGCCGTTCCCCGCTCGGAGGAGGTCCGCTTCAACGACATGTGCGGCGCCCGGGGCCTCCCGGTCACCCGTATCGGTGTCGTCGACGGCGACACGGTCGACGTCCAGGGCGAGTTCGCCCTCTCCCTGGAGGAGCTGCGCGAGGTGCACGAGGCGACGATCCCGGCGCTGCTGGCGTAGTCGTCCCGCAGGTACCTGAGAAGCCCCCGTCCGGTCACCCGGGCGGGGGCTTCGGCATGTTCACCGGAAAGAGTGCTTGCACGGAATTACGTAGTTACGTAATCTCGAAGCATGGACCTGGAAGAGCGCGTCGCCGATCTCGAACGCCGACTGGCGGCCATCGAAACAGCGGGCCGGACCACCCCGCGCGTCGGCGAAGGCCACTTCTGGGCCCTGGAGACATTGAAGGAACAGATGTCCGAGGCGGGAGCCGCGGACGGAGGCGTCCTGTTCACCGGAGAGGTGCGACTGCCCACCGGTGAGCAGTACGGCTGGCAGCACACCGCGCTCGTCGAGGACCTGCTGGACGAGGAGTGGTCGGAATCCGCCGACGCGCTCGCCGCGCTCGGCCATCCGGTCCGGCTGCGGCTGCTGCGCGAGGTGCTCGGCGGCCGGCGCACCGTGGCCGAGCTGACCGCGCTGGAGGAGATCGGCACGAGCGGCCAGATCTACCACCACCTGCCCCAACTGACCGCAGGGGGCTGGCTGCACACCACCGCACGCGGGCGCTACGAGGTGCCGCCGGGAAGGGTCGTACCCCTCCTGGTCATGCTCGCGGCGGCCCGGCCGTAGGCCATCGAGAACAACCGCACCACGGGGGGAACCATGTCCGCACGCAAACTCGCCATGATCGGCTTCCGGCTCCTGCTGGTCGCCTTCTTCGGTCTGATGACCGCCGACGTCTGGCTCGACCTCGGCTATCCGCACTGGTGGAACTTCCTGCTCCTGGTCCCGGCATACGCCCTCGTCGTCGCCGCCAACCGGCCCGCGCGCACCCCCGCGGGGCAGCCCGAGGAGCGCGAGCCGATGGAGGTCGAGCCGCCCGTCACCGGCCGCTGGTCGGCGCTCAACAGCCCGGCGGACCGCACCCCGAGCCATGGCACCCACGCCTACGGCCAGACCTACGCCATCGACCTCGTCGCCGAGCCCGAGCCGGGCGCCCGCCCCGGCTTCCGCGCCCTGTGGCCGCTCGCCCGGCGCAGCACCGACTTCCCGGCCTTCGGCGCCCCGCTGCTCGCGGTGGCCGACGGCACGGTCGTCCGGGCCGAGGACCGGCAGCGCGACCATCTCAGCCGCACCTCGCTGCCCGGGCTGCTGTATCTGATGCTCGCCGAGGCGTCGGTGCGCGAGATGGCGGGCGTCCGGCGGATCGTCGGCAACCACCTCGTCCTCGACCTCGGCGACGGCACCCACGCCCTCTACGCCCACCTGAACCGCTCCTCGCTGGCCGTGGCCGAGGGCGACCGGGTGCGCGCCGGGCAGGTGCTCGCCCGGTGCGGGAACTCGGGCAACTCCAGTGAGCCGCATGTGCACTTCCAGCTGATGGACGGACCCGACCCGGACACCGCCCGCGGCCTGCCGTTCCGCTGGCGGGGCATAGGCGTCCCCGGCAACGGCGAGGTCTTCGAAGTGCCCGTGCCGGCCGAGCGCTCTGCCTAGGCTTGATCGCATGCCCCCGGCCAAGAAGCGCGCCCGCGCCTACGACCCCGCCAAGACCCGCACCGCCGTCCTCGCCCAGCTGCGGCACGTCCAGGACGCCGTGCGCGGGCTGACGCCCGACCAACTCGCGCTGCCCACCCGGCTCGGCGAGTGGACCGTGCGGGAACTGGTCGCGCACATCGGGATGGCGCTGACCGCCATCGGGCGTTCCCTCGACCTGCCGGAGCCGCCCAGGCCGGACGCCGTGCTGCTGGACTGGCCGTTCGCGACCGGCGCCAGCTCCTCGGCCATCGACGAGTTCACCAGGCGGCTGGTCCAGGCCCACCCCGACCTCGACACCTACCTCACCGACATCGCGCGCACCCTGGAGGAGCAGCTCGACACCCACCCGGGCACCCGGCTCCTCCAGACCAACGCCGGCGCCCTGCCGCTCGCCGACTACCTGGTCACCCGCGCCGTGGAACTCGTCGTCCACACCGACGACCTCAACGCCGCCGTGCCGGGTCTCGAGGTCCCGTACGACCGGCAGGCCCTGGCCGCCTGCACCCGGCTGCTCGCCGACGCCCTCGCCGTGAAGGCGCCCGGCGGCTCGACCGAGGTGCGGATCCCCCCGTACGCGGTGGTGCAGTGCGTGGAGGGCCCCCGGCACACCCGCGGCACCCCGCCGAACGTCGTGGAGACCGATCCGCTGACCTGGATCCGGCTCGCGACCGGGCGGCTGGCGTGGCAGGACGCCCTCCAGGAGGCGAAGGTCAGCGCGAGCGGGGAGCGGGCCGCTCTCGGCGCGTTGCTGCCCCTGATGGCCTGACGACACAACGGACCGGTAACGACCCCGAACCCAACACGCGCCTCGTGCGTCCAAGGGACATGAAGCGGACGACAAGTGTGAAGTACGCCGCCGTGGCCCTGGCCGGCACCGCCGTCCTGGCCGCCTGCGGCACGGAGTCGGGCAGCGACAGCGGTTCGGTCGGAGACGGCGGGAAGACCACCGGGAGCACCAAGGCCGCCGACATCGCGGACACCCGCTGGGTGCCCCAGAAGGTCACCGTCGACGGCAGGACGTACGAGCTGCCGACCGACGACAAGCAGTTCCGCGTCGACCAGGCGCACATCACCTTCAAGCCCGGCGCCACCGACCCGGGCGTCGACGGCGGCAGGTCCGGCGGCTCGGTGGGCTGCAACGACTTCGGCGCCGATGTCGAGATCGAGGGCGACACCGTGAAGATCACCGACCTCGCCACCACCGCGATGGGCTGCCCCGGGCCGGTGCAGGAGTTCGAGGAGCGCTTCCAGAGTGTCTTCACGGGCACTCTGAAGGCCGCGATCGAGGACCGCGACGGCACCAAGACCCTCACCCTGACCAGGGGCGACGGCGACTCCATGACCCTGACCGAGGGACCGGCGAAGGGCGCGGAGCCCGAGCCCGCCCTGGAGGGCACGAAGTGGACCGTCGACACCCTGCTCTCCGGCAAGGGCGACGACGGTACGGCCCAGTCCCTGCCCGAGGGCGCCAAAGCCCACCTGACCCTGGCCGAGGACGGCTCGGTGAGCGGCAACCTCGGCTGCAACAACTTCCGGGGCAAGGCGACCGTCAAGGACGGGACGATCGAGTTCGGGCGGCTGTCGACCACGAAGATGCTGTGCGAGGGCCCGGTGATGAAGGCGGAGCAGGAGCTGATCGACATCCTGGCCGGCAAGGTGTCCTACCAGCAGAAAGACCAGGAACTGACCCTCACGGCGGCCTCCGGTGACGGTCTCGTCGCCCGTGCGAAGTCCGCGGCGAAGTAAGAAAGCCCACTCTCCACGAATTCGGACCAGTGGTCGATCTCGCCTACACTCGGAGCCGTGCCACGTGGTGACGGTCGACTCAATCACGATCTGCTCCCCGGCGAGAAAGGCCCCCAGGACGCGTGTGGCGTCTTCGGTGTCTGGGCTCCGGGCGAAGAGGTCGCAAAGCTCACGTACTTCGGGCTCTACGCCCTCCAGCATCGGGGCCAGGAATCCGCGGGAATCGCGGTCAGCAACGGCTCCCAGATCCTCGTCTTCAAGGACATGGGCCTTGTGTCCCAGGTCTTCGACGAGACCTCTCTCGGTTCGCTCCAGGGTCATATCGCGGTCGGACACGCCCGCTACTCGACCACCGGGGCCTCCGTGTGGGAGAACGCCCAGCCGACGTTCCGCGCCACCGCGCACGGCTCCATCGCGCTCGGCCACAACGGCAACCTCGTCAACACCGCCCAGCTCGCCGAGATGGTCGCCGACCTGCCCAAGCAGGAGGGCCGCACCCCGCGTGTGGCGGCGACCAACGACACCGACCTGCTGACCGCGCTGCTCGCGGCCCAGGTCGACGAGGACGGCAAGCCGCTGACCATCGAGGAGGCCGCCCACCGGATCCTCCCGCAGGTCAGGGGCGCCTTCTCGCTGGTCTTCATGGACGAGCACACCCTCTACGCGGCCCGCGACCCGCAGGGCATCCGCCCGCTGGTCCTCGGCCGCCTGGAGCGCGGCTGGGTCGTCGCCTCGGAGTCCGCCGCCCTCGACATCTGCGGCGCCAGCTTCGTCCGCGAGATCGAGCCGGGCGAGTTCGTGGCCATCGACGAGAACGGCCTGCGCACCTCCCGATTCGCGGAAGCGAAGCCCAAGGGCTGTGTCTTCGAGTACGTCTACCTCGCCCGCCCGGACACCGACATCGCCGGCCGGAACGTGTACCTCTCCCGCGTGGAGATGGGCCGCAAGCTGGCGAAGGAAGCCCCGGTCGAGGCCGACCTGGTCATAGCGACCCCGGAGTCCGGCACCCCGGCCGCGATCGGCTACGCGGAGGCCTCCGGCATCCCGTTCGGCGCCGGCCTGGTGAAGAACGCCTACGTCGGCCGTACGTTCATCCAGCCCTCGCAGACCATCCGGCAGCTCGGCATCCGCCTCAAGCTGAACCCGCTGAAGGAAGTCATCAAGGGCAAGCGCCTGGTGGTCGTCGACGACTCCATCGTGCGCGGCAACACCCAGCGGGCCCTGGTCCGCATGCTCCGCGAGGCCGGCGCCGCCGAGGTCCACATCCGGATCTCCTCGCCGCCCGTGAAGTGGCCCTGCTTCTTCGGCATCGACTTCGCGACCCGCGCGGAGCTCATCGCCAACGGCATGACGATCGACGAGATCGGCACCTCGCTGGGCGCCGACTCCCTGGCGTACATCTCCATCGACGGCATGATCGAGGCGACCACCATCGCCAAGCCGAACCTCTGCCGCGCCTGCTTCGACGGCGAGTACCCGATGGAACTCCCGGACCCCGAGCTGCTCGGCAAGCAACTCCTGGAGACCGAGCTGGCCGCAGGGCCCGCCGCCACGGCCGCGGCCGACGCGATCCGTCGCCCGTAAGCCCCCGTAGTACGACACGAAAGTTCTCACCCCTATGTCTGCTGAGTCTGATCAGCGTGCTTCGCACGCGGGCACCGGTGCCAGCTATGCGGCTGCAGGCGTCGACATCGAAGCGGGCGACCGCGCCGTCGAGCTGATGAAGGAGTGGGTGAAGAAGACGCAGCGCCCCGAGGTCCTCGGCGGCCTCGGCGGTTTCGCCGGCCTCTTCGACGCCTCCGCCCTCAAGGGCTACGAGCGCCCGCTGCTCGCCTCCGCCACGGACGGTGTCGGCACCAAGGTCGACATCGCGCGCCAGCTGGGCGTCTACGACACCATCGGCCACGACCTGGTGGCGATGGTGATGGACGACATCGTGGTGTGCGGCGCCGAGCCGCTGTTCATGACCGACTACATCTGCGTCGGCAAGGTCCACCCCGAGCGGGTCGCCGCCATCGTGAAGGGCATCGCCGAGGGCTGTGTGCTCGCCGGCTGCGCCCTCGTCGGCGGCGAGACGGCCGAGCACCCCGGCCTGCTGGGCCCGGACGACTTCGACGTCGCCGGCGCCGGTACGGGCGTCGTGGAGGCCGACCGGCTGCTCGGCCCGGATCGCATCCGTAAGGGTGACGCCGTGATCGCCATGGCGGCCTCCGGTCTTCACTCGAACGGGTACTCGCTGGTCCGCCACGTCCTGCTGAACCAGGCCGGTCTGGCCCTGGACGCGCGGATCGAGGAGTTCGGCCGCACCCTCGGCGAAGAGCTGCTGGAGCCGACCAAGATCTACTCGCTGGACTGTCTGGCGCTCACCCGGACCACCGATGTGCACGCCTTCTCGCACATCACCGGTGGCGGACTCGCCGCCAACCTGGCCCGTGTGATCCCGGACGAGCTGCACGCGATCGTCGACCGCTCCACCTGGACCCCCGCTCCCGTGTTCGACCTCGTCGGGAAGACGGGTTCGGTCGAGCGCCTCGAGCTGGAGAAGACCCTCAACATGGGCGTGGGCATGATCGCGATCGTGCCCGAGGAGTCCACCGACGTGGCTCTGGCGACCCTGGCCGACCGTGGGGTCGAAGCCTGGGTCGCGGGCGAGATCACGGACCGGGGCGAGCACACCGAGGGTGCCGCGCTGGTGGGCGACTACGCCTGATCGGCAGCACGAAACCCGGTCCAGCGCCGAGGCCCCGGACCGGGTGAAGTGCAGTAGTGACGGTAACTGCGAAGCGAGCTACGTCAAGCGCCGCGACGCTGCGACGTGGGACCGGACTCGTCGTCCTCGTCCTCGTCGTCGTCGTTGTAGAGATCCGCGTACTGGGCGTACGGGTCGTCTTCGTCCTCGTCGTCCTCGAACGGCTCGCCGTTCGGCGGCTGGCTCGAAGTCGAAGCGCCCAGCTCACTGGCCAGACGCGACAGGTCAGTCCCGCCGCTGTTGTACTTCAGCTGGCGGGCGACCTTCGTCTGCTTGGCCTTGGCCCGGCCGCGCCCCATGGCTCGACCCCCTCGGTGACGGGGCTCGACGGCCCCAGAGTCTCGACACGCGTTCATGATCTGGAACGGGCTCTCCGCAGAGAGACCGGTCCGTAGGGCTTCCACGGTACCTGAGCCCGCGCCCATACGGTACGTCGCCCGCAGCACGCGCGTGTGCACAGGACCTTCGAGGCGCCCCGTCCTCGCTGGTCAACGGCGATTTTAACCACTTATCGCCGGTCGACCCGCCGGTAGAAGTGAGAGTTCTCTCTAAGTGCCCACCGGCGGGTACCGGTCAATCTCCGGGCCGTCCGCGGATCAGCGCGCCCGGCGCGCCGCGGCGGCGTCCTGCATCCGCTGTTCGGCGATCCGGTCGGCGGCGGCGGCCGGAGGGATCCCGTCCGCCTTCGCACGTGCGAATATGGCCAGCGTGGTGTCGTAGATCTTGGCCGCCTTGGCCTTGCACCGCTCGAAGTCGAAGCCGTGCAGCTCGTCGGCGACCTGGATGACACCGCCGGCGTTCACCACGTAGTCGGGCGCGTAGAGGATCCCGCGGTCGGCGAGGTCCTTCTCCACACCCGGGTGGGCGAGCTGGTTGTTGGCCGCACCGCAGACGATCTTCGCGGTGAGCGCGGGCACGGTGTCGTCGTTGAGGGCGCCACCGAGCGCGCAGGGGGCGTAGATGTCGAGGCCCTCGACCCGGATCAGGGTCGCGGTGTCGGCGACGGCCGTCACGCCCTCCGGGTGCGCCGCGAGGATCCGGCCCACGGCCTGCTCGCGCACGTCCGTGATGACGACCTCGGCGCCCTCGGCACGCAGGTGCTCCACCAGGTGGTGGCCGACCTTGCCGACGCCCGCGATGCCGACTTTGCGGCCGCGCAGCGACGGGTCGCCCCACACGTGCTGGGCGGAGGCCCGCATGCCCTGGTAGACGCCGAACGCGGTGAGGACGGAGGAGTCGCCGGCGCCGCCGTTCTCCGGGGAGCGGCCGGTGGTCCAGCGGCACTCGCGGGCGACGACGTCCATGTCGGCGACGTAGGTGCCGACGTCGCAGGCGGTGACGTACCGGCCGCCGAGGGAGGCCACGAACCGGCCGTAGGCCAGCAGCAGCTCCTCGGTCTTGATCTGCTCCGGGTCGCCGATGATCACGGCCTTGCCGCCGCCGTGGTCGAGACCGGCCATGGCGTTCTTGTACGACATCCCGCGCGCGAGGTTCAGGGCGTCGGCGACGGCCTCCTCCTCGGTCGCGTACGGGTAGAAGCGCGTACCGCCGAGGGCGGGGCCCAGCGCGGTGTTGTGGAGGGCGATGACGGCCTTGAGGCCGCTGGCGCGGTCCTGGCAGAGCACGACTTGCTCATGACCTCCCTGCTCCGAGTGGAACAGGGTGTGCAGTACATCAGCAGGTGCGCCGGTTACGTCGGTCACTGTGGTGACTCCTGGGTAAGTAGCGGCGGTTGGGAGCAGCTCCCGTGCGGGTGGCGAGAACTGTGAGCACGAGATTAGAGCCTGGGGCTCGCCGCCACCTCGACGTGCTCAGGATCACCTACTCCTGGAGTACCCCCGTGCGACGATTTGCATAGTTTTCCCGCGGCTTTGTGAGCGGGTTTCTGAGGTTTTCCTGGCAGACGGCGGGGGATGGAGCAGGCGTGCCCAAGGTGTCCTCGGTGATCGTCCCGTACGCGACCTACCTGCGTGTGTACGAGCCGCTGGCCGCCTTCCCCGAACCCGAACGCGGGCACTGGGCGCGCTACGCCCGGCGCACCGACCGGCCCTCGTACCAGGACGAACTGCGTCGCGCCCTCGCCGACTTGCTGCCCACCCCGCCGGTCCCGGTGCCCGTGCACGAGAGCCCGGACGCCTTCGTGCTGGAGGTGGACGGCGTGGTCTGCGTCTGCCCGTGGCGCACTCGGCTGCGCGGCTGGCAGGCGCTCGGCGATCTGGCCGAGGAACTTCCCGCGCCGGTCCTCGACGCGGTGCTGCCTCCCGTCGTACGGCGGCAGGCGACGCAGGACTACGAGCGGTGGCTGGAGCGCAATCCGGACGCCAGACCCTGGATCCGCACCTCGACCTGGCAGGTGCCGCTGCACTGGTTCGTCCTGGTCTCCGACGAGGAGCGGCGCTACGACAAGGGCACCGGCGAGATCCCCCCGCTGCTGCGCTACCGGACGCCGATGGTGCAGGCGCGCCGCCGGGTGGCGCGGGCGCTGCGGACGCTGAAGGACACGATCGACGAAGGGCCGCTCATCGACGGCCTGGTGGACGTCGGGCGCTGGCTGGAGGAGTTCCATCCGCGGTCCCTGGTCGAGCTGGACTACGGCGGCCTGGTGCACGTCCTGCCGGCCGGTGCGCTGGAGGACGACCACTCGGCGGCGGACGTGGCCGAGGGCATCGCGGCGCTGCGCTCCGGGGACGGCACGGCGGCGGGTGTGGCGTACGGACGGCTGGTGGAGCGGTGGCGGTCGGTCCGGGACCGGCGCTCGTCCAACTAGCCCTCATGTGGCGCGCGTCACTGTGGGTCAGGTCACGAACTGACGTTTGACCAGACGCCCGTTTTGGGGTTTCGTCCTCCTTCTGACGCACCCGACGTTGCTGAAGTTTCGTCAACATGGGACGTAGGTCCCGATCCGGGCGTTCGGCCCAAGGTGTGTCAAGCGTGATGGACCGCACTTACGCGGCCCTTGCGTCTCTTGCCCTCCCTCATGCCAAAATAGGACAAGGAGTCCGGGGAGGACTCCGCTCGCATTGCACGCTTTGGGGGGTCTGGTGCCTCCTGATCGCCCTGTGACTGATCGTCACAGTGGCGTGACTGTCCGCTATGGCATGGTCCATCGGCTTCCGTCGCTGATGAACACCTGGAGGGGCAATTCCATCGGTTTGGCCGACGCGGCTGGACAGATGGTGTAGTTGTAGTGCCGAGGACAAGCCGTTCGTCCTATAACCGACTCGACTCGCGTCCGCCATTTCGGGCAACGCGGGTCAAGGTGCAGAATTTAGAGGAAAGAACCGAGAAGGTTCGGTTCTCCCGAGGAGGCCGCTCATGACCGCTCGCACCCCTGATGCCGAGCCGCTGCTGACCCCGGCTGAGGTCGCCACCATGTTCCGCGTGGACCCCAAGACGGTCACGCGGTGGGCGAAGGCCGGAAAGCTCACGTCCATCCGTACGCTCGGCGGGCACCGCCGTTACCGCGAGGCCGAGGTCCGCGCTCTGCTCGCGGGCATCCCGCAGCAGCGCAGCGAGGCCTGAACAACTTCATAACCGGGCATTTCGGCAGGTCCCCCAACGTGCCGAGGCGTCCGGAACCCACAGCTCCAAGCGACGCGGGTGCTGCCCCAACAGGACCCACGCCCAAGGCTTCAGGCAACTGACAGGGTGTGTCGTGGATCGCGCTGGACTCCGCCGAGTCCAGCGCGATCTTTTTTGTGCGCGGAACCCTGCTCGCCAGGGGCTCTGTGTGTGGCCTTGTCGAAGCCTGGGGAGGGGTGTCGGATCTCCTGTGGACGCACCCCCATGGGGGGTGCAATTGCACATATTAAATTGACCAGTTGTAGGCGGGGTGTAAGTACCGCGGTTCCGGAAACTCATGCGGTGACACCCGTCACATGCCAGGGAGCTTGTTGCCCCTGGCGTATGTGCGCTAGTGGAACCACGCCTTCCAGCGTCCCACGCGCGTACGGGTGTTGGGGCCGGCGACGGTCACGCGGGCGTGGGGCTCTCGTCCTGGGCGGACTCGTCCTCCGCGGGTTCCGTGGGGGGTGGCGCGGAGTCCATGGCGAGCCGCAGGAGCTGATGGCAGATCGGACAGTGCCGGGTGAGATGCCGGTAGGAGGAAGCGGCCGCCAGATGCGCGCGGAGCAACGCCCGCGTCTCGTGCCTAGCCGAAGCCGCCATACGCCACCTCCAGGGGCCGTACGGAGAAGGGGCCCTGGTTTCTGGGTACCGAGCGAATGTGACGCCGTCAAGACGGCGTGGAGCGCCTCGGACGTCCGTGGGGCGCGCACGCAGAAGAGCCCGGGTCTTTCGACCCGGGCTCTTCTCTCTATGCGGTCCTGACGGGATTTGAACCCGCGGCCTCCACCTTGACAGGGTGGCGAGCACTCCAAACTGCTCCACAGGACCAGGTTTCGCGGCGCTTATTGCTGCGTTGCGCTGCGAGAAGGACTGTACAGGAGGGTGGGTGTCCTGGTCGAACTCACCCTCCGTGCGGGCTCCGTCACGGTGCCAGCGTGTCGATCGTCTTCACGATCCGCTTGTCCGAGATGGGGTACGCGGTGCCGAGCGCGTGCGCGAAATAGCTGACCCGGAGCTCCTCGATCATCCAGCGGACGTCGAGAACCTGCTGCGGGACCGGACGGCCCTGCGGCATCTGCTCCAGCAGCCAGGCGTACTCGTCCTGCATCTCGTGGACCTTCTCCATACGGGTCGTGTCTCGCTGGACGTTCGTCGGCATCTGCTGCAGCCGGCGGTCCGCCGCCACCAGGTACCGCATCAGGTCCGGCAGCCGCCGAATGCCCGCGCCCGTGATGAAGCCGGGCTTCACCAGCGCGTTGAGCTGCTTGCGGACGTCCGTCAGGTTCGCCAGCAGCGCCGGGCTCTGTACGGCCTTCAACCGGCGCTCACAGGCCTGCCAGGCGGCCAGCACCTGCTGCACCTGCCCGACCGTGCGCACGGTGGTGTCGACGATCTCCGCGCGCACCTTGTCGTAGAGCTTCCGGTACGACTCCTCGTCCCACGCCGGCCCGCCGAAGTCGCCGATCAGCTTGTCCGCCGCCGCCATCGCGCAGTCGTCGAACAGCGCCTGGATCGAACCGTGCGGGTTCGCCGACAACGCCAGCTTCTGGGCGTTCGTCAGCTTCTCGGACGCGAACTTCGCGGGATTGACCGGGATGTTCCGCAGGATCAGGCGGCGGGTGCCCTTCCACATCGCCTCCGCCTGCTCCGCCTCCGTGTCGAAGAGGCGTACGGAGACCGTGTCGCCGTCGTCCACCAGCGCCGGGTACGCCTTCACCGGCTGACCCGCCCGCCGCGTCTCGAAGACCCGCGTCAGCGTGCCGATCGACCAGTCCGTCAGGCCCTTGCGCTCCAGGGACTCGCCGCCCTCCCGGGACGCGGTGGCCGCGGCGGCCTGGGACAGCGCCTGGCGCGCCTTCGGCTTCAGGCGGAGCTTCAGCGCCTCCAGATCCTTGTCCTCGGCCAGCTTGCGGCGCCGCTCGTCGACGATCCGGAAGGTGATCCGCAGATGGTCCGGGACCTTCGTCCAGTCGAAGTCCTCGGCCTCGAAGGGCACGCCGACCATCCGCTTGAGCTCGCGGGCCATGGTGACCGTCAGCGGCTCCTGGAGCGGGACGGCCGTGTCGAGGAACCGCTGCGCGAAGTTCGGCGCCGGCACGTAGTTCCGGCGGATCGGCTTGGGCAGGGAACGGATCAGCTCGGTGACCACTTCCTCCCGGAGCCCCGGGATCTGCCAGTCGAAGCCCTCGTCCGTGACCTGGTTGAGCACCTGCAGCGGCACGTGGACCGTCACACCGTCCGCGTCCGCGCCCGGCTCGAACTGGTAGGTCACCCGGAACTTCAGCTGCCCCTGCCGCCAGGAGTCGGGATAGTCGGCCTTGGTGACCGCCTCCGCCGACTCCCGGATGAGCATCTCCCGCTCGAAGTCCAGGAACTCCGGCTGCTCCTGCCGCTTGCGCTTCCACCAGGAGTCGAAGTGGGCGCCGGAGACGACGTGTTCGGGCACCCGCTGGTCGTAGAAGTCGAAGAGCGTGTCGTCGTCCACGACGATGTCCCGGCGCCGCGCGCGGTGTTCGAGCTCCTCGACCTCGCTCAGCAGCTTGCGGTTGTCGGCGAAGAACTTGTGGTGTGTGCGCCAGTCGCCCTCGACGAGGGCGTTGCGGATGAACAGCTCGCGGCTGACCTCCGGGTCGATCCGGCCGTAGTTGACCTTCCGCTGGGCGACGATCGGGACGCCGTACAGCGTGACCTTCTCGTACGCCATCACCGCGGCCTGGTCCTTCTCCCAGTGCGGTTCGGAGTACGTGCGCTTGATGAGGTGCCCGGCCAGCGGCTCGACCCACTCGGGCTCGATCTTCGCGTTGACGCGGGCCCAGAGCCGGGAGGTCTCCACCAGCTCGGCGGACATCACGAAGCGCGGGGTCTTCTTGAAGAGGGAGGAGCCCGGGAAGATCGCGAACTTGGCGTTGCGGGCGCCGAGGTACTCGTTCTTGTTGCCGTCCTTGACGTCCTTCATCCCGATGTGGGAGAGCAGGCCGGCGAGGAGGGAGACATGGATGCGGTCCGCGGGGGCGTCCTCCTCGTTGAGGTGGATGCCCATCTGCTTGGCGACGGTCCGGAGCTGGGTGTAGATGTCCTGCCACTCACGGATGCGCAGGAAGTTCAGGTACTCCTGCTTGCACATCCGGCGGAAGGAGCTGGATCCGCGCTCCTTCTGCTGCTCGCGGACATAGCGCCAGAGGTTGAGGTAGGCGAGGAAGTCGCTGGTCTCGTCCTTGAACCGGGCGTGCTGCTGGTCGGCCTGGGCCTGCTTGTCGGCGGGGCGCTCGCGCGGGTCCTGGATGGAGAGCGCGGCGGCTATGACCATGACCTCGCGGACACAGCCGTTCCGGTCGGCCTCCAGGACCATCCGGGCGAGGCGGGGGTCGACGGGCAACTGGGCGAGCTTGCGGCCGGTGTCGGTGAGCCGTTTGCGTACGTCCTTCTGGGTGGGGTCCAGCGCGCCCAGTTCCTGGAGGAGTTGGACGCCGTCGCGGATGTTGCGGTGGTCCGGCGGGTCGATGAAGGGGAACTTCTCGATGTCGCCGAGGCCGGCCGCGGTCATCTGGAGGATGACGGAGGCGAGGTTGGTGCGCAGGATCTCGGCGTCGGTGAACTCGGGCCGGGCGAGGAAGTCGTCCTCGGAGTACAGCCGGATGCAGACACCGTCGCTCGTACGGCCGCAGCGGCCCTTGCGCTGGTTGGCGCTGGCCTGCGAGATCGCCTCGATGGGGAGCCGCTGCACCTTGGTGCGGTGGCTGTACCGGCTGATCCGGGCGAAACCGGGGTCGATGACGTACTTGATCCCGGGAACGGTCAGCGAGGTCTCGGCGACGTTGGTCGCCAGAACGATCCTGCGGCCGGTGTGGGGCTGGAAGACGCGGTGCTGCTCGGCGTGGGAGAGGCGGGCGTAGAGAGGCAGCACCTCGGTGAAGCGGTACCGCTTCTTCTCCAGCGCGTCGGCGGTGTCCCGGATCTCCCGCTCGCCGGAGAGGAAGACGAGGATGTCGCCCTTGCCCTCGGCCTGCAGTTCCTCCACGGCGTCGCAGATGGCGGTGATCTGGTCGCGGTCGGCGTCGTCGGAATCCTCTTCGAGGAGCGGGCGGTAGCGCACCTCGACGGGGTACGTACGGCCGCTGACCTCGATGATCGGGGCGTCACCGAAGTGCCGGGAGAACCGCTCGGGGTCGATGGTGGCGGAGGTGATGACGACCTTGAGGTCGGGCCGCTTGGGCAGCAACTGCGCCAGATAGCCGAGCAGGAAGTCGATGTTGAGGGACCGCTCGTGGGCCTCGTCGATGATGATCGTGTCGTAGGCGCGCAGCTCGCGGTCGGTCTGGATCTCGGCGAGCAGGATGCCGTCGGTCATCAGTTTGATGAAGGTGGCGTCCGGGTTCACCTGGTCGGTGAACCGGACCTTCCAGCCCACGGCCTCGCCGAGGGGGGTGTTCATCTCGTCCGCGACCCGCTCGGCGACGGTGCGGGCGGCGATCCGGCGGGGCTGGGTGTGGCCGATCATGCCGCGCACACCGCGGCCGAGCTCGAGGCAGATCTTCGGGATCTGGGTCGTCTTGCCGGACCCGGTCTCACCGGCGACGATGACGACCTGGTGATCGCGGATGGCGGCCGCGATGTCGTCCTTCTTCTGGCTGACGGGCAGCTGCTCGGGGTAGCTGACGGCCGGCACCCGGCCGCGCCGCTCCCCCATCCGCTCCTCGGCCCTGGCGACCTCGGCGTCGATCTCGCCGAGTACGGCGGCGCGGGCCTCCGGCTTACGGATCTTGCGCGCGCCCTCGAGCCGCCGCCCGAGCCGGTGCGCGTCGCGCAACGACAACTCGGTCAGACGGGAGGCGAGGGCGCCGAGGGCGGGGGCAGAGTGCGTAGACATACGCGACCCAGGATCTCATCCCGGCCAAAAACCTGGCGAACGCTTTTGCCCGCGGCGCCGCACCAGCCCGGAGACGGGCACGGAGGGGTCCCCGAGAGGGGCACACGCAGCGGGCTTTTCAGGCGATCGCTCGTACCGACTGAGCTACCCAGCCACGAAGCTTCCGGGGAAGCTTCAGCGGTTCTGACGGGGTTTGCTGTGCCTGATTGCGGCTGCGCCGCGGCGGCGTCCACCCTGGCCGGGTGGCGGGATGGGAGCGGGAGGGAAAGGGTAAAGGCCCCGACTGGGTGGTCGGGGCCTTTGGGTTGTGGCTGGGGCCGGGGTCGAACCGGCGACCTATCGCTTTTCAGGCGATCGCTCGTACCAACTGAGCTACCCAGCCACGAAGCTTCCGAGGAAGCTTCAGCGGTCCTGACGGGATTTGAACCCGCGGCCTCCACCTTGACAGGGTGGCGAGCACTCCAAACTGCTCCACAGGACCAAGCTTTGTGGGCGACCACTAGTGTCGCACACGGTTTTGCGTGCCCCCAACGGGATTCGAACCCGTGCTACCGCCTTGAAAGGGCGGCGTCCTAGGCCGCTAGACGATGAGGGCTATCGGCCCGCCTGGGCGCTTCTCAGCGCGTCGGGGACGTGAGAAGCATATGGGATGGCGGGAGGGATCGCCAAAACGGTTTACGGGGAGGGAGACGGGGGGCTGCTTCCGCCCGGTTGGTTCTCCTCCGGGATGTGGCGGCTGACCTCGGCCGTCGTCAGACCCAGACCACCCAGCTCGATCTCGTCCCAGGCCTGGAGACGGCGACTGTCGCGGTCGAAGTACAGGATCGACGTCTCGATCGGGTCCGGGTACTTGCCCTCGATCGCCCGCAGGCCGCTCCCGCCCGTCGACCCCTCCGTGCGCAGGCGCGTCCCCCGCTCCAGGACCTCCATCTCGTCGTGGTGCAGATGGCCCGCCAGGACCAGCGGCACCTCGCCGTCGACCTCGCGCGCCGCCGACGGCTCATGAGCGATCGCCACGTCCACCGGGGATCCCGCCGCCCGCTGGTCGCGCAGGGCCGAGGCGAGGCGGGCGCCGGCCAGCTCCTGGGAGGCCTCGGCGCCGATCTTGTTCGTGCGGTCGGGGGTGAACTGCGGATCGCCGATCCCGGCGAAGCGCAGGCCGGCCACGGTCCGGGACCGGCCCTCGTCCAGGACGTGCACGTTGTCGAGGTCCTCCAGGTACCGCTGGGTGATCATCGAGTCGTGGTTGCCCCGCACCCACACGTACGGCGCCCCCAGGTCCTCGATCGGGTCCAGGAAGGCGTTCTCCGCCGCCGTACCGTGATCCATCGTGTCGCCGGAGTCGACGATCACATCGACCTGGTACTGCTCCACCAGCGAGGCGATGATCTTCCAGCTCGCCGGGTTGAGGTGGATGTCCGAGACGTGCAGGACCCGGATCGTCGTCGGGTCGGGCTGGTAGACCGGCAGCGTGGACGTGGCGTCGTAGAGCTTCGTCACGTTCGTCACCAGCCGCGCCAACTCCTTCTGGTAGACGTCGAATTCGGTGACGATGCTGCGCGCGTCGCCGACCAGGGAGGGCGCGGAGGACAGCAGGCCGGAGAACTTCGGTTCCAGGACGGAGTTCGGGTTCCAGGTCGCCGCGGCGGTGCCGCCGGAGGCCGCCAGCAGGGTCAGCGCCAGGCCGCCCGCCCCCAGCGCGCGCCGGGGGCGCCGGTAGACGGCGAGACCGAGTGCCGTCGCCCCGGCGACGACGGCGACGCAGGAGCGTACGGCGAGGTCGAGGGTGCCGTCGGCGACGTCCCGGGCGACCTCCTCCTGGAGGCCGGAGAGGCGCTCGGGATGGTCGACGAGGGCCTGGGCGCGCTCGGGGTCCAGCTGGTCGACGTTCACGTCGAGGCGGACCGGCGCGACATGGCTGTCCAGCTCGAGCGCCCCGAGCGGGGAGACGTTGATCTTCGTGCCGCCGCTGACCGACGGGCGCAGGGTCATGGTGGTGTTCATGGGGCCGACGGACACGCGCACGTTGCCCACGATCAGCAGGCCGAGCCAGGCGCCGAGCAGGACGACGGTGATCAGGCCGAGGGCGCGGCTCCACGGGTGCGGCTGCGGGACGAGCTGGATCGTGCAGGGCGCCTGGCGGGCGCGGTAGTGGCGGGCCAGGGCGCGCGGGGCCCTTCGTATCCGGTGGTTGACGGTCAGGACTGCGGAGGGGACGCGGGCCATTGGTCCCGTATGCCCAAGTGCGCGGGCGGATATGCCGGGTGCGGGCGGCTCTCGTCCGGCCGTTGCGTGCCGGACAATGGGCCTGTGCTGGAGATGACGCGCGAGGAGTTCGAGGAACTGGTCGCCGAGGCGCTCGACCGGATCCCGCCGGAGCTGACGCGGCTCATGGACAACGTGGCGGTGTTCGTCGAGGACGAGCCGCCCGCCGACGATCCCGAGCTGCTCGGGCTGTACGAGGGGACGCCACTGACGGATCGGGGCGAGTGGTACGCGGGTGTCCTGCCGGACCGGATCACGATCTACCGGGGGCCGACGCTGCGGATGTGCGAGTCGCGGGAGGACGTCGTCGCGGAGACCGAGGTGACGGTGGTGCACGAGATCGCGCATCACTTCGGGATCGACGACGCGCGGCTGCACGCACTCGGGTACGGGTGAGCCCCGGCTGATACAGGTCGCGTGTCCTCTTGTGGGCGGCGGGAGTTGGGCAGGTTGACTCCTTCACCCTCCACCGGAGGTGGCTGCCCGTGCGCCCCTTGCCCGTACCCGTCCGTCTGGCCGCCACGGTCATGGCCGCCGCCGCAGCAGCCGGTTGTATGAGCGTGGGGGACGACGGTCCCGACGGGGGCGCGAAGCCGTCGCACTCCGCCGGGCGGCACGGCGGGGAGCCGCCGGACGGGGGATCGGCGGTGTCCGGCGGCGGCTCGGGGTACGGGGCCGCGGCGGCGGACGGCAAGCGCGGGAAGGGCGCCAAGAAGAAGGACCGGAAGGGCGGCAGGAAGAAGGACGGGGAGTCGGCGTCCCCGTCGGCCTCCGAGTCTGCCCGGCCCAGCGACGGCCCCGCGGCGCCCGGGAAGCCGGGGAAGACCGAGAAGCCGGGGGAGCAGCCCGAGCCGACGAAGGTCCCGCCGACCCCGACCCGCCCTGCGGACCCCACTCCCACCCCGACCCCGCCCGAGCCCACGGTCACGCCCGAGCCGACGGTCGCCGAACCGTCCTCCTCGGCCCATGGGGAGGCGGAGCCGCAGATGTTCCAGCGGGAGCCGGCGCCGGAGGCGGGGGCTCCGGTGTGACCTACGTCTAACCGATCCGGTTTGCCTTCACCGGGGCAGGGTGCGTATGGTGGTAGATCGTTTGATCCCATTTGCCCGGCGCCAACGCAGAGCGCGCCGTGTGGCGCGTACTCTCCCTTGCCGTGGCTGACCGCATCGAGGCGGTCTTATTGCGAAATCACGGAGTTGACGGGCGCGTGCCGACGAGACTCCGGAAGGTTTCGCATACGCATGTCCATTTCCAGTACTGATCACGTCGTCGTGTCCGAGAACGACGAGACCAACGACGAGACCAGCACCCCCGAGGTCACCTTCGCGGACCTCGGCCTCCCCGAGACCGTCGTGCGCAAGCTCGCGCAGAACGGTGTCACGACCCCCTTCCCGATCCAGGCCGCGACCATCCCGGACGCCCTGGCCGGCAAGGACATCCTGGGCCGCGGTCGCACCGGCTCCGGCAAGACCCTCTCCTTCGGTCTGCCGACCCTCGCCCGCCTCTCGGGCGGTCGTACCGAGAAGCACCGCCCGCGCGCGGTCATCCTCACCCCGACCCGTGAGCTCGCGATGCAGGTCGCGGACGCGCTCCAGCCCTACGGCGACCAGCTCGGCCTGAAGATGAAGGTCGTCTGCGGCGGTACGTCCATGGGCAACCAGATCTACGCCCTCGAGCGCGGTGTCGACGTGCTGGTGGCCACCCCGGGCCGCCTGCGCGACATCATCAACCGCGGCGCCTGCTCCCTGGAGGACGTCCAGGTCGCCGTCCTCGACGAGGCCGACCAGATGTCCGACCTGGGCTTCCTGCCCGAGGTCACCGAGCTGCTGGACCAGGTTCCGGCGGGCGGTCAGCGGATGCTGTTCTCCGCGACGATGGAGAACGAGATCAAGACCCTCGTCGACCGGTACCTGAACGACCCGGTCTCGCACGAGGTCGACGCCGCCCAGGGCGCCGTCACGACCATGTCGCACCACATCCTGATCGTGAAGCCCAAGGACAAGGCGCCGGTCACGGCCGCGATCGCCTCCCGCAAGGGCCGCACCATCATCTTCGTCCGCACCCAGCTCGGCGCCGACCGTGTCGCCGAGCAGCTGCGCGACTCCGGCGTGAAGGCCGACGCGCTGCACGGCGGTATGACCCAGGGCGCGCGGACCCGGACGCTGGCCGACTTCAAGGACGGTTACGTCAACGTCCTGGTCGCCACTGACGTCGCCGCCCGCGGTATCCACGTCGACGGCATCGACCTCGTCCTGAACGTGGACCCGGCCGGTGACCACAAGGACTACCTGCACCGCTCGGGCCGTACCGCCCGGGCCGGCCGCAGCGGCACCGTCGTCTCGCTGTCCCTGCCGCACCAGCGCCGCCAGATCTTCCGGCTGATGGAGGACGCGGGCGTCGACGCCTCGCGCCACATCATCCAGGGCGGTGCCGCCTTCGACCCGGAGGTCGCCGAGATCACCGGCGCCCGTTCGATGACCGAGGTGCAGGCCGAGTCCGCGGGCAACGCCGCGCAGCAGGCCGAGCGCGAGGTCTCCCACCTCACCAAGCAGCTGGAGCGGGCGCAGCGGCGCGCGACCGAGCTGCGCGAGGAGGCCGACCGACTGGTCGCCCGGGTCGCCCGCGAGCGTGGCGAGGACCCGGAGGCCGCGGTGGCCGAGGCGCAGGCGGCGGTGGCCGAGGCCGCGGCCGAGATCGCCGTACCGGAGCAGCCGGAGGCGCGGGACGTCGAGAAGGCCGAGCGTGCCGAGTCCGCGTCGTCGTACGAGCGTCGTGAGCGCCGGGACGGGGACCGTGGTGGGTTCCGTCGGGACAACGACCGTGGTGGCCGTTCCTTCGAGCGTCGTGACGGCGACCGTGGCGGTTTCCGCCGGGACGACCGTGGTGGCCGTTCCTTCGAGCGTCGTGACGGCGACCGTGGCGGTTTCCGCCGGGACGACCGCGGTGAGCGTTCCTTCGAGCGTCGCGACAACGACCGTGGTGGGTTCCGCCGGGACAACGACCGTGGTGGCCGTTCCTTCGAGCGTCGTGACGGCGACCGTGGCGGCTTCCGCCGGGACGACCGCGGTGAGCGTTCCTTCGAGCGCCGGGACAACGACCGTGGTGGCTTCCGCCGGGACAACGACCGCGGTGGCTTCCGCCGGGACGACCGTCGTGACGACCGCGGTGGCCACCGCGGCAGCGACCGTCCGTTCAACCGCGACCGCCAGGGCGACCGCCCCGGCTTCCGCTCCGGCGGCCACGAGCGCCCCTACGGCCGCCGTGACGACCACCGCGGCGGCGGCTCCTTCGGCCGCCGCGAGGACAAGCCGCGCTGGAAGCGCAACGGCTGAGCCTGAGCTCTGAACCCTTGAGGCCCGCACGATTTCGGTCGTGCGGGCCTCTGTTTTTTAGCCAACCGTGACGCATGTCACAGCCCGGCGAAGGGAATCGCTGGGTACATGACAGATGACGCCAGAGCGAGCGGGCCCAGTGACGAAGAGCGGTTGGCCCAGCTCGGCTATACGCAGGTGCTGGCCCGGCGGATGTCGGCGTTCTCCAACTACGCGGTCTCCTTCACGATCATCTCGGTGCTGTCGGGCTGTCTGACGCTGTATCTGTTCGGCATGAACACCGGCGGGCCCGCGGTGATCACCTGGGGCTGGGTGGCCGTGGGGCTGATGACGCTGTTCGTGGGGCTCGCGATGGCCGAGATCTGCTCGGCCTATCCGACCTCCGCGGGCCTGTACTTCTGGGCCCACCGGCTGGCGCCGCCCCGGACCGAGGCGGCCTGGGCCTGGTTCACGGGCTGGTTCAACGTGCTGGGGCAGGTCGCGGTGACCGCGGGCATCGACTTCGGCGCCGCGTCCTTCCTGGGCGCGTATCTGAACCTGGAGTTCGGCTTCGAGGTGACGCCCGGCCGGACGATCCTGCTCTTCGCCGCGATCCTGGTCCTGCACGGTCTGCTGAACACCTTCGGCGTGCGGATCGTCGCGCTGCTGAACAGCGTCAGCGTGTGGTGGCACGTGCTGGGGGTCGCGGTCATCGTCGGCGCCCTGACCTTCGTACCGGACGAGCACCGGTCCGCGTCCTTCGTCTTCGGCGAGTTCGTCAACAACACAGGCTGGGGAAGCAGCCTGTACGTCGTCCTGATCGGCCTGCTCATGGCCCAGTACACCTTCACCGGGTACGACGCCTCCGCGCACATGACGGAGGAGACCCACGACGCCTCGACGGCCGGCCCGAAGGGGATCGTCCAGTCCATCTGGACGTCGTGGATCGCGGGGTTCGTGCTGCTGCTGGGCTTCACCTTCGCGATCCAGTCGTACGAGGGAGCCCTCACCTCCCCGACCGGCGCGCCGCCCGCCCAGATCCTGCTCGACGCGCTGGGCGCCACCGCGGGCAAGCTGCTGCTCCTGGTGGTGATCGGGGCGCAGTTGTTCTGCGGGATGGCCTCGGTGACCGCCAACAGCCGCATGATCTACGCCTTCTCGCGCGACGGCGCCCTGCCGTTCTCGCACGTCTGGCACACGGTGAGCCCGCGCACGCGGACGCCCGTGGCGGCGGTGTGGCTGGCCGCGCTGGGCGCTCTGGTGCTGGGGCTGCCGTATCTGATCAATGTCACGGCCTACGCCGCGGTGACCTCGATCGCGGTGATCGGCCTCTACATCGCCTACGTCATCCCGACCCTGCTGCGGCTGCGCAAGGGCGAGGCCTTCGAGCGGGGGCCCTGGCACCTGGGGCGCTGGTCGAGGGTGATCGGAGTCGTGGCGGTGGCGTGGGTCGGGGTCATCACGGTGCTGTTCATGCTGCCGCAGGTCTCCCCGGTCACCGCCGAGACCTTCAACTACGCCCCGGTCGCCGTCCTGGTGGTCCTCGGCTTCGCCGCGACCTGGTGGCTGGTGTCGGCGCGGCACTGGTTCCTGAACGCCGATCACGAACGTACGAAGGCCCGCGAGGCGGCGCGCGCCGGCTCCCCCGAACCGGTCGATCCGTAACCCTTCACCCACCGGACGCGGCCGTGTGCCGATACCCGATCGGAGACAGGGCCGCGTCCGGCTATGCTCGTGGGGGCAACATCGCCTGGGCCCTTAGCTCAATTGGCAGAGCAGTGGACTTTTAATCCATTGGTTGTGGGTTCGAGTCCCACAGGGCCTACCACCGAGCCCCGGTCCGGATCTCTTCCGGGCCGGGGCTCGTGGCGTCGGTGGGTCAGGGTGCCGCCGTCTCCAGGTCCTCCAGGGAGTCGTCGAGGCTTGCTTCGAGGTCCTCGAGGGAGTCCCCGACCTGTTCGCCGACGACCTCGCGGGCGATCTTCTCGATCTCCTTGTCGCTGAGGCCCTCGCAGGAGCCGGGGCGCTCGCCCTCCTTGCCGCTCTCCATCTGCTTGACCAGCGCCTCCTTGCAGGCGGCCGGGTCGGCGCTGTCGTCGCCGCTGCCGCAGGCGGTGAGGCCGCCGAGGGCGATGAGTGCGGCTACGACGGCTGTGCGGGTCTTCATGGTCCCCCCAGGGTTCTTGATCGCTGAGGGTGCATCATGCGGGACTCCGAGGGCGCGTGGGGGTGTCGTGTCCATGCTGTGACACGGCTGAGGCAGAGCCGGGGCACAGGCGGGCGCACGGCCGCCGGGACCGAACCGGGTCGACTCAGAAAGAGGGGATCGCCTGGGCGAGGGCCGCCACCGCCGCCGCCAGCGGGGCCACCGGTTCGGCGATGGCCGCCAGCCGGTCCAGGGCCCGGCGGACGACCCCGGGTTCGGGGGCGCTGTCGGCCAGTTCCTCCCGCAGCCGGCGGAGTTCCGCCCGGGGCGGTTCCTGGTCGGGGAGGTGCTCGTCCAGAAGGCGTTCCACCTGGGACAGCTGGTGGTGGATCTGGGTTCGCTGGTCCGCGGTGAGCGACTGGAAGGAGACCTGGCCCGCGATCGCCCGGGCGCCCGGGCCCACGGCCTGGTTGGCCACCTGACTCTGGCCGCCGAACTGCTGCACGCCGAAGTTCGCGCTCTCGGGGGGCTGCTGGGTCATCTCGTCCTCCTTGGTGCGGGGCCGTGGCCGTGGCTATTGCGGGGCCGCGGCCGTGGCCGTCCTGGCGGTGGCCTGGGCGCCCTGCCCGACGGCCTGGTTGCCCACGACGCTGACCCCGCCGGTCTGGAGCACACCGTGGTTGAGGATCGTCTGCGTCTGGGTGCGGAAGTCGGTGGTGTCCACCCCGTGCTCGTCCAGGAAGTCCCTTACGGCGGCCAGGGCGTGCCGGTCCAGGGCGGCGAACGCCCGCTCGGCGTCGACGCGTTGGAAGTGGTCGAGGTACTCGGCGCTCATGGCGTGCTCGCGGATGCTCATCCGGGCCCCGCGGTCGAAGGCGGGGTCCGTCTGCGCGGCCGCCTGCTCCCGGCGTCTGCGGCGCGGCGCGCGCCACTCGCGCAGGGCGTCGCCGAGCACGGCCCGGGGCGCCCCGAACAGGGCGGTGCCGCTGTCGCGCAGCGCCGACAGCAGCAGGCCCGCCCGGTGCGCGGGGGTGAGACGCGAGGGCAGCAGGTCGACCCGGCGCAGATCGGGGCGGAGCGGGGTGAGGACGTGGCGGTCGCAGTGCAGGTGCAGGGTGCGGCCCACGACCGCGATGTGCAGCAGCTGACTGGGCACCACCGCCCCGCCCCACAGCGGCAGATGGGCGGCCAGACAGTGCCGGGGCGTGCCCTGCGGGTCCAGCGCGATCTCGCGTACGACGGGGTCGGAGAGCCGGGTCGCGGGGGCCTTCAGGAAGGCGGGCAGCAGGCGCGCGTCGCCCGCGATCCGGGTGCCGCTGACGAAGACCCGGTCCTCCACCTCCAGCGTCGCGAGGCTCGGGCCGCCGTCCAGCGGGGGCCGGGTGGCGGCCTCCCGCAGCCGGATCCGCAGTCGCTCCACCACCGCCCAGGTGTCGAAGGCGGTGAGCGGGCCGCCGGGTTGCGCGGGGAGCAGCGGCAGCGACAGGGCCCACTGGGAGTTGTGGACGCCCTGGCCGACGAAGGGGGAGAAGCCGCTGTAGACGGTCACGTTGCCGGACTGCGCCTCGGCCACGGCCCGCACCCCCGCCTTCGCCCACGCCTCGCCGGGCTTGGGAGCCGCCGCGGGGTCGAAGGTCTCGCGCCGCAGGTTCTCCCGCAGCCGCCGGTCCACGTCCAGCTCCCCGCGGGCCATGATCCAGAAGCCCCATGTCCCGCCGCCGATCACCGCCAGCAGCGGCGGGATGCCCATCGCGTACGCGCCGCACAGCCAGCTCAGCCAGCCAGGCAGCGGCAGCGCGGACAGGAACAGGCCGAGCAGGAACCCGGCGAGCAGCAGGGCGACGAGCGTGGCCACGAGCCGGCGTACGGCCGCCGCCGAGTCCACCGGTTCCCGTCCGCGCACCGCCCGTCCCGGGGCCCTGGAGGCGGCGGCCAGCGCCTTGAAGGCGAAGTGGCCGTAGATCAGCCACAGCGGGCCGAACAGGGCGATCAGCACGTTGAGCGCGGCGAGCCGCTGGTCGCGGTCCCGGTGCAGCCGCCGGGCCGCCAGGCTGTGCCGGACGACCGGCACCAGGTCGACGCCGGGCGAGGGGGCTACCGCGCCGAGTTCGTCGCGCAGGACGTCCTCGACGACCCTGCGGCTGAACTCGGGGTCGGTGTAGGCGGCCGCGCACAGGTGGCGGGTGGTGTCGGCCGGGGCGGCGGAGCCCACGACACCACCGGGGGTCCGAGGGGCGGAGGGTGCCATGGTGCTGCTCCGTTCGCGGATACGGGACATGGCTGCGCGGGTACCGGTCCCGCCGTACACGAGTGCCAGGGCCAGGCCCAGCAGCACGCCGAAGACGAGGCCGTCCACGAGGAAGTTGACGATGACCGCGTTCGTGGGCGAGCCGAAGAACAGCAAGGACTCCTCGCCGTCGGCCTTCACGACGGCCCAGGACGCCACCGCCGCGAGGAGCGAGAGGAGCAGGCCCGCGCCGAAGGCGGCCAGCCACCGCAGACCCCGGGAGGCCGGGCTCCGGGTGAGCAGCCGGGGCGCCAGCAGGGCGCCGGCGAGCAGGACGATCAGGGCGGTGTCGCCCGCGAGATAGAGGGGCTCGGCGAACCCCTCGGAACTGGGCGACAGATCCCACATGGGGACGTACAGCGAGCGGTGGACCAGGCTCCCCAGGGGGGTGTCCGGCTGGAACTCGTTCAGTGGATCGCGCAACCACGGGCTGCCGAGCAGCACCAGGCCTCCGCATACCAGGGCGGATCTTCGCCCCGCACGTAATAACCGCCCCACGGCAACCCCCCAGTCACAGCCCGGCCGCAGCACTGTACGGAGTCGAACGGCTGCGCACCAGCACTCCGGGAGCCATTTCGGGGGTGGCTTCAGCCCGCCGTGCGCTCCGTCAACTCGCCGAGCGGCAGCGTGTGTTGGGTCTGGAGGACCTTGGCGCGCAGATAGCGGACGTTGTGCGGGGTGGTGAAGACGCCGGTGGGGACACGGTCGCGGACGTCGATGCCGAGCTCGCGCAACTGGGCCGCCTTGTCCGGGTTGTTGGAGAGCAGGTCGAGCTCGTCGATGCCGAGGGCGCTCAGCATCTGGGCGGCGGCCGTGTAGTCGCGGGCGTCCTCGGGCAGGCCGAGGGCGGCGTTGGCGGCGTAGGTGTCGAGGCCCTGGTCCTGGAGGGCGTACGCGTCGAGCTTGTTGTAGAGGCCGATGCCGCGGCCCTCCTGGCGGAGGTAGAGCAGCACGCCGCCGCGCTCCGCGATGCGCTCGACCGCCTCGCGCAGCTGGGGGCCGCAGTCGCAGCGGGCCGAGCCGAGGACATCGCCGGTGAGGCACTCGGAGTGGAGCCGGACGAGCGGGACGGGTCCGGGGTCGCCGAGGACGACGGCCACGTGTTCCTGGCCGTCCGTGAGGCCGTGGAAGGTGACGAGGTCGGCGTCGACGCCGTAGCCGTCGTGGAAGCGCAGCGGTACGCGGACGCGGGAGCGCGGGGTGGCGGCGGGCAGGTCGGACATGCGGGTCTCCGGTCGTCGGAGGGCTTGCTGCTTCAGATTTGAAGCAGCTCCTCGAGACGGGACCCTAACTCATGCTTGAAGTTTGAAGCAACTGGATTGTGACCCGGATCGCGCCGGGGCGACGGCTCAGTCGCCCCCGCCGCAGCCGCCCGAGCGGCGCAGCCAGGGCATGTCCGTCGACTCCCCGCCCTGAAGCGCCCGGGTCACACCGCCGAAGATCTCCTCCAGCTGGCCGACCTGCTCCGGGGTGAGGTGATCGAAGAGGGCGGCCCGGACGGTGGCGACATGGCCGGGAGCGGTCCGCTCCAGCACGGTCATCCCCTCGTCGGTCAGCGCGGCGACACTTCCCCGCTTGTCCTGCGGACACCCCTCGCGCGCGACGAGCCCGTCCTTCTCCAGCCGGGTGACGGCGTACGTCAGTCTGCTCCGGGTGATCTTCAGCGTCCGGGCGAGATCGGTCATCCGCAGCCGGCGCTCCGGTGACTCGGAGAGGTTGGCGAGGATCGAGTAGTACAGATGCGGCATGCCGGCGTCATGCTGGAGCTGCCGGTCGAGGGCGTCCTCCAGGAGATGGGTGGCGCCGATGTACGCGCGCCAGGCGCGCTGCTCCTCGGGGGTGAGCCAGCGGGTCGTCATACGGCCAGTGTAGGTTTGCTTCAAACTTGAACCAAGCCCCCGAGGTCTCCGTAGGAGCGCCGATGCCTCTGCCTTACGTCCTCCTCTCGGCCGCCGTCTCCCTCGACGGCTACCTGGACGACACCGGCCCCGAGCGGCTGCTGCTCTCCAGCCCCGCCGACTTCGACCGCGTCGACGAGGTACGGGCCTCCGTCGACGCGATCCTGATCGGCGCGGGCACGATCCGGGCCGACAACCCGCGGTTGCTGGTCAACTCCCCGCAGCGGCGCGCGGCGCGGGTCGCCGCGGGGCGGCCCGAGTACCCGCTGAAGGTGGCGGTCAGCGGGAGCGGCGAGCTGGATCCGGCGGCGAGGTTCTGGCACACGGGCGGCGCCAAGGTCGTCTATACGACGGAGAAGGGCGCCGAGCGGGCCCGCGCGGCCGCGCTCGCGGCGGACGTGGTCGCCCTGGGCGCGGACCTGGACTGGCCCCGACTGCTCGAGGACCTGTATGCCCGGGGCGTACGGCGGCTGATGGTCGAGGGCGGCGGCCGGATCCACACCCAGCTCCTCCAGGAGGGCCTGGCGGACGAACTGCAGCTGGTCGTGGCGCCGCTGTTCGTGGGCGACGCGTCCGCGCCCCGCCTCTTCGGGCCCGGCGGATACCAGTCCGGCCGGCTGCGCCTCGTGGAGTCCCGTCGTATCGAGGACGTGGTGCTGATGCGCTACGAGCCCACGGCACCCGGCCAGGGCACGCGGGCGACCGCCGCCGACCACCACTGGCTGCGGCTCGCCTGCGAACTGGCGCAGCTGTGCCCGCCGTCGCGGACCGCGTTCAGCGTGGGGGCGGTGGTGGTGGCCGCCGACGGCACGGAACTCGCGCGCGGGCACTCCCGGGAGGGGGACGACCCGGTGGTCCACGCGGAGGAGGCGGCGCTGGCGAAGATCGACCCGGCGGATCCGCGGCTGCCGTCCGCCACCGTCTACAGCAGCCTGGAGCCGTGCGCCCGGCGGGCCTCCCGTCCGGTGCCCTGTGCGCGGCTGATCCTGGCGGCGGGGGTGCGCAGGGTGGTCACGGCCTGGCGGGAGCCCGACACCTTCGTGACGGACGCGGACGGGACCGGGCTGCTGGCTGCGGCCGGGGCGGACGTGGTGGTGCTGCCGGAGCACGAGGGCCGGGCGATGGCACCGAACCGACATCTGCCGGCCTGACCCCGGCGGCTACGCAGGTTGGCCCAACACGGACTGCGCCCCACCCCCGGCTGGGCCACGCTGCCCACATGAGGTCAGTTCGAAGGCGTACCGCCGCGCTTGTGCTCGTCGCCCTCCTCGTCAGCGCCTGCGGTGCGGCCGGGGCCGGTGAGCGCGGCAAGGCCAGGGCGCTGCCTCCCGACGCCGGGTTCACCCACCCCGGCGTGCTCGTCAGCGCGGCCCAGCTGGCCGCCGTACGACAGAACGTCACCGCCGGGAAGCAGCCGTGGCTGAAGGCGTACCTGGGGATGCGGGACAGCAAGTACGGGGCGTACAGGTACCGGGCCCGGCCGCGCGCCGACGTGCACTGTCCCGCCGGGAAGAAGGCCGGCCGGGGATGTGCTCAGGAGCGGCAGGACGCCATCGCCGCCTACACGCAGGCCCTGTTGTTCACCGTCACCGGCAAGCCGAGGCACGCCCTCAAGGCCAGGGAGATCATGGACGCCTGGTCGGCGACGCTGAAGCGGCACACCGGGGAGGACGCCGGGCTGCAGGCGGGGTGGACCGGATCCACATGGGCCCGGGCCGCCGAGATCGTCCGGTACAGCCCCGGGTCGGGCTGGCCGCCGGACCGCGTGGCCCGCTTCGAGCGCATGCTGCGCACCGCCCACCTGCCCCAGGTCACCCAGAAGGTCCCGGACGTCAACGGCGACCGGGACCTCGTCACCACCGACGCCGCCATCTCCATCGCCGTCTTCCTCGACGACCACGCGACCTTCGACCACGCCCTCGCCCGCTACCGCGACCGCGTACCCGCCTACTTCTACCTGGAGAAGGACGGCCGCCTCCCGCTCACCCCGGCCGGGTCCGGCATGAACACCCCGCAGCGGCTGGCGTCGTACTGGTTCGACCAGACGACGTACCGGACGGGCCTCACCCAGGAGACCTGCCGCGACTTCGCGCATGTCGGCCGCTCCCTCGCCGCCACCGCCCACATCGCCGAGACCGCCTGGCACCAGGGCGTCGATCTGTACGGAGAGGCCGAGGACCGGCTGACGGCCGCGATGGCACTGCACGCCCGCCACCAGCTGGGGGAGCCGGCGCCGGGGTGGCTGTGCGGGGGCGAGGTCGAGCGGACCCTCGGGCCCGATCTCGAGGTCGCCCTCAACCATCTGGAGGACCGGCGCGGCGGCTCCGTCCCGGCCGCCCGCAGGCTCGCCGAGAAGACCCGCCCGGCCGGTACCGACAACCTCTTCGTGGCCTGGGAGACCCTGACCCACGCCGGGAACCCCGCCGCGTGAACAAACGTGTGTGCTTCGTGTCCCGCGGATGACGTACACTGGTTTCACCGACGCGGGGTGGAGCAGCTCGGTAGCTCGCTGGGCTCATAACCCAGAGGTCGCAGGTTCAAATCCTGTCCCCGCTACTGAAGGCCGAGGGCCGGAACTCGTTCAACGAGTTCCGGCCCTCAGTCGTTTCCGCGTGGGTGTCATGGCCGTTCGCGGTCCGTTCCGTGTGTGTTCCCGGTCTCATCCACTCGGCCCACCCCGATCGCCCCCCGCCCCCGCTCCGGGAAACCTGGAGGGACGGCGGACGTGGTGGGAGGCGGCGGTGCGGATCTCAGGGGTGGCGAACGCACGGCGCGTCCCGCCCGCACGCACTTTCGTCCGGCTGCTCCCGGCGCTGCTCATCGCGGGCGGAGTCCTGTACGACTTCGTCACTCCCCGCGGCTACACCCCGGTCCCCTTCTTCACCGCCGCGCCGCTGGTCGCCGCGCCGTTCTTCAGTCTCCTCGGCACCGTCGTCACCGGGATCGGGGCCCTGATAGCCACCTACGGCGTCCATGTCCGCTTCGGCTTCGGCCTCGACGCGGACACGGTCACCGAGGTGCTCACCGTCGTCACGGTCGCCGTCCTGGCCACCGGGCTCAATCTCGTCGTGCGCCAGGGCCATCTGCGGCTCGCCTCGCAGCGCGAGATCGCCGAGGCCACCCAGCGCGCCGTCCTGCCCCTGCCCATGGAGCGGCTCGGCGGGTACGAGATCGCCGCCCGCTACGAGGCGGCGCAGGCCGACGCGTTCATCGGCGGCGATCTGTACGCGGTGCAGGACAGCACCTATGGCGTCCGGCTCGTCGTCGGTGACGTGCGCGGCAAGGGGATGGGGGCGGTCGCGGCCGTCGCCGTCGTCATCGGGGCGTTCCGCGAGGCCGCCGAGCAGGAGCCGACCCTGGAGGCGGTCGCGCAGCGGCTGGAGCGGGCGCTGAACCGGGAGGGCTCCCGGCGCGACGGGATCGACGCCGTCGAGGGGTTCACCACCGCCGTACTCGCCGAACTCCCGCACGGCGACGGGGGCGTACGGGTCGTCAACCGCGGTCATCCGCCACCGCTGCTGCTGTACCCCGACGGCACCGTGCGCCCGCTGCCCGCCCGGGAGCCCGCGCTGCCCCTGGGCATGAGCGAGCTGGGCAACTGGCCGGCCACAGCCGACGAGGTCCCCTTCCCGCCCGGCACCACCCTGCTGCTGCACACCGACGGACTGTCCGAGGCCCGGGACGCGCACGGCGCCTTCTACGACCCCGAGCTGCGGCTGGCCGGCCGCACCTTCGCCGATCCCGGCACGCTGATCCGGACCCTCGCCGAGGAGGTGCGCCGGCACAGCGGGGGAGGGATGGCGGACGACATGGCGCTGCTCGCCGTGCGACGGCCCTGACCGTCACCGGGGGTGACCGGACAGACGCCCTCCGCATAACAACTGACACACCGTCAGCACTACTGTGACACCTGAAGCGTGGCCAACTCGCCCGATTTGGCCCCCTGGTGACCCGAAAGTCCAGGCCGGAATCGTTAATGATCAAGAGGAACAGCTTGGAATCAGCGCCCCGGGTCTATTAACGTTCGATAACGCAGCGCGGTCGTCCCAGCCGTCACAAGAGTCGGCTCCGTGCGCACGCGCCGAATCCCGTAAGGGAACCGGGGAACCACCAACTTGGGGTGAATCGCTCGTATTTCGCCGGACATGAAACGGCGGATATACGCGCGTAGGAGACCTTCCTGCTCCGAACCCGTCAGCTAACCCGGTAGGCGAGAAGGAAGGAAAGGAGCACGCCCACGTGGCGTCAAACCGGCCTGGCCCTGAGGCCCCGTTCGTGCCGAGCCAGCGTGACACCGAGGCTTTCGGCTACGGCAGCCACCGCACCGACGAGGGCCCTTGGGAGGAGTGGAACCCCACCGCGGAGTCCATTCGCCCGGTACGCGGCCGGCACCGCGTCGCCAAGCAGCGCGGCGGACTCGCCCGCAGCTCCACGGTTCTCGGCGTCGGCGTCATAGCCGCCGTCGGCGCGGGCGGCATGGCCAGCGCGCAGTCCGGCAAGCCGCCGGTCGCGATCACCATGCCCGACCTGCCGCTGATCAACGACTCCGCGGACGAGGCTCCCGAGGCCGACACCACCCCGCTCAGCAACATCGGGGTCACCACCACCGGGACCGAGCAGGCCGCCGACGCCGGCGAGGCGCTGCGCGCCCGCATCATGGCCCAGGCCGAGCAGCAGCAGGACCAGGTCGACACCAAGGCCGCCGAGGCCGCCGCCGCTGCCGCCGAGAAGGCCGCCGCGGAAGCCGCCGCGAAGGCGGAGAAGGAGGCCGAGGCCAAGGCCCAGGCCGCCAAGGAGAAGGCGGAGGAGGAGGCCCGCGAGAAGGCCGAGGCCGAGCGGCTGGCCCAGCTCGCCAAGCAGTTCGCGCTGCCCACGTCCTCGTACACCCTCACCTCGACCTTCGGTCAGGCCGGGTCGCTGTGGTCCTCCGGCTACCACACCGGCCTCGACTTCGCCGCTCCCACAGGTACCCTCCTCAAGGCGGTCCACACCGGCACGATCACGGCGGCGGGCTGGGACGGCTCCTACGGCTACAAGACCGTGCTCACCCTGGAGGACGGCACCGAGATCTGGTACGCGCACCAGTCCTCGATCAGCGTCAGCGTCGGCCAGAAGGTCAACACCGGTGACGTCATCGGGCGCGTGGGCGCGACCGGCAACGTGACCGGCGCCCACCTGCACATGGAGGTCCACCCCGAGGGGTCCACCTCCGGCATCGACCCGCTGGCCTGGCTGCGCAGCAAGGGCCTCAACCCCTGATTCAGCCCCCCGTGTGATCCCCGGCGGTCCTGACGGCACATCCCCCCGACGTCAGGGCTGCCGGTTACGCATGTCTACGTGCGGTACGGGTTGTACCCCGGGTACGCGGGATAGGCCTGGTAGGTCGGCTGCGCCGGGTTTCCGTACACCCCGTGGACCGGCCACGGAGGCGGCAGCACCGGCACCGGCGGGGCGGTGACCCGGGCCGCGTGGTCCAGGGCGGGCCGCGCGATCTCCCGGCGCCGCCACAGTTCCCCCAGCAACTCCGCTTCCCGTACGACGAAGTCGGCGCCCGCGCGGCCCCGGCGGCCCCGGTGCCGCAGGAACGCCAGGGAGGTCGCGTACGCCTCGTAGTGCGCCACCTCCCGCGCCGCCCGCTTTCCGGCGTGACGGCGGGCGTACTGACGGGCCAGGCGCCGGGCCCGCATCGAGCTCAGCGCGAAGGGCTCGCCGGGGGTGAGCCAGCCGGCGACCGCGTAGGCGGGCAGCTCCTCGCGCACGGTGCGCAATTCGCGCTGGCGAGTCCAGATCACCAGCCAGGTCAGCAACCCGAACGCGGGCACCATGATCGCCGCGTACACCGCGAAGAAGCCGTACGGACCGAAGACCGACGAGCCGTTCCACATCGCGTGCAGGCCCATCGCGAGCAGCAGCCCGGACAGCGGAAGCAGCACGCGCCGCCAGCGCTGACGGTCGCCGGAGAGCGCGGCGACACCGAAGCCGATACCGGTGAGGACGGTGAAGAGGGGGTGCGCGAAGGGGGACATGACGATGCGCACGAAGAAGGTCGCGGCGGTGACGGAGGCGATGCCGCTGTCGCCGGTGAGCTGGTCGGTGCCGAAGGCGGTGCCCAGGTAGAGGATGTTCTCGGTGAACGCGAAGCCGGTGGCGGTGATCCCGGCTATCACCACCCCGTCGACGAGCCCGGTGAAGTCCCGCCGCCGGAAGAGGAAGACGAGCAGGACGGCGGCCGCCTTCGCGGACTCCTCCACGATCGGCGCTATGACGGTGGCCCCGAGGGTGTCCGCGCTGGACGGGTCCGCGGTGGCCGTGGCTATCCATCTGGTCGCGAAGCTGTTGGCGACGATCGCTATGAGCGCGGCCGCGCAGGCGCCCCAGGCGAAGGCGAAGAGCAGATTCCGCCAGGGGCCCGGCTCGACCCGGTCCAGCCAGCGGAAGGCGGCTATGAGCAGCGGCACCGGCAGGACGGCGAGCCCGAGGCCGACCAGGAACCCCTGGGTGCCGGTCTGTTCCCGCACGAGGGCGAGGATGACGAGACCGGAGAGGGCGAGCAGGGTGATCAGCGCGCCGTAACGCACCCATTTCCGCTGCCACCAGTGCGCGTGCCGCAGTGCGCCGCCGGGCGGACCGGTGGGGGGCGTCGGGTACGGGGGACAGGTGGCCACGGCATTGACCCTAACGAGGGAGGGGCGCTGCCCGCAGAGGGAGAGCGGTGGGCTCAGGCGCCGGTGGGGGGTTCGTCCGAGTGGGGCACGCGCTGGTCTGCGCGCTGCTGTACGCGACGGAAGAGCAGGTCGTTCACGACATGACCCTTGTCCAGTCCCTGGCCCTCGAAACGGGTCAGCGGCCGGAACTCGGGACGCGGCGCAAAACCGCCGTCGGCCTGCGTGTTCTCGAAGTCCGGATGGGCCGTCAGTACCTCGAGCATCTGCTCGGCGTACGGCTCCCAGTCGGTCGCGCAGTGCAGCAGCGCGCCGGGCCTGAGCCGGGTCGCGGCGAGGCTGAGGAACTCCGGCTGGATCAGCCGCCGCTTGTGGTGCCGCTTCTTGGGCCAGGGGTCCGGGAAGTAGACGCGGAGCCCGTCGAGCGCGTCCGGGGCGAGCATCTCGCGGAGCAGGATGATGGCGTCGCCGTTGCCGACGCGGATGTTGGACAGGCCGTGGTGGTCGGCGAGGTTGAGCAGATTGCCCTGGCCGGGGGTGTGCACGTCGACGGCGAGCACGTTGGTGTCGGGATCCGCGGCGGCCATCTGCGCGGTGGCCTCGCCCATCCCGAACCCGATCTCCAGCACGACGGGACGGTCGTTGCCGAACATCTCCGACAGGTCGATGACCCGCTGCCCGTCGATGTCGAGCCCCCACTTGGGCCACAGCCGCTGCAGCGCGTCCGCCTGCCCCGCGGTCACCCGGCTCCGCCGCGGCTGGAAACTCCGGATCCGCCGCTCGAAGTGCGACCCGGCCGGATCGGCCTGCGGCCCGTCCGGAAACCGCGGCTGTCCCTTGGCCCGGGTGTGCCGGACAGACACGCCAGGCGTGTGGCCGGGGGTGGGCTGGGGGGCTTCGGGGGTGGAGAGGGAGTCAGACACAGTGGGAACGATTCTACGACCGACGTGGCGGCGGGCAGTCGTGCTGTCGTACTTCTGTGGAGGCACCCCGTTGGCGCGGGCGGGCGACATCTGGTCGGTGCGGGCGGGCGACACCCCGTCGGCGCGGGTCGGCGAAGCCCACCCACCGATCCGCAAACCGCAACCCGCGGCTCCGCTCAGACCCCGCCCAGCACGGCCAGCGCCCGCCGAGCCACCTCTCTCCCGATCGGCAGCGAGGCCGTAGCCGCCGGAGACGGCGCGTTCAGCACATGCACCGCCCGCGACCCCTCCCGGATCAGGAAGTCGTCCACCAGCGTCCCGTCCCGCAGCACCGCCTGCGCCCGCACTCCCGCCGCCGCGGGCACCAGGTCCTCCGAGGTGACCGCCGGCAACAGCCTCCGCACCGCCGACACGAACGCGGCCTTCGACACCGACCGTCGCAGCTCCCCCGCCCCGTACCGCCAGTGCCGCCGCCCTATCGCCCACGCCCCCGGCCACCCCAGCGTCGCCCCCAGCTCCCGCGGCCGTACGACCCCCCAGCCGTACCCCTCCCGGGCCAGCGCCGGCACCGCGTTGGGCCCGATGTGCACCGCCCCGTCGATCCCCCGGGTCAGATGCACACCGAGGAAGGGAAACGCCGGATCCGGCACCGGATACACCAGCCCCCGCACCAGCGAAGGCCGCGCCAGCGTGTAGTACTCCCCCCGGAACGGCACGATCCGCATACCCGGCTCGTCCCCGGTCAGCCGGGCGATCTCGTCGCAGTGCAGCCCGGCGCAGTTCACCAGCACCCGGGCCCGCACGACGTCACCCGAGGACGTCCGCACGGCCACCCCCAGCTCCGGCCGCCGATCCACCCGTACGACCTGGGCGCCGAACCGGATCTCCGCCCCGGACGCCTCCGCCAGCCGTCGCGCGACCCCCACGAAGTCGCAGATCCCGGTGGTCCCGACCTGTATCGCCGCCAGGCCCCGCACCTCGGGCTCGTACTCCGCGATCTGCGCGGCCCCCAGCTCCCGCACCGGAATGCCGTTCTCCCGCCCGCGCTGCACCAGCGCGTGCAGTCTCGGCAGCTCCGCCCGCTCGGTGGCGACGATCAGCTTGCCGGTGACCGCGTGATCGATGTCGTACTCCGCGCAGAACTTGACCATCTCCGCGGCACCGCGCACCGCGTACCGCGCCTTCAGCGAGTCGGGCCGGTAGTAGATCCCGCTGTGGATCACTCCGCTGTTGCGCCCGGTCTGGTGCCGGGCGGGCCCGGTCTCCTTCTCCAGCACGGTGACGCGGGTACCCGGCGCGGCGCGCGTGATCGCGTACGCCGTGGACAGCCCGACGATCCCGGCGCCGATCACGAGCACATCGCAGTCGTAGACGATCCCCGGCCGCACCCGCACCACCTCCCGCCTTCGATAGTGCACTGCGCCACTGACAATGCCTTCAAACCCGGGGGAAGAGGAGAGGGAACCTACGCCGGAGCCATCAGCAGCGGGCGGGCCCGCTCGCGCAGCTCCACCACCCGCGGCTCGTCGCCGTACGGCTCCAGCCGGTGCAGCAGATCCTTCACGTACTCGGTGGTGCGCGCCGAGGAGATCCGCCCCGCGACCTCCACCGCCCGCACGCCCTGCTCGCATGCCGCGTCGAGGTTGCCGGACTCCAGTTCGGCGACCGCGGAGACGACGAGCCGCAGCCCGTGCGAGCGCACGAACTCCTCCGTCGGCTTCGACAGCGCCTGCTCCGTGAACCGCCGCACCTGACGTGGTGCCTTCAGATCGCGGTAGCACTCGGCCGCGTCCGCGCAGAAGCGGTCGTAGGAGTAGAAGCCGAGCCAGGACGGGTCCTGGTCGCCGTCCCGCGAGCGCTCCAGCCAGCCCTCCGCCGCCTTGAGCGCGGCGCCGGCGGCCTGGGCGTCACCCGCGCGCGCGTGCGCGCGTGCCTCGACCAGCCGGAAGAAGCTCATGGTGCGGGCCGTGGCCAGGCCGCGGTTGCGCTCCAGGGCCGCCTGCGCGAGGTCGACGCCCTCGTCGCCGAAGCCCCGGTAGGTCGCCTGCAGGGACATCGAGGCCAGGACGTACCCGCCCAGCGGTACGTCCGCCGCCGCGCGGGCGAGCCGCAGCGCCTGGATGTAGTACCGCTGCGCGGCCTCCTGCTGCCCGGTGTCGAAGGCCATCCACCCGGCGAGACGCGTCAGCTCGGCGCTCGCCCCGAACAGCGCCCGCCCGACCTCGTCGGAGTACGAGCCGAGCAGCAGCGGCGCCGCCTCCACCCGTAAACACTCGGGCACCATGGACGAACGCCAGTCGCCGCCTCCGTACTTGGAGTCCCAGCGCCTGGCGTCCTCGGCGGCCTCCCGCAGTTTCTGCACGTCGCTGTGGCCGACTTTGGCCGGTGCGCCGGAGCCCTCGGCGGGGTTCACCTCGCGCGCGACCGAACTGTCGGCCGGGGTTATCAGCCATCGGGAGGCGGGCGTTGCGTACGCGCTCACTGCGAACGATCCGGCGAGCGACTGCCAGATGCCGCCGGAGCCGGCGCGCCGGCCGGCGAGGTCGAGGCGGTAGAGATCCGTCGCCGACCGCACCGCCTGTCCGACGTCCCGGGGGAAGGCGAGGCCCACCTCGGGTGCGGGATCCGCGTCCGCCAGGCCGATCTCGTGGAGCGGCACCGGGCGGCCGAGCTTCTGGCCGATGGCGGCGGCGATGAGGTGCGGCGCCGCACCCTGCGGCACCATTCCCTTCGACACCCAGCGCGCCACCGACGTCTTGTCGTAGCGAAGAGTCAACCCGCGTTGAGCGCCAAGGTCGTTGACGCGGCGCGCGAGTCCTGCGTTGCTGATTCCCGCGAGGGCGAGAACGGCGCCGAGCTTTTCGTTCGGCCCGCGTTGCTCCCTGGACATGCGCCACCCCTCGACACAGACGGCTGCCGCGCTGGCATAACCACGCGGCATTCGTAAACCCAGCGTAGTTCGCCGCATCCCAAGCGTTAAGGGGCATTCTTCCGGATGGCGGGATTGTGGTCCGTACTGAAGTGCGGTTCAGGTACGGACCGTTGCGACGTGCTCCCGCTGTGTGGCTGTGCGCCCGTGTGTGCGCTCTTCTCCGGCCACGGGGGGAGCGGTTCCATGGATCGTGCGTGGGTCGGCCCGCTGTACTGGATCCAGTGGGCTGGGGGACACCGCCGCCTCCATCCCCGCGGGCGGCGGAACGGTCCGGGGGGCGAGTCCCGCCTCCCGGACTGCGCACACGCCAAGTAGTGCGCAGGGCCTGTACGGAGCGTGGCCAAAGCTGTCGTCGTCACGCCGAATTGGCTGAAAATAGACCCCGCCTTTTCTGGGTGATCACCGCTCCCACCACGGAACTTGACGGCGCGAAGGGTGTTTTCGGGGCGTGAACCGGGGGCGCATTCACGTCGCCGCGGCCCGGCGATCGCCGTGTCCCGTACGGGCGTTGACGCCACACGCCCGCCGCACGGGGGCGCCATTAGGGGCGCATTCAAGGATCTCAAGCGGTGTCACCGCGTCTCCGGCGCGCGTCCTTCATGGCAGCATGGTGAACCGGTTCGTGCGGTGCACTGGTGGTCCACAGCCTGTGGAGGCGTCGATGCGGTGGTTGGTGGGATGGAGCAGCACCGCCGCGGGAGCCGCCCAGATCGGTTCCGCGGGGGCCACCGGGCCCGACGGGGAGACCGTGCACCCGGTGGGCTCCCAACTCCTGTGGGGAGACCCCGATCCGCTGTGGGCGGTCGGCGACTGGCGCCCCGACGAGGTGCGTGTGGTGCAGGCCGACGCTCAGACCCGGATCGCCGTGCTCGGCATCTGCGGGGCGAGCGACGAGCAGCTGCGGGTCGGACTCTTCGCCGCGCGCGGCGGGGCACTTCGGCATCTGACGGCCTGGCCGGGCAGCTACACGGCCGTCGTCCAGGTCGGCCGCCGCGTCATGGTGTGCGGCGATCTGGCGGGCGCCCGGCCGGTGTTCTACACCCCCTGGGCCGGCGGCACGGCCTACGCGACCGCCGCGCTGCCCCTCGCCGACCTCATCGAGGCCAACCTCGACTTCGGGCATCTGGCGGCCCTGCTGGCGGCCCCGGACGTCCCCGCGGCGCTGGACGACTCCACGCCCTATGACGGCGTACGGCGCATTCCGCCGGGGCACGCCCTGATCCTGCGCGCCGGAGCGCGCGAGATCGCCGGGTACGAGCCGGTCGCCTCCCTCGCGGTGGCGGCTCCCCCGGCCGACCCGGACAGCGCGGTCGGCGGCGTGCGCGACGCGCTCGTGGAGGCGGTACGGGCCCGGCTCTCCGCACCCCGGCACGTGCCCGGCGCCGACATCGACCCCGGGCCCGTCCCGGGCATGGGCCCCGCCGAACGCCGTGCCGCGCGCGGGATGCCCGTTCCCGGCATCGGCGCCGACCTCTCCGGCGGCCCGGCCTCCGGCACCCTCGCCCTGCTCGCCGCGGGCCTGCCCGGCATGCCGGGCACGGTGCTGGGACACGGCACCGGCGCCGGGGAACGGCTGCTGGCGGTCACCTTCAACGACCTCGCCGTGGGCGGGCGGGAGGCGGAGCTGGAGCGGGCGGGCACGCTCGCGTCCAACCCGCGCCTGCACCACGTGGTGGTGACCGGCGGCGAGGAGACCCTGCCGTACGCCGATCTGGACGGCCCGCTCACCGACGAACCCGGGTCGTCCCTGGTGACGGCCGCCCGGCACCGGGCGCGGCTCGCCGCGGGCAGCGCGGACCACTTCACCGGCTACGGCGCCCGTCAGGTCCTGGACGCCCATCCGGCCCGGCTGACGGACCTGTTGATGGACCGCAAGCGCCGGCACCTGGTGCGACCCGTCGCCGCGCTCGCCAAGGCGGACGGCTCGGTGATGGTTCCCGCGCGGGTGTACGGCGCGGCCCGCAAGCTGGCGCGCACGCCGTATCGCACCGGGCTCGAGGCGCTCGCCGAGCGGCTGCTGCAGCGCCGGTTCGACGAGCCCGGAGGTGCCGTGGGGGCGTCGCTGGCGGCGCTCACCTGGGCCAGACCGGGCCCGGCGGCCCGCTGGCTGACCGGGGAGGCGCTCGCTGAAGTATCGGTTCGCCTGCAAGGGGCCACCAACCGCTCCGGGGTCGGCCCGGGACAGCGCCCCGGCGACTACCGCGCCCGTGCCGCCCTCGCCCGCCACGCGGCGGACGTGCGCGTGCTGGAGCAGGCCGCCGAGATCCGCTTCCAGCGCCTGCACGCGCCGTTCCTCGACAACCAGGTCGTCCGCGCCTGCCGCGCTCTTCCCGAGGCCCTGCGTGTCCAGCCCGGCGCGCGTGCCGCGATCCTGCGCACGGTCCTGGAGGGCGCCGGCGTGGCCGACCTGCCCTCGGGCTGGGGCGCGCCCTCCCACGCCCCCGCCGCGGTGGCCGCCCGCACCGGACTGCGGGTGGCGGCCACCGACCTGATCTCCCTGTTCGGTACGCCGCTGCTCGCCGAGGCCGGCCTGGTCGAGGCCCGCGTGGTCCGCAAGGCGCTGCGTTCCGCCGCCGAGGGCGAACCACTGCCCCTGGACGGCCTCGCGGACCTGGTCTCCCTGGAGCTGTGGCTACGACGGCTGCTCGCCCGCCGGGGCACCTGCTGGACCGGAACCCCGGCACGCGCGCGTGCGGTGCCCGCCGGCATCACTCCCCAGCGCAACGCCCTCGGCGCCGGAGCCACGGCCCGGCGCGCCTAGGCGCAGCGGAACTTCGACTCGGCCCAGTCCGCGAGGACCAGCTTGTCGAAGGCGCTGTGCGGTTCCACGACCAGCCGGACCGTCTCGCGCCCGGCGATGTTCACCGACAGGGAGACCGCGGGGTCGCCGCCCTTGACGTACCCGGACTGCCACAGCCGGACCCCGTCCGCGTACACGGAGAACCGCATCTTCCCCAGGCCCAGGCTCATGTCGTCGACGCCGACCACGGCCCGGTAGGTGGAGCACGCCCGGTTCAGGTCGATGGTGACCGAGGAGGCGCCGTGCACGGTGACGCCGTGCGCGTACCGGGTGCCACCGATCGACGCACCCTGCCGCTGCCAGACCCAGCTGCTCTCCCCGATCCGCATCTCGGGTGCGGTGCCGTCGCCGTTGACGTCGTAGCGCAGCTCGCTCCACCGGTACTCGGCCGGCGGTGGCGCGGGAGCCGGGGGCGGCGTCGGTGTGGGGGTGGGCGTCGGGGGCGGGGTGGGCTTCGGCGTGGGTGCGGGGGTCGGGGTGGGCTTCGGCTTTGGCGTGGGGGTCGGGCTCGGTGTGGGGGTGGCTGTGGGCTTCGGGGCCGGATCGGCGGCGAAGACGGGCGGGGCCGGCGTGGGCGCCCTCTTCGAGGGCTCGGGGGTGGGGGCGTCCTCGACGACCGGGGTGGGTGAGGTGACCGGCGGCTTGGCGTCCGGCTTCGGCGCCCGGTCGTCGTCGGCGACCAGGGCCAGGGCCACCGCCGCGGCGGCCACGGCGACCACACCGGCCGCGATACCGGCCTTCACCGGGGCGCCGAGCCCCTCGGAGGCCGCCGCGCCGCCTCCGGCGCCCGCACCGCCCGAGGAGGAACCGCCCGCCGCGGCGGCGGCGCCCGCGGCACCCGCGGCGCCCGCTCCGGTACCGCCCGCGATGAGCGCGGCGACCTTGGCGTACCCGGCGGCGCCGAACCAGCCGATGACCGCGACCGGGACGACGGCCGGGATACCGCTGGCGACTTCCTTGAGCTGGCCCGCTGCCAGGCGGCACTTGGCGCACTCCTCCAGGTGCTTGCGCAGGCCCCGTTCGGCACGGGTGCGCAGGCTGCCACGGGCGTAGGCGCCGAGCCGGTCGGCGTAGCGGGCGCACTCCTCGTCGCTGGCGAGGGTGGCGCTGACGTGGGCCTGGAGATAGGCCTGCTTGAGGCCCTCGCGGGCGCGGCTGGCGAGCACGCGCGTGCCGTTGGCGTCGAGCCCGAAGAGCGTGGCGACCTCGCTCGGGGACTCGTCCTCGACCTCCGTGTGCCACAGCACGGCCTGCCAGCGCTCCGGCAGCGACCGGAAGGCCTGCATCGCCATCGACTGCTCGGCCTCGTGCATCGTGCGCACATCCGCGCCGAGGTCGAGCGTGTCGCCGTCCGCCACCTCCGACACCCGTGTCGCCTGGGAGGCGAACACCGCGAAGTCGTCGACCAGTTGCTCCCGCTTCGCGGACTTCGTCCAGGTCGCGGCGACGCGCCGGACGGAGGTGAGCAGATACGCGCGTACGGCGTGCTCGGGGCCCGAACCGCCGCGTACGGCCTGGAGCATGCGGGCGAAGACCTCGGCGGTCAGGTCCTCTGCGGTGTGCGCGTCGCGGCAGCAGGTGCGGGCGTACCGGCGGACCGCGTCGGAGTGCCTGCGGTACAGCTCCTCGTAGGCCGTGTCGTCGCCCGCGCGCATCCGCCCGATCAACTCGGCGTCGGACGGCGCCAGGTCCCTGGGCGGCGGCAGGACGCTGTCCTCGCGCCGGTCGCGCTGCGCGGGGACGCTGCCCTCCACGGGCTCCCCGCCCTGCGCCGGGATGTTGGCCACCGGAGACTCGCCGCCCTGCGGCAGGTCCGCGCGTCCGCCCTGACTCGGCACGTGCGGCGAGGCCGGGCCGCCGCCTTCCGCGTCACCGTCGCCGAGTGACCCGTCCCGCCCGTCAACGCTCATCGCGGAAAGCCCCCGCCGCCGGCCCAACCAGTCCCGAACACCGGGTCAGTGTGCCCTATCGACTTTTCGTCAGCGGCCGGCGATGAGGGCCTTCCACTCGTCCGAGGGGACTTCCTCTTCCGCGGTACTGGCCGTCACCCTTACGGGGAAGGCTCAAATGACGTTTCCGGAAGTGCAGTTGAGGCAATAGCCCGGAATTCCCGAGATGTTCCCCGAGTGTTTCCGGGGCGGGGCGCACCTGGCGCCCCGCCCCGGCGTCACCTTTTCGAGTCACCCGGCGCATTGCCCCGCCGCCGGTCACGACGGCCGCGAACGCAGCCCTTCCAGCAGGATGTCCAGCAGCCGTGCCGAGGCCGCCGCCTGCTGCGCCGCGTCCGGCAGCGAGGGCGCCGCCGTCGCGATCACCAGCAGCACGTCCGCCACCGACACGTCGGCGCGCAGCTCACCCGCCTCGCGCGCCCGGTCGACGAGCTGCCCCACGACCTCGAGCAGCGCCGAAGCGCCCGCGTCGTCCACGCCGGCACCGGAGCCCGCCGGAGTGTCGCCGGGTACCAGCCGCAGCTCGCCCGTGCCGGGCTGTGTCCGCTGCTGCGGCACCCGCGCCTCGTCGAACCCGGTGTGGTCCGCGCGCTCCTCCGCGACCCCGACGCGCAGCACCTGCGGCGGCAGCAGCCGCCCGGCGCCGGACGCCACCGAGGTGCGCAGGAAGCGCGAGAGCGCCGACCACGGCTCGTCCTCCTGCCCGAGCGCCGCCCGGGCCTGGTCGGTCAGCCGGGAGGTCTCCTCCTCGGCTATCCGGCGCACCAGGACGTCCTTGCTCGGGAAGCGGCGGTACACCGTCCCCACGCCGACCCGCGCGCGCCGCGCCACGTCCTCCATCGGCGCGCCGTAGCCCAGCTCGCCGAAGACCTCGCGTGCCGCGCGCAGTACGTGCTCCAGATTGCGCTGTGCGTCGACTCGCAGCGGAGTCGTGCGGGAGCTGTCCCCGCGTCCGTTCCCCGCCGCGTTCATGGTTCCACCCATCGTTCCGCCCATCGCTCCGCCACTGGTTGTGATGGCGGACGTGGACGACCAATGAGAGTCCTGAACATGCATAAGCGTTCCCCCGGTAATGACGTCTCCCCCCGGAGACTCTCCCCGCCATAGATAGCCGGAGCGCGGTGGAACTGCCCGGACCCGAGCCCGCCCGTCGCGAACCCGTTGAGCCCGACGAGCGCATCCCCCTACACCCCGTCGACACACGAACATAGTTGAGAGGGAGTCAATTCAGAAGGGGCACGTTCCGCACGGAGCGCCCCCCGATCGGCGTACGGGTCGTATACGTCCCGATTGCACCCCCTCCGACCCCCCGGCGCACACCCGTTGACCTGCGAGCCTTCCCCGCACTCCGGTAATTCGGCCAACCCGGTGGCCCGAAGGCGCGCGGTCACACAAATTGCCGAGGCTGTGGACAAACTCAAGCGCTGGGTGCGTCATGGGATGGTGAAGGAACGTGCGCGCATTCTCGTTGTCGGCGGCGGCTACGTCGGGATGTACACGGCTCTGCGACTCCAGCGAAAGTTGAAACCGGAAATCAAACGCGGAGAAGTCGAGGTCACCGTCGTCACACCGGACCCGTACATGACCTACCAGCCGTTCCTCCCCGAGGCGGCGGCCGGTTCGATCTCCCCCCGCCACGTCGTCGTACCGCTGCGCCGCCTCCTCGACCGCTGCCGGGTCGTCGTCGGCGAGGTCGTCTCCATCGACCACACCAAGCGCACCGCGACCCTCACCACCCTCGCCACCGCGGAGGAGGGCACCGGCGGCGAGCGCATCTCCTACGACGAACTCGTCCTCGCCCCCGGCTCGGTCTCCCGCACGCTCCCCGTCCCCGGACTCGCCGACCACGGCATCGGGTTCAAGACGGTCGAAGAGGCCATCGGACTGCGCAACCACGTCATCGAGCAGATGGACATCGCCTCCTCCACCCGCGACCCCGCGATCCGCGACGCGGCCCTCACCTTCGTCTTCGTCGGCGGCGGCTACGCCGGAGTCGAGGCGCTCGCCGAACTCGAGGACATGGCCCGCTACGCCGCCCGCTACTACCACAACGTCCTCCCCGAGGACATGAAGTGGATCCTCGTCGAGGCCTCCGGCCGCATCCTTCCGGAGGTCGGCGAGGAGCTGGGCCGCTACACGGTCACCGAACTGCGCCGCCGCAACATCGACGTACGCCTGAACACCCGGCTGGAATCCTGCGTCGACCGGGTCGCCGTGCTCAGTGACGGCGCCCGCTTCCCGACCCGTACGGTCGTGTGGACGGCCGGCGTCAAACCCCACCCCCTCGTCGCCGCCACCGACCTGCCGCTCACCGAGCGGGGCCGGCTGAAATGCACCGCCGAGCTGACCATCGACGGCGCCCCGCACGCGTGGGCGGCCGGAGACGCGGCCGCCGTCCCCGACGTCACGGCCGGCGAGCCCGGCACGGAGACCGCCCCCAACGCCCAGCACGCGGTGCGCCAGGCCAAGGCCCTCGGCGACAACGTCGTGCGCTCCCTGCGCGGGGAGCCGCTGCAGACGTACTCCCACCAGTACGCGGGCTCGGTCGCCTCCCTCGGACTGCACAAAGGCGTCGCCCACGTCTACGGGCGCAAGCTGAAGGGCTACCCCGCCTGGTTCATGCACCGCGTCTACCACCTGAGCCGGGTGCCCACCTTCAACCGCAAGGCGCGCGTCCTGGCCGAGTGGACGCTGTCGGGGCTCTTCAAGAGGGAGATCGTGTCGCTCGGTTCGCTCGAACACCCCCGAGCGGAGTTCGAACTCGCGGCCGGTGGAAAGCCTCCTGTCGACACGGACGACGACCCGAAGGGGTCGTCCTGACCGGACCCAGGAACTCCACCGGCCGGGCGGGCGTCTGACGGATGTCGGCCGGTCCGCCACACTGCCACACTGACCCCCGACGCTGGACGCCCTCGGACGGGCGACTCTCCGCCCCGGCCGGGTCCGGAGCTGGCCGAAGACGACGACACGAGGCAAGGATTCGTGAACTTCACGCGCTGGAGCGCCCGGCTCCCCGGAACGCAGCGCCGCGCCGCAGCGCGGACCGACCACACGGTCACCCCCGAGCGGCGCGGGGACAGCGGCGGCTCCGTCCCCGCGGCCAGAGCCGAGCAGCTCACCGACGCACCCCTGCCCGCCCTCGACGAACTGCCCGTACGCGAAGTCCTCGACCGCGTACCGGCCCTCGTCGCCCTGGTCCACGGCACCGACCACCGCCTCGCCTACGTCAACGACGCCTACGCCGGCGCCTTCGGCGTCCGCCCGCTCGGCGAACCGGCCCGGGAAGCCCTGCCGGAACTGGACGAACTGGGCCTGCTCCCGCTGTTCGACCAGGTCCTGCGCAGCGGCAAGCCCCGGACGGTCAAGTCCCGCAAGGCCCCCGACGGCCGCTCCTACACCTTCACCTGCACCCCGGTCGCCGAAGGCGAGGGCGGCGGCAGCGGTGTTCTCGTCTTCGCCACCGACGTCACCGACCACGCCGAGGCCGCCGAACGGCTGCGCGCCAGCGAGCGCCGCCAGCGCGAGACCGCGGTGACGCTGCAGCGCTCACTGCTCCCCCAGGAACTCGAACAGCCGGACGACCTGCGCATCGCGGCCACCTACCAGCCGGGCGGCACGGAGGCCGCGGTCGGCGGCGACTGGTACGACGTCATCACCCTCGGCGGCGGCCGTACGGCCCTGGTGATCGGCGACGTCATGGGCCGGGGCGTGCGGGCGGCGGCCGTGATGGGCCAGCTCCGCACGGCGGTCCGCGCGTACGCCCGACTGGACCTCCCGCCGCACGAGGTGCTGCAACTCCTGGACGGCCTCGCCACGGAGATCGACGCCAACCAGATCGCGACCTGCGTCTACGCCGTCCACGACCCGAACGAGGGGCGGCTGGTGTACGCCTCCGCCGGGCACCTGCCCATCCTCGTCCGCGACGAGAGCGGCACGGTCCTGCGCGCCGACGAGCCGACCGGGCCGCCGCTGGGCACCGGCGGCTGGATCCACGCCTCCGGCTCGATCCCACTGAGCCCCGGCTCGACGGCGGTCCTCTACACGGACGGCCTGGTGGAGCGCCGGAACGAGGACCTTGACGAGGGCATCGCGGCCCTGGAGCGCGCCCTGGCCGGCGCGACGGGCAGCCCGCAGGTCGTCTGCGACCGCCTGGTCCGCTCGGCGGGCGTCACGGCGGACCACGACGACGACGTGGCGGTCCTGGTCCTCCAGCACCCCGCGCGCACGGGCCCTGACGCCGACCTGTTCCGCAACGCGGCGCTGGAACTGCTGGGCGGGGTGGAGGCCGCGCCACGCGCGCGTGCCTTCGCCTCCGGCGTCCTGACGAGCTGGCGTTTCCCCGCGGACCTGCACGACCTGGGCGTCCTCGCGGCGAGCGAGCTGGTGGCCAACAGCCTCCAGCACGGCACCCCGCCCATGCGCCTGCGCCTGCGCCGTACGGACCGCCGCCTCATCGTCGAGGTCACCGACGGCGACGACCACCTGCCGCGTCGCCGCCGCGCCGACCCGGCCGACGAATCGGGCCGGGGCATCGCCATCGTCGCGACCATCGCCTCGTCCTGGGGCGCCCGCAAGACCCCGGGCGGCGGCAAGGCGGTGTGGTGCGAGTTCGCGCTGCCGCGCGCTCAGGCGTGAGCGGGGGCGGTCTCCGGCGACGGAGTGCCGCCCGCCACCACCCGGCTCCTCGCCAGCGCCGGGTGGTCCTGCTCGACCGTCAACCGGCGGCCCAGACGTAGCGCCAGGTACGTGATGCCGAGCGAGAACAGCAGGAACGTCACGATGTACGGCGCGTGCAGCGCGGCACCCATCGGGCCGCCGACCGCCGGACCGACGGCCAGCGCGAGCTGCTTCACCAGGGCGAAGGCCGAGTTGTACTGACCCGCCATCCCCGTGGGGGCGAGGTCCGCCACCAGCGGGGCGACCGTCGGCGACAGCATCGCCTCACCCAGCCCGAACAACGCGTACGTCGACACGAAGGCCGCCGTCGCCATCTCCTGGCTGCCGTGCCCGAGCCCGGCGTACCCCGCCGCGACCCACGCCACGGCCCAGATCAGCCCGACCGCCGCGATCACCCGGGACCGGCGCCGCCGCTCCACGAACCTCAGCACCGCGAACTGCGCCACGACGATCATCGCGGTGTTGGCCGCGAGAGCCGTCCCGAGGGCGGACGTGGAGATCCCGGCCGCCTCGACCCCGTAGGCGCTCAGACCCGACTCGAACTGGCCGTAGCAGGCGAAGAACAGCACGAAGCCCAGCACGCACAGCTGCACCATCGCCCGGTTCCCCAGCAGCTGCTTCCAGCTCCCCTTCGCCGACTGCGCGGGCGCGCCCCCGATGCGCGGCGAGTGCGGCATCCGCACGGTCGCCATCACCACCACCAGCAGCAGGAACATCGCCGCCTCGATCGCGAACAGCAGCGTGAAGGAGGAGACCCGGTTCGTGTCGACCAGATGGCCGCCGATGAGGCCACCGACACCGAGACCGAGGTTCTGCAGGAAGAACTGCGTCGCGAACGCCCGCGACCGCGTTTCCGCGGTCGAGCAGTCCACGATCATCGTCGCCAGCGCCGGCTGCATCACGGCCTGCCCGGCCCCCAGCGCGGCCGACGACAGCAGTACGGCCGTGGCGTTCCCGGCGAGGCCGAGGCTCAGCGCGCCGAGCGCGGCGGTGACCAGGGCGGCGAGCAGCACCGGCAGCGGGCCGCGTCGGACGATGGCCCGTCCGGCGAACGGCAGTACGACGAGCGCGGCCACGGCGAACACGGCGAGCACGAGACCCGCCGTCACCGCACCCAGCCCTCGTACCTGCGCCACATAGACGTACAGGTACGGGACGGTGAAACCGAGCCCGAACGCGCTGAGTGCGTTGCCCACGTGGATCCGGCGCATCGCCGCGCCCATCGCCCTGGTCACGTTCACCTCTCTCGAGTAGTCCGGCCTGAAGTGGAGGCCTCAAGTAGTTAGCTCCGAAGACTTCAAAGCTAAAGTTCGAAGCTAAAGAGTACACATGGAAGGACTTCAACGCCAACTACTGTCGTGCGATACTGCGACGCATGGGCGATACCTCCGGCGCCAACGGCGAGCCGACACTCGAAGAGCAGATCGCCGCCTACCAGCGCGAGTTCCAGGACCTCGACCCCCAGGTCGAGAAGATCGTCTCCGCACTGTCCCGGCTGAACCGCCGGATGAACGTCGCCTACGGCCGCCAGACCGCCACCCTCGGCATCAGCAACACCGAGTGGGAGGTCCTCAAGGCCCTCGTGCTGTCCGGCGCCCCGTACCGGCTGGGCCCGAGCGACCTCGCCAAGCGCCTCGGTCTCACCCCCGCCGCTATGACCCATCGGATCGACCGCATGGTCACCGAGGGCCTGGTGACCCGGGAGCGCGACGAGTCCAACCGGGTCCGCGTCATCGTTGAGCTCACGACGGAGGGCCGGGAGAAGTGGATGGAGGCGATGCGCCTGGCCTCGGGCTTCGAGGAGGACCTGCTCCAGGACCTCTCCGCCGAGGAGCGCACCGCCCTGGGGGAAGTGCTCACCCGACTCCTGCGCAGGGTGGAGCACGCCCAGCCGGACGCGGGCGGCCGGCTCACCGACCTCGATTAAAGATCTTGACAGGGGCCACTTGACACCCCCCTGCCCGATCCGTAGAGTTCTTCGGGTTGCCGCCGAGCCGTAACGGTTCTCCGACAACACCTCCGCCGCAGCAGCGGCAAACCAAACCACAGCACGATCTCCCAGCCGGGATGAATTCGGCGTGCCCGAATTCAATTCGAATGGGGTTCGGCAGCCCGATTAGGAACTGCCGAGCGGATCCGCTAAGGTTTGAAACGTCGGAACGGCCCAACGGCCGCGCGGACAAGCCCGGTTGACTGGGCGTCAGACGCCGAAAGGATCTGATAGAGTCGACACCGCCGGAAAGGGAAACGCGAAAGCGAGAACCTGGAAAGCACCGAGGAAATCGGATCGGAAAGATCTGATAGAGTCGGAAACGCAAGACCGAAGGGAAGCCCGGAGGAAAGCCCGAGAGGGTGAGTACAAAGGAAGCGACCGTTCCTTGAGAACTCAACAGCGTGCCAAAAATCAACGCCAG